>JAHFUQ010000304.1 GCA_023265045.1 Acidimicrobiia bacterium
GCTGCTCGTGTGGGGCGGCAACCCGGGCCGGCCCGAGGTCTTCGGCGACGGGGCCGCCTACAACCCGGCTACCGATGCGTGGCGGCGGATACCCGATTCACCGGCCGCCGCCCGGGCCGGCGCGCTGACGGTGTGGAACGGCATGGAAATGGTGATGTGGGGCGGGCTCGGGATGGGCTCGCCGGCGTCGCTGCCGACACGCGGCCAGCCGCCGGCCGGGCTCGAAGGGGGGATCGTGCCGCTGGGCGACGGCGTCGCCTTCAACCCGACGACGAACGTGTGGCGCCGGCTCGAGCGGGCCACGCTGCTGGCCCGCGGCTACGCCGTCGGCGCCTGGGACGGCCAGGGGTTCATCGTCTGGGGCGGGCTGGTGGCGGTGGATTCGCCGGCGTCGGCGGCGGACGGCGCCCGCTACCTCCCTTAGGGGCGCGCTTACGAGTTGGCCAGCTGCAGGCCGGCCTGCATAGCTGCGTAGAGCCGCTCGAACCGCTCCAACCGGGCTTCGAGCTCACGCATGCGCCGTTCGGCGTCGTGGCCGTTCGAGGCGGCGGCACGGCGGAGTTCATGCACGGCCTTGTCGAGGGCGTCGGAGCGGGCGGCGACAAACTCCGCCACCCGGTCGAGTTCCTGGTAGACCGCTTCCAGCTCGCCGCTTTCCTGCTCGTCAGGCGCCAGAGGAGCTGCTTCGGGTGGGGGCGGCGGTGGCGGCGCCGGGGCCGGCGGCGGGGCCTTCTCCAGCTGGTCGACCAGGCGCTGGAGGTGAGCGAGCCGAAGAGGGACGTACTCCAGTTGGCGAATCCGGCCCTCGATGGCGTCGATGCGTTCCACTGCCTTGAGGTCCAGCGCCGGTGGCGGCGGTGGCGGCGCGGGCGCGGGCGCGGCCATCTGGGCCGGCGGCGCAGCAGCGGCGAGCGCCGGGACGGGGCCACTGCGGCTCGGCTCGGACTCCAAGAGGTCCACCAGGCTCTCCAACTTGCCGACGCGCGACGACAAGCGGCTGTAGGCCCGGCTGCACTCCTCCACCGCCCAGGCCACCCAGAGCAGGCTGCGGTACATCCCCTCGCGGTCAACGGGGGAGGATGGCAGGGGCACGGCCTGCCCGCCCGGCGGCGGGATCACGGTCCGTGGCGCCGGCCGGCTGTCTCCCGGTGCGCCCAAGCCGAGCGCCCGCGGAGGGAATGGGGCTGGCGGCGGGCCCGCGGGTTCAAACGGGGCCGCGAGAGCGAGCGCCTCCTCGGCGTGTGGGGCCCGCACGATCGACGCTCCCCAGCCCTCTTCGGACAGCTTCGGTCTCCCTTGTGTCTTGGCGGGTCTGTGTCACCGTACCGGACCGGTCATAACGCCACAATGACGAACTGCCCGATCTGTGGGTATCTCTCAATCATCGACCGATGAGTCGCCGGTTATCCACAAGTTCTCCGCACATCGCCTGAGTACCATCCCGGGCATGCCCGAGCGCTCGTCCGACAACCCGCTCCTGCGGTGCGACTTCTGCGGCCGCAGGCCGAAGGGGATCAGGAAGATCATCGCCGGCCCGGGCCAGTACATCTGCGAGGGATGCGTCCGGCTGGCCGGCGAGGGGACGGCCTTGGATACGGTCGGTCCCGATGAGCCGGTGGCGTGCTCGTTCTGCGGCAGGGCGCGCAGCGCGGTGCTCAACATGGTCGTGCGCAACGACGTGCGCATCTGCGGCGAGTGCCTCGACTTGTGCCGCGAGATCCTCGACCACGAGGGCGTCGATTGACCGGCGCCGAAGCCGTTCGGAACGCCATGGCCTGGTTCGAGGTCAACAGCGGCTGGGCCCCACCGGACGAGGACACGCTCACCGAGTGGGTCGCCGACGGAGTGTGCCGCTGCCCGGACGAGTGCCTGGTGGCGCCGGACGGTTGGTGCGTACACGGGCTCGCGTCCTGGCGGCTCATCCTCGATGAGGTGGGCCCGCCCGGGCCGGTCTGATCGGGTGCCCAACCTCGTCCTGCTCAACGGTCCGCCCGGAATCGGCAAGAGCACGCTGACCAGTCCAAGAATTTGGCGCGCGCCCTCGCCATCGAGATGACGCATTCCCGCCTGGGAGCGCGCCACGATGTCGTCGTCCCCCAGCTGCTGGCGCGACGCCGGCCGCACACCCGTTTGATCGGCGCCGCCGGTGACGTCGCCACCGTCTACAGCGAAGTGGGTCGGATCACCGGCTGGGGTTAGCTCCCGGAGCGGTGGCCGAGGATCCACGGCATGATTCCGCATTCGAAC
>JAHFUQ010000305.1 GCA_023265045.1 Acidimicrobiia bacterium
CTACACCAAGCAGACGATCGGCCTGTCGTTCATCGTCAACCGGCCCACGACCGAGCCGGGCTTCCGCCTCGACCGGACCGAGATGAACGACCGCCACATCGCCTACACCATGCACTCCTACGCCGCCGAGGTCCCGCACGGGACGCGGTACCAGGGCAACGGATCGGGCCCCGAGCCCGACTGATCCCGCTGGCCTCCGCCGCCGCCCGGCCCGGTAGACTGGCCGGGTGGCGGCGTGGCCGAGTGGTTTAGGCAAGGGCCTGCAAAGCCCTGTACAGGAGTTCGATTCTCCTCGCCGCCTCGAACATAAGTGCAGGTCAGAAGGGGTGTCGCCTTCCCGGTGACACCCCTTCTACGCGTCCGACCACACGCCACCCACACGCTGCAGGGGAAGGTCGACGACGTCGGCCCTCGGCGACGGCTTGCTGGCGGCCATGATCTCTTCCAGGAACGACGCCACCGCCCGGTCCCGGTCCGGGGTGGCATGCTGGTAGATGAGCGCCGCCCGCGGCGAGGCGTGGCCGATGCGAGCCATGAGCTCCTTGGTCGTAATACCCGGCATCCGGGCCGTGAGCGTGGCCGCGTGGTGGCGAAGGTCGTGGGGGCGTAGCTCCGCTGGCGCGCCGGTGGCGGCGACCGCTGCGCGCCAGACCCTCGAGAACGTCGCCCGGCGAAGCGGGCCCCCGGCGGGGCCGGTGAACATGGGAGCGTCGGCATCGGGGCCGGGGAAGGCCGCCATATGGGCGGCGAGGGCCACGATCACTGTGGCCGGGAGCGCGACCGTGCGCCGGCCAGCTTCGGACTTCGGGTCGAGGATGATGCGCCCGCTGCCGGCGATCTCCTGCGCCTGCCGCCGCACGTGTACCGAGCCGTGCAACAGGTCGACGTCACTGCGCCGGAGTCCGAGCTGCTCGCCGGTGCGGAGCCCGGCGAAGCCTGCCAGGAGGACCATGCACCGGTAGCGAGGCTCTACCGCCTCGGCCAGCTCGAGGACGAGCGAGGTCGGCACCATCGGCCGCTCCTCGGCGTTCTCCTGCCCGCCGCCCCGGATACGGCATGGGTTCTGTCGGATCAGCTCGTCCGTCTCGGCCGTCGCCAGCACGGCACGCAGGAGGCGGTACGACTTCGCCGCCTGATCGGCGCCGGCGGCCGCAGTCAGCTCCGCGTGCCACGTGCGGACCGTTTCGGGCCGCAGTGTGCGGAGCTGGCGGTCGCCGAGCCGGGCGGCGATGTTGCGGCGGTAGAGCCGCTGATAGCCGATCCTCGTCGCCGGGGTGAGCGGCCGGCCCTTGACCAGCCGGGTCGAAAGCCACGAAGCGACGTAGACGTCGAGCGTCCGGGCGCCGGCCCGGGGGTCGATCACTGAGCCGTCGAGCGCCTCGGCCTCAAGCCTAACCTTCATGGCCTGGGCGTCGGACCGCCTCTTGAATGGCTTCTCGGCGGTCTTGCCGTTCACCCGGTACCGGAGGATGAACCGGTCCTCACCTGACTTCGTCTGACGCTTCTCGATGCTGGCCATGGTCAGCCCTCCTTCGCCTTCCGGCGGTAGTCACGTTGAGCATCGCGTCGCGCCGCCCGAACCCCGCAGGTCGGGCAGTACGCCCTCCGGCCGGCTGCCGGTCGGCGCTTCGGTGTGAACGGCCGGCCGCACGACGAGCAGAGCGCCAGCCCGTCGGCGCCGCTGACCGCGAAGGCGAGCTGGAGCGCCAGGCCGCCGAGAAGCGACCTCGGCACCAGGACGACCTGCGGCCGGTCGGTCCAGCTCAGTCCGAGCCCCACGGCTGACCGCCGAAGCCAGCCCGAGACGATGTAGCCGACCGCTTCCGGCGGGCTGCACTGCCGAGCGAAGGGCGAAAGCGGCCAGAGCTGGTGACGCAGCCGCACCTCGGGCTCGCCGTCAGGACCGGCTAGTAGCTCGACATCGACAAGGCCTGTCCTGCCCAGCCGAGCCCACCGCTCCGGGTCGACCGCATCGCCGATGCGGAGCCGCGCCGCCACGTCCATGACCGCCGCGAAGTGCTCCGCCACCGCCCGCCACTCGGCCAGCGGCTCCGAGCCCTCCAGGAGCCATTCGCCATCCCGCAGGACACCCCACCGGAGAGCGAAGCGAGCGACCGAGTCGTCCTGAGCGTTGGCCAGACGGATGAAGGCCTCCAGCATGTTCGGCTCGGAGCCGTTGGCCGTGGGTTGGGAGCGCAGCCCCAACCGCCGCCACTGGAGCAGGCCGCCGAAAGCGACC
>JAHFUQ010000026.1 GCA_023265045.1 Acidimicrobiia bacterium
TCCATGCTCCAGGCCCTGGGGGCGGACGTCGAGGTGGACGAGGCGGCCGAGGAGGTCCGCATCCACGCCGGGACGCTGAAGGACACCCACCTCCCGTACACCGGCCTCAACCGCATCCCGGTGCTCATGGCCGGGCCGCTGCTGCACCGCTTCGGCGAGGCGTTCGTGCCCAACGTGGGCGGCGACGCCATCGGGTCCAGGCCGGTCGACTACCACGTCGCCGCCCTGCGCGCCCTGGGCGCGGAGGTGAACATCACCGAGGCGGGGCTGGAAGCCAAGGCGGCCAAGCTCCACGGCGCCCACATCCGCCTGCCCTTCCCGAGCGTGGGGGCCACCGAGACGGTGCTGCTCACCGCCGCGACCGCTGAGGGCCGCACGACGCTCGAGAACGCGGCCATGGAGCCCGAGGTGGTCGAGCTGGCCCTGTTCCTCCAGCGCATGGGCGCCCGCATCGAGCTGCAGCCCGACCGCTGCTTCATCATCGAGGGCGTGCCCGAGCTGGCGGGGGCGAGCCAGCGCATCGGCGGCGACCGCATCGAGGCCTTCTCGTATTTGGTCGCCGGCCTGGCGACGGGCGGGCGGGTCCGCATCCTGGGCTGCGCCCAGGACCGGCTGGTCACGGCCATCTCGACCCTCAAGCGCCTGGGGGCCGACTTCTCCATCGACGACGACGGGATCGCCGCCGAGGTGGGGCCGAACGGGCTGCGGCCGGCCGCCGTCTACACCGACACCCACCCCGGCTTCATGACCGACTGGCAGCCGGCCCTGGTCATCCTCTGCAGCCAGGCCGCGGGCCTGTCGGTCCTGCACGAGACCGTGTTCGAGGACCGGCTCGGCTACGTCGAGGCGTTGCGGGCCATGAACGCCGAGGTCGAGCTGTTCGACCAGTGCCTGGTCGGGTCGGCGTGCCGATTCGAGGAGACCGGGTTCTCCCACTCCGCCGTGGTCCGGGGCGTGAGCAAGCTGTACGGCGCCGAGATCGAGATGCCCGACATCCGGGCCGCATTTGCGTACGTGATCGCCGCCGCGGTGGCGACGGGGCCGTCGACCCTGCACGGCGTCCATCACCTCGAACGGGGCTACGACCACCCGCTGGAGAAGTTCGCCTCGCTCGGGCTGCAGATCACCCCCGTGGGCTGACGCCCCGGGTCGACCAGAAGATCCAGAAGCGAGAACTGATCAGGATACGCCGCCCTCACTCGCCGGCTTCAGAGCAACCTCACTAGCGGAAAATTCCCCGAGTAGCGAGCTCGGTGCTTCAACTGGACCCCAGCGGAACGACTCGGCCGCCCTTCGCCAGCTCAACGGCAGCGCATGAACCGTCCGAGTTCACAGTTGCGCCGTAGCTGCCTCCGTCCTCCCCGTCGATCAGACCCTGCGAGGATCACCGCGTCCGCCACAAGCCCGTATTGGTGACGGCACGCCTCAAGTCCGCGAACGCTGGATCGCTCCGAAGCAGCTCGGTCAGCCCCTGCACCTCCAATCACCGGTGCACGGCGGCGAGCAGGGCGGCGTAGGAACGGACCAGCAGGGCCCGCTCCTCGGCGATCAAGGGGCTGTCGGGGTGGCAGCCGTCAGCCACCCACCGGTCGGAGACGTCCATAGCCTGGACCCGGAGGGCGGCCGCGGGCCGGATCTCGTCCGTCGAGGCCTGGTAGACGAAGCCGTACAGGTCGGTGAGGGCGGCGACGAGGGGGTCGGCGGCGCCGTCACCGTCGCCGCGTTGGCGTTCGCGGTGGAGGCGCCACCACTCGACCTCCAGCCGGGCCGCCTCGATGGTGTCGAGCGGCTCTCCCGACTCGGCGGCCACGAGCCGGTAGAAGCGCTCCATGCACCGCCGGGCGCCGTCGGGGTCGTTCGCGGGGTGCGGCGCCCAAAGCTGGTTGGCCCGCAGCACCAACCACGCGCCCTTGAGGGTGGGCCGCCAACGCATTCGGAACGCGGCGCGCACCAGGCCGACGGAGACGACCAACAACGTGGCCCACTTCCTGCGGTAGTAGGCGACCCACGCACCGCATTCGCGGGCGCCGACCAGGTTGGGGTCGAACGACCTGGTCGGGTGCGGGTGGGGCACACTCTGATCATGGCCGAACCGCGAACCATCGTGAACCCCGTCACGGGCGAGCGGATGACCTCGATCGCCAGCAGCGCGGAGACCGGCGGCGCCCACATCGAGGGCCGGGGGTTCCTGCCCGTCGGCTGGCGACCGCCGGGCGTGCACCGCCACCCCCACCAGGACGAGCGCTTGACCGTGGTGAGCGGGGCCCTGCGGGTGACGATCGGCAAGGAGGAGCGCGAGCTGGGCGCGGGCGAGTCCGCGGTGCTGCCGCGCGGGGTGTGGCACGACTTCACCGTTATCGGCGACGGGCCGGCCGAGACCATCGTGCGGGCCGAGCCCGCCCTCGGGCTGGAGATGATCCTCGCCACCCTCGTCGGCCTGGCTAAGGACGGGAAGGTCAACCAGCACGGGCTGCCGCGCCCGCTTCAGGGCGCGGTGATCGGAAAGTTCTACTGGGAGGTGGCCCAGTTCAAGAAGCCGCCGCCCGCCGTGCAGAAGGTCCTGCTCCCGCCGCTCGCCGCCCTCGGCCGCGCACGCGGCTACAAGCCGTACTACGACCATCATTTCGAGCCGGGCGAGCTCGACGCCATCCTCGACGCCTGGGCGGCCCACCGTTCGTGGGACGGCCACCGCCGGCCGACCTAGGCGACTTTGAGGCAGATAGCCCCGGAAAGCGGGGCCCATCTGCCTCAAACTGGTCAACCGGGCGGGTCGGGGGGCGGGTCAAACGGGCGGATCGGCGGGCGGATCGAAGGGGCGGCCGAGGGAGAACGCGTCCCGTTTGGGGCCGCGGCCGCGGAGGCGGGCCAGGCGCGCGAGGGCCTCGTCGAGGGTGGGGATGGTCCCTGCAGGCGCCCACCACATCGCCGTCGAGAGGCCGCCGAAGGGCGCGAACCAACGGGCCCGCTGTTGCATGAACAGGCTGTGGGCGGTCCGGTAGACGAACCTCTGGAGGGCGGCGAAGTCCTCCCACACCGACAGCGTCACGACGACGTCGTCCTCGCCACCGAACGACGCGAACACGAGGGGCCCGACGTCAGGCTTGAGCCGCCAGACGAAGCCGGGGCTGCGATCGGCGAGCCAGAAGACGTCGTCCAGCGCCCCGGGCAAGCCGGCCATGGAGGGGTGGTCGAGGGGCGCGCGCAGGCGCGTGACGTTGACTTCTGCCAGGCGCCAGCCGTCGTCGCCCAGACGGGTCAGGCCTTCTTGGTGGTGGCCCGCTTGGCCGGCGCGGCCTTGGTGGCGGCCGGCGCCTTCACAGCCGCGGGGGCCTTGGCCGCGGCGGGCGCCTTGGCTGCCCCGGCCGACTTGGCGGGCGCCTTCGCGGGCGCCTTGGCGGCGGGCGGGGCCGGCGGCCACACGCCCTTGGCCAGCTTGGGCGCGGCGGCGGCGGTCATCACGCCGTCCTTGTAGCCCTTGAGCGGTGTGATCTTCGCCTTCTTCGACGCCTTGATCTTCACCGGCGCGCCCGTGGCCGGGTTGCGGCCCATGCGGGCGGCTCGGTCGACGCGGGCGAACTTGGCGAACCCGGTGATGGCGACCGCCTCGCCCTTGGCGTTGACAGCCGTGATGACGTCGGTCAGGGCCTTCACGACCTGGTCGACAACTTTCGCTTCTACCCCGCTGTGGGCGGCGGTGGCGTTCACGAGCTCTCGTCGATTCACTGTCACTCCCCAGTTTGTCGTGCGCGGGACGTACGAGTGTGCCAGCGGGGCCGGCTCCGAACGCGGATGGGTCCGCGACTGGAGCGGGTTGGGTTCCTACAGTCGAGCCTTGTGGCCCTGCTGTCGGCGTCGGAGCGCCAGGTCCTGGAGGCGGCGCACGACGCCCAACGGGGTGGGCTGGACCCCGTTCCCTTGACCGACGCCGTGCGCCGCACGCTTGGCCAGGTGCCGGGCGTGGAGTTCCGGCGCATGGTGGCCCGGCTTGCGCAGCGGGGCCTGCTGCGCGCCCACGTGGCCGAGAAGCCCGGCGGCGAGCTGGGCCGCGTCGTCATCGAGCAGGTGACCGCGCTGGGCCGGGCCGTCATCCGCAGGTGACCTGGAGCGGCGAGGCCGCGTGGCGAGCGTCGGCCGGCTTGGCACGCGACGCCGTGCGCCAGGAGCTCGTCGCCCGCCAGCTGCAGGCCCACCTGCCGGCGCCGCCCGCGCGCGTGCTCGACATCGGGTGCGGGCAGGGGACCCAGCTCGTCCGCCTGGCCCGGCGGGGGTACGACGTCGTCGGGCTTGACCCGTCCGAGGACCTGCTGGCCGAGGCGCGCGCCGCGACCGGCGAGGTGCGCGAGCGCGTCGAGTTGCGGCGGGGTGAGTTGGAAGGCCTCGACGACGAACAGTTCGACGCGGTCTGTTGCCACGGCGTGCTGATGTACCTGCCGTCGCTCGCCGACGGCGTGGCGGCGCTGGCCCGCGCCGTGCGCCCGGGTGGGGTGGTGTCGGTGCTCACCCGCAACCGGGCCGGCATTGCCATGCGGGCCGGCATGGCGGGTGACTGGGCTGGCGCCCTCGACGGCTTCGACGCCCGCACGTACACCAACCGGCTCGGCCTGATCGAGGTGCGCGCCGACGAGCCCGAGGAGGTCATGGCGGCGTTCGCGGCGGCCGGGGTCGACACCGCAGCGTGGTACGGCGTGCGGCTGTTCACCGATCACTGGGGCGACATCGCCCCGCCCGACGACCTGGACGCGGCGGTGGCGGCTGAGGCCGAGGCGGGGCGGCGTGATCCGTACCGGCGGGTCGCCGCCCTCACTCACACCGTCGGCGTGCGCTCGGGCAGCCGGAGCCGGCGCGTCGAGAACAGGTAGACGCCGCCCCACGCCAGGCTGACGGCGGCCAGGATGCGCATGGCCGTGCCCGGCCCCGCCCAGCCCGAGACAATGCCGGCGGTGGTCGACGACAGGCTCATGGTCAGGGTCACCAACGCCAGGTCGGCGGCCAGGATGCGCCCTCGCAGCGCGTCGGGCGTCGCCACCTGCAAGCCGTAGGTGGACAAGGTCCACTGCGCCCCGCCGCCGCTGTGGGCCACCACCATCACAAGGGCGACGAGCGCGAGCGCGGGCACGGACGGCATGAGCAGGTACGCGCCCCCGTAGAGCAGGGCCGCCGCGCCGCAGGCGGTGAGGATCTTGCCCGTGGACGCCGTGTACCGGCGGGCGAGCAGGGGGCCGAGCAGCGCGCCCGCGCCGCGCCCGGCGAGCAGCAGCCCCACGCCGGCATCGCCGGCGTGGAACGTCTCCAGCGCGAACACGGGCACGATGCCCGACAGGCCCGCGGCCAGGCCGAAGCCCATCTTCGAGCACATGAGCGCCAGCACGGGCCGGTTGGACCAGGCGAAGCGCAGGGCGTCGCGGGTGTCCCGAACGGGCCGCATCCGGCGGTGGACATCGGAGGGGTCGCCGGGCGACCGAGTGGGCCGGCGCACCGACGCCACCAGCGCGGCCGCGATGGCGAACGACGCGGCGTCGGCGATGAAGGCCGCCCTCCGGCCGAGCACGGCCGCGACCACGCCCCCGAGCCCGGCGCCGACGGCGAGCATCGCGCCCCACGTCGAGGACATCATGGCGGTGGCCGTCGGCAAGTCCTCGGGGTCGACCACGTTGGGGATGGACGACGATGAGGCCGGGGCGAAGAAGGCGGCCAGGGCGGCGATCGAGCCCTGGGCCACGTAGGCGAGCCACACCCGCCCCGGCCCGACGGCGAGGAGCGCCAGCGCCAAGCCGCCCTGCACCATCGACACCGTGATCATGAGCCGGCGGCGGTCGAAGTGGTCTACCGCCGGGCCAGCGATGGGTGTGGCGAGGAACGTCGGCAGCATGGTCGAGACGAACACCAAGGTCGCGGCGAGGTCCGACCCCGTGAGGTCGAACACGGCGCCCACGAGGGCGACGAACGCGAACCAGTCCCCGGCGAAGGAGACGATCTGGGCGAGGATCAGCGCCCGGAAGTCGCGGTTGCGGCGGAGCAGGCTCAGGGCGCGGTGACCAGTTGGCGGACGAAGGTGATCGCCGCCTCCAGCTCCGCCGCCGTCCACTCCTGGAACGCGGGCCGGCGGTCATGGGGGTTCTTGGTGGCGAGCGCCTTCTGAAGGCGGGCCATAATCCTGTCCGGGGTGTAGGGCTGCGTCTGCCACATCCAGCCGGCGTTCTCGAACCGGCCCGGCCAGTCGTTCTCGCGAGCGGGGAGGTTGACCTTGATCACGCCGCCGAAGGGGTGGCCGGCGAACAGCTTCTGCTCGGTCAGGAGGGCCTTGAGCCCGTGGGCGGTGCCCGGGCCGCTGATGCCGGCGCACACGATGGCGACGTAGCGGCCCGAGTCGTCGAAGGGGTGGGGGGCGAGGGTGATGACGCCGAAGTCGCTGTTGTCTCCGGGGAGGCGGCCGTGCAGCTCACCGTCGGCGGGGTCGGCGAAGCCGGGCACCCGGAACTGCTGGACGATCGCCGACTCGGTGCGGCCATGCAGGAGGTCGCGGGCCAGCTCGGCCGCCCGGGGCAGGCGGCTGTGTTGCTGGGACCCGAGCAGCTCCTCGGTCAGCGCGTCGGGGTCCATCTTGTGGTCGGCGCTGTGCTGCACCTGCTCGACCAGCCGCCAGAACGGGCCGAGCATGCGGTGGTCGTCGAGGTCGGGCGTGGCCCGGTACCTGGCGTCCCAGGCCCGCCACGCCGGGCTGATGAGGGGGCGGAACAGCGCCCGGCTGGCGAGTTGGCGGGTCAGCCAGTTGACGCCGCTCGAGCCCACCACCAGCAGGTGGTGCCCGGCGTAGCGCTCCCGCAGCCAGTCCTGCTTCATGAGGACGAAGAACTTGTCGGAGCACAGGGTGAAGTGCTCGCTCCTGCCCTCGAGAAGGGGCAGGTACTGGAAGTCGGTGACCGCGCCGCTGCGGATGAACAGGTCGGCGGGGCTGTCGGGGGGGACCTCGCGCCGGTCGGGGAACACGCCTACGAGGGGCTGGAACTGCTCGGGGAAGCCTTGGAGCGAGCGGGGGTAGACGGGCGGCAGCGTCCGCTGGGACAGCGCTTGGACGAGCCCGGCGGCGGCCCGGTCGAGCAGCGGCTTCTCGGGCATGACGTCGCCGACGCCGTCGACTTTGCGCTGCACCCACTTCACCAGCCACCGGGTCAGCAGCTGAGCTTGCACTTCCTCGTCCGGCTCGAGCAGGGCCACGAGGCGGGCGAGCACGTCCAACCCCGGCACCCGATCGCCGCGTTCGATCGCGCCGACGGTCGCCTCGCTCACGCCCAGGGCATCGGCCAAACTGCCCTGGGAGCGGCGGGTCCCCGACCCGGTTGGCTCCGCTCGCGCCGCCCGGATAAGGTCGCCCAGCGGGAGGTCGGCCCACGCCTCCCCTACACCTGGGTAGGGTTCCCGGCCAGGAGCCATCGTTTTAGTATGGCCTAAGTTTCGCTTATGTAAAAGTTGTGTGTTGTGGGCCTGTACCGCGGCGTGAGATCGTGGGGGCATGCCACCACTGATCCGGCTGGTCGAGCACCCGGGCGAAACCGTCACGTTCGCGGAGTTCTGCGCGCAGACCGACGGGCCCGGCATCGCCGTCGACGGCTACGTGTCCGGTCCGTCGGCGTGGTCGAAGGACGGGCCCCATGCCTCGTTCAACCACCACGAGGGGGGGCGCCGCCTGTTCACCCGGGCGACGTGCGAGCAGGCTCGGTTGGCAGTGGCGCACGGCTTGTGGGACCAGATGTTGCACGACGGAGTCCCAGGGGCCGAAGTCCACGTCAACGACGCTGACCCGGACGTGTGCACGGCGGTCTACGTCCTCGGCCATCCGGAACGGCTCGACGACGTCGCCGTCGAGCGGCTGGTGGCGGCGGAAGGGATCATCGACACGACCGCGGCCTTCTGGTGCCCGCCGTCGGTCGACGCCGACTTCCTGGCCGCCCTCGCCTGGGTGTACGAGCCGTGCTTCGACGCGCGCGCCGCGGGCCGGGCTGCCGACGCCCCCGGGCTCCCCGCCCTCATCGAGGCCGTGATCGAGCGCATCGAGGCCCATGTGGACGGGCGCGGCGGGAGTCGGCCGGCGTGGGGGGATTTTGAGGAGCGAGGCCGACGGGGCGGGGTGGTGGCCGTGGTCGAGCACGGCCCGTACGCCCGCATGGCGCTGCGCCGGGCCGGCATCCACGCGGTCGTCGCCGAGCGCCGGGCGGGCCCTTGCCGCCACATCACCCTCGCCAAGGCGTCGCCCTTCGCCGGGCCTGACCTCGACCGGGCCTACGGGCGTCTCAACGAACTGGAGCGCTGCGGCCCCGACCAGCGGTGGGGCGGCAGCGACCTCGTCGGCGGGTCGCCGCGCCGGATGGGGACCGCCCTTCCTCTGGACGAGATCCTGGCCGTCGTCGCTGATTGTGCGTTCGGGCCACGCAGGCCACGCCCGGCCCTATTCGGGCCGGGCTAACCCCGCGCCGCGGACCCGGCGGCTACGCCACCCCGGCGAGGCGCAGCACGCGGTCGACGTAGTCACGGGAGTGGTTGTAGTTCCAGAGGGCGGACCGCAGGCGGGCCGGGTCGGCGGCCCCGTTGGCGCACAGCAGCCGGGCGGCGCCGTGGAGGGCGTCGGCGGCGTTGCCGACATCGGCCACGCCGTCCCCGTCCCCGTCGGTCCCGTAGGCGGCCCACGTCCCGGGCAGGAACTGCATCGGTCCCTCGGCGCCGGCCGGCGACGCGTCGGTGCGCCGGCCCCTCCCCGTCTCGACGTCGGCGATGGCGAGCAGCACGGTCGCCGGCAGCCCCGGGCAGGTTGACGCGGCGGCGCGGGCGTTCGCGGTCCACGTATCCACCGGCGCGCCGTCGGGGCGGGGTACGGTCGTCGGCGGAGTAGCTGAGGGGGCGCGCACCGCGGCCACAACGGTGTGGGCGCGGGCCGCGCCGACGAACAGCAGTGGCGCGAGCGCGGAAGCGAAGCCCGCCCACACGAGCCGTCCCGGGTAACGGCGCAGTTCAGCCCCGTACCGGACGCGAAAAGGCAACCCCTCGGCGCCCAACTCGGAGTACCTGCCCGCGCCACGCGGCTCTTGAAACCTGGCTGGTTACGCCCGGATCTCCACCGGCACGCCCAAGGGCAGCTTCTCGGCCAGCTTGGTGATGGCGTCGTTGGTCATGCGGATGCAGCCGTTGCTCACATCACGCCCCACGCTCGAGGGGTCGCCGGTGCCGTGGATGCCGAACTGGCCATCGCCCCCGCCGAAGTCGTACCAGACCTCGGAGAAGCCCGAGAGCCCGTAGGCATAGGGTCCGTACGACGAACGCTGCGAGGGGACCACCTGGATCAGTTCGGTGGTGTAGAAGAGCCCGCCCGGTGTCGGCGTGGTGTCATGCCCCACGCCCACCGGCGCCTGCAGGTAGATGTCCTTGCCTTCGTACGCGGTCAGGCGGTGTTCGCCCATCTCCACGACGATGCGCCACGCGTGCGACGTCACGGTCACGTCGGCGCGCCGGATCCAGCCGGTGCTGCCGTTGGGCCGCACGGGCAGGTAGACGTTGAGCCAGTCGCCCTTGTCTTCCTTCACGAGAAGGACGCGCGTCGTGCCGTAGGTCGGGTTGGGGTTGGCGATGGTGCGCGCCGCCTCGGCCGCACCAGGTTCGTCGTACACCGTCACCCGGCGCACCTCGGCGGTGGCGACCTCGTAGACGGGATAGCCGAGGGTGGTCGTCGTGGTCGCCGGCGCGGTGGGCGGCGCGACCGTGCTGGCCAGCCCCATCTGCGCTCGCACCGCCGACGAGGTGGGAGCGCCACGGTCGATGCCGCACGCGCTCAGCGTGAGGAGCAGGGAAAGGCCGAGGACAACCGCGCGGCGCACGGACGCGAGGGTACCGGCGTGGCGGCGCGGTCTGGGGCGCGTCACGTTTCGAGCCGACCTGGAAAGGGAACCAATGATCCGAGTCGAAAAGTCTAAATAGGAGGAACCGTGTATATCGGAATTGGAACCCTCATCCTCATCATCATTCTGATCCTTCTGCTGACCTAGCGGCGGCTTCGGCCGGCCGGAGCTCGGTGTAGACGACCTTGGCTGCAGCCACAACCGGCACTGCCAGCAGGGCGCCCACGAGCCCGCCGGCGGACACGCCGATGAGGGCCGCCGTCATCGTGGCCGGAGGTGACAGCTTGACGGCGCGCCCAACGACCAGCGGCTGGATGATGTGGTTCTCCACATTCAGGTACACGATGAAGAACACCGCGCACGCCACGGCGGTGCCCGCGCCCCGGGTCAGCCCGAGGAGCACAAAGGGGATCCCTCCGGCGGCCCCGCCGATCTGGGGGATGAGGTCCCAGAGCGCGACCCAAATTGCGGCCAAGGGGGCGAGCGGGACGCGCAACACCAGGCCGACCACCAAGGTGCAGACGCCGGCGATGCACGCGACGAGCAGGGAGCCGGCGACGTACCGGCCCACCGTCGCGTAGGCGAGCCGCCCGATGCGCACCGCCCGGTCGCGCCGGCGGGGAGGCACGAGGCGGCAGACGCCGCGCACCAGGCGCGGGCCGTCGAGCAACAGGGCCAGGGTGATGAGCAAGGTGAACCCGGTCACCAGCAGGCCGTCGGCCAGGCGGACGGCGGCGTCGCCGATAGGCGTGTCGTCGCCCTGGAAGCGTTTGGGCAAGTCCTTGATCCACTGCTGAACCTTGTCCGCCGCGCCGGCGCGCTTGAGGTCGTCGCCCACGACGGGGAGCTGGTTGATCTGGCTCACGACGTGGTCGACGTCTTTCGACAGGTCCCGCCCCTGGTCGATGGCGCGCGGCAGGAGCACGGCGATGATGACCATCGCGGCGGCAGCGATGGCGGAGATGACGATGGCGACGGCCATGCTGCGCCGGCTGCCCAGGCGCGTCTCGACCTTGGTCACGACCGGGTCGAGGGCCATGGCGACGAGCACGCCGACGGCGAGGACGGTGATGGAGCGGGGCGCCTCGTGGACGAGCCCGGTGGCCGAGACGAGGGCCACGAACGCGCCCATGGCCCACGCCACCGAGCGCCAGTCCAACTCGGCCACGCGCACGGGTAGCGCGCCGGCGGGCGGGGCTGGAGCGCCCTCATCCGTCACGTCGGTATCGTACTGACGTCGATGGCGGCCTCCGATTCGCCCCGGGAGCGCATCCGGTTCACGCCCCGGTCGGTGGTGCTCGCCGTGGCCATGTTCGGCGCCACCATCACCCTGCTCGGCGCCGCGGCCGCGTCCCGGCGGGTCATCGGGTGGATCCTCGTGGCCGGCGTGGTGGCGGCCCTGTTGCACCCCCTCGTCAGCTTTCTGGCCCTCCGCATGCGCCGGGGTCTGGCCGTCCTGTTGGTGATGCTCGTGCTGGTCGGCGCGGCCGGCGCGGCGCTGTACGGCGTCGTCGACAACGTCACCCGGGAGACCCGCCGCCTCCAGCAGGCGGCGCCGGAGCGGGCGCGGCTGCTGGAGCAGTCGCCGCGCTGGGGGAAGCTGGCGCGCGACTTCAAGCTCGAGGAGCGGACGCGCCGGTTCGTCAAGCAGGTGCCGGAGCGCCTGCGCGGAGGCAGCGCGGCTGAAGCGCTCCAGGCGGCCGGGTCGCGCGGCGTCGCCTTCCTGGCCACCACCGTGCTGACGATCTTCTTCCTGCTCCACGGGCCCCGCATCGCCCGCCGCGGGCTCGCCCAGGTCCGCGACCCCGCCCGCCGGGCGCGCTGGCGGGAGGCGGCGGTCGCCGTCTACCGGCGCGGGTTCGGCTACGCCACCGGGACGCTGGCCATGGCGGCGGCGGCGGGGCTCTTCGGCTACGACATGGCGCGGCTGGCGAACGTCCCCGGCGCCGCGCCCCTCGGTATCTGGATCGGCCTGTGGGACCTGGTGCCGGGCATGGGGGCGTTCGTCGGCGCCCTTCCCGTCCTGCTGCTGGCCGGCGTCGTCTCGGCCGAACGCATGGTGTGGCTGGCGGCGGCGTTCCTCGTCTATCAGGCGATCGAGAACCACTTTGTGCAACGGCCCGTCGAAGAGGCGACGGTGCGCGTCGGGCCGTTCCTCACCCTGGTCGGCGCCTTGGTCGGGCTCGAGCTGAGCGGCGTCGCCGGGGCCCTGCTGACGATCCTCGCCATCGCGCTGCTCGTTGTCGCCCTCGACGAGCTTTACGGAAAACCAACGGCGGGTTGAAACTCCTCCGACGGCGGCGGCGTTCTTCTGGGTGACAAGTTCCTTGTGACGGAGGTCCAGATGGGTTACGTGATACGGCGGTCGCTTCCCTCGTTGTCGTTGTTGGTGGCGCTGGTGCTCGGGGTCGGCTTCCTGGCCGTCGGGTTCCTCGACGCCCCGGTCTGGTTCCCGGTCGCGTTCGCGATCGTGATCCTGACCATCCAGTACTTCGTCAACCCGTTCATCATCCAGTGGCTCGTGCCTGCCACCGTCATCCCGCACGACGGCGAGCGCTACAGCACCGACCACCGGGTCGGCGAGATCGTCGCCCGGCGCTGCCGTGACGCCGGCGTCCCCCTCGTCACCCTCGGCATCGTCGACGACGGGACGCCCAACGCCTTCACCTTCGGTCGCCGGCCCAAGGACGCCCGGGTGTGGATCACCCGCGGCCTGCTGGAGCGGCTCGACGAGCGCGAGCTCGACGCGGTCGTGACCCACGAGATCGGCCACATCAAGCACTGGGACTTCGTGGTGATGACGGTCGCCGCCGTCGTCCCGATGGTCCTCTACTTCGTGTACATCACCGCCCGCGGCGCGGACCGCAGCGAGGCGCGGGCCGTGGCCATCGGCGCGTACGTTGCCTACCTCGTCTCCCAGTTGACGCTGCTGGCGTTGAGTCGGGCCCGGGAGACCGCGGCCGACCACTGGTCGTGCGCGTGCACCGGTGACGGCGACGCGTTGGCGTCCGCGCTCGTCAAGGTCGCCTACGGCATGGGCCAGGCCGACGCCGAACGCAAGAACGAGATTGACGCCCTCGTGGCGTCGGGCAAAGCCGGCAGGGCCGAGGCCCGCAAGCGCCAGGCTCGGGCCGACCGGGCCCGCTCCATGCGGGCCATGGGCATCTTCGAGCCGTCGGCCGCGGCGGCCATGTCGTCGGCCTTCGCGCAGGGCATCGACCCCGAGCGCGCCGTGGCCGCCATGCGCTGGGACCTGGCCAACCCGTGGGGCCGCACGCTGGAGAAGCTGTCGTCGCACCCGCTGGTGGCGCGGCGCATCGAGAACCTGGAGCGCTCAGGCTTGCCCGGCGCGCCCCGGGACTGGAGCGTGTTGAAGGCGATGGCCACCGTGCCCGCCGAAGAAGTGTCGGCCGCTCGGGCCCGGTTCGGGTTCGAGCTGTTCGTCGCCATCGCCCCGTGGGCGATCCTCATGGCCGTCGCCCTCTTCGGGTTCTTCACCGGCTCGCTGGCGTCGATCGGCTTGGCGCTGGCGCTCGCGGGCGGGCTGCTGTTCGTCAAGCAACACGTGAAGTACCCCGGCGAGTTCGCCCCTGTGCCCGAGGTCACGGGGCTGCTCGAGCGGCTCGACGCCAGCCCGGTGCGGGGCATCGGCGTCGAGGTCCGGGGCCGCATCGTCGGCCGTGGCATGCCGGGCTATGTGCTGTCGCCCGACCTGGTCGTGCAGGACGGCTCGGGCTTCGTTCCCCTCGTCTACCGCCAGCCCGTCCCGCTGGCCCGCGAGTTCTTCGGGCTGTTCCGGGCGCAGAGCTGGATGGGCTCGGAGGTGGTGGCGCGCGGGTGGTACCGCCGGTCGCCGGGGCCGGGCGTGGAGTTGCGCGACGTCGTGTCGGTCGACGGCGACAACAGGGGGCGACGAGCCCGTTCGTTCCAGTGGGTCGCCGCCTACGTGGCGTCCGGTCTGCTGGTCGTCGCCGGGGCCGTGGTGATGGCGTTCAGTTTGGCGATCTGACCCTCCCAGCGCGCCGCGCTGGGAACCGTTACATTTCGCAGCCATGGCGAAACTCAGCGCGGTGAAGCTGAAGATCGGCACCAAGGGCGCGATGATCCCTGTCGACGTCACATACACCATCACCTTCAGCAAGAAGGACATCGAGTCGAAGGCGGTCTTCAAGGAGACGTGCCGGCTCATCGGTGACGACACCGACGTCGGCGATCCGCCGTCGGCCGGCGCCGACGACGTGTTGGGGTTCCTGACCCCGATGTTCAACAAGAAGACGGCGGCGGAGCCGTCCATCGAACGGCATTGGACCAAGAACTACCGCAAGGCCCAACTCGACGAGGACCGGGGCAAGGACGTCGACGAGATCAGGGCGCTGGTCACCTTGATCCCGGTGCCGCCGACGACCGCAGCGCCGGTGGCGCGCCAGAGCGCGGTGGTCAAGCGCCAGATGGGCTGAACGACCTCGTCGTCCTGACGTTCAACATCCGCACCGACCGCGGCCTCGACGGTCGGAACGCGTGGTGGTTGCGGCGGCGTGCGGCCGCGGCCGCGATCGAGGAGATCGCTCCCGACGTCGCCGGGCTGCAGGAGGTCCGGCCCCTGCAGCGCAAGTACCTCCAGCGGCGGCTACGCCCGTACGGCTGGTTGAGCAAGGGCCGGGCCAAGCTGAAGGGCAGGGGCGAGCACTGCCCGGTGCTGTACCGCCGTGACCGCCTCGAGGTCGAGCGTTGGGACGTTCGCTGGTACGCACCCGACCAGCCCGACCGCATCGCCACCATCGCTCATTTCGGGGCGTTCAGCGTGCTGAACACGCACCTGGCCGAACGGTCGGCGCCGGCGCGCGACCATTCGGTGGCGGCGCTGCTGGCGTGGCTCCGCGAGTCCGCCGGGCCCTGGGTCGTCATGGGCGACCTGAACGCCACGCCCGCCGACGCATCCGTGCAGGCGCTGCTCGCCGCCGGCTTGCGCGACGCGCTGAGCGGGTTGCCCGCCGACGGAGCGGGGGCCGCCACCGGCCATGAGTGGACCGGCAAGACCGACGGCCGGCGCATCGACCACATCCTCGTGTCGCCGGGGATCGAGGTGGTCGACGCCTCGATCGTCCGTTCCCGTCCCTTCGGCCGCCTCCCCTCCGACCACTGGCCGGTCGTCGCTCGCCTCCGGGTGGGGGCCGCCGAACTGCGCTCGTAGCGCTGTGATTTGGCTGGTTTCGGCCCAGATCACAGCGCTAACGGTGTCACTGCGTTCCGTGCCACGCAGGCTACGGCGCACCGCCTTTCGGCGGGCGCCTAAACCCGCGCCGCGGAGTCGGTGGGGCGTTGCTCGAGCCAGCGGCGGAGGCCGGCGGCGTTGGAGTGGATGCCGTTGAGGATCGCCACCTGGGCGTGGTCCTCGCCGAACCGGGCCGCGAGGGCGGCGTCGATGTCGGCGCCGGCGGCCCACGCCCGCTCGGCCACGTCGGCCCATTCCCGCAGCGCGTCCTCGGCCTCGGCCAGCACGTCGGCGGGTGGGTCGGGCAGGACGCCGAAGTGCGCGAGCGCGAGCCCCGACGGCGACCGGTCGGCGAAGCGCCGGAGCGACGACAACGCCAGGTCGAGATCGAAGTCGGGCGGCGGGGTAGCCGGCCTGAGCACGCCCACGTCCGGCAACCGCACGCCGACCGCGTCGCCCACGAACAGCAGCCCGCTCATCGAGTCGTGGAGGGCGAGGTGGTGCTTGGCGTGGCCCGGCGAGTGGACGGCGGTGAGCGACCCGACCGCCTCGCCGTCGTCGAGGGCGTGGATGCGTGCGGCCGGCGTGGGGTCGAGGCGGCCGTAGAGCGAGTCCAGCAGGTCGCCGTAGACGCGCCCGGCCGAGTCGATGAGGCGGGACGGGTCGGCCAGGTGCCGGGCGCCCAACGGGTGGACGTACACCTCGGCCTCGGGGAAGGCGGCGGCGACATCGCCGACCCCGCCCGCGTGGTCGAGGTGGATGTGGGTGACGACCACCGCCGACAGGGCGTCGGCGCTTACACCGATGCCGGCCAGCGCCGCCAGCAGCGCGCCCACCGACGACTGGCTGCCCGTCTCCACCAGCACCGGCGGCGGGCCCTCGATGAGGTAGCCGGCCGTCACCCGCTCCCAACCCCCGAGCAGGGTGTCGATCTGCATGACGCCGTCGGCGACGGGATAGGCGACGCGCGGGGTGGTCACAGCTCGGGGAGCACCTTGGCGATGAACTCGTCCACCCGGGCCCGGCCCTCGGTGGGCCAGTCGGCGATGAGGATGGAGAAGCCGGCGTGGCGCAGCTCCTCTGCCCGGCGGCGGACGGCGTCGTTCGATTCCGACAAGGACAGGCTCGTGGACCGGGCTACCGCTGCGGGGTCGCGGCCCTCCTTCTCGCACAGCTGGTCGAGCAGGCGGGACTTCCGGGCCAGCTCGCGGACCGAGCCGAACCCATGCCACACGTCGGCGTGCCGGGCGGCGACGGGCAGGAGCCGGCGCTCGCCCCCGCCTCCGACCCAGAACGGCGGGTGGGGCCGCTGGACCGGGAACGGCCGGTAACGGGCGTCCTCCAGCTGGTAGTACCGGCCTTCGTAGGTGACGGCGCCCTCGCTCATCAGCAGGCTGGTGACGTGCAGCGCCTCGTCGAGGCGGGTCAGCCGTTCGCCCGGCGGAGGGAAGTCGATGCCCAGTTCCTCGTGCTCCTGGCCGAACCACGCCGCGCCGATCCCGAAGTCGAGGCGCCCGCCGGAGACGTGGTCGACGGTGACCGCCTCGGCCGCCAGCACCGACGGGTGGCGGTACGTCACGCCCGTCACCAGCGGGCCCAGGCGGATGGTGGTGGTGACTGCCGCCAGCGCGGCCAGCAGCTCCACGCCTCGAAGCAGGGACCGTCAGGCGAGCCGTAGAGGGCCTTGAAGTGGTCGAACACCCAGGCGCCGGTGAACCCGGCCTGCTCGGCGTAGCGGACCCGTTCGACCAGCTGGCCCCAGGCGAGCTGGTGCTGGTCGCAACTGAGGTCGATGCGCATCGCCGTTCAGGCTAGGGGCCGCGCCCGGCCCGGCCGCGCGTTCCTCAGGTGGGCGGCCCCTCCAAGGCGCAGTTGACGACGCCCACGACCGTGTTGGGCTTGCCGTCGTCCTCGGGAAGGGGCTGGTTGCGCAGGCACGTCAGCGCGCCGCCGACGTAGTTGCCCTCGATCTCGTACTCGGTCGAGACGTGGCTGGTGCCGACGTTGTCGTTCACGGTGAGGTTGGCGCCGATCTGGTTGGCGCCGACCTCGAACCCGCCCATGCCGCCGAGCACCGAGACCGAGCCGCGGATGTTGTTCCCCCCGCACCCGAGCCCGTCGTCATTCGAGAGGTCGCCGATGCGCACGAAGCCGGTCGGGCTCTGGGCCGTAACCGAACCGCGCACGGTCGTGCCGCACACCCACAGGTAGGCCGCCTGGGTGCTGACGATCGAGCCCGACACATAGCCGTTGTCGAGCTTGAGGGCGCCGCCCGGGCTCACGGACACGTTGCCGTTCACCGTCGTACCGGCCAGGCAGACGACCTGGCCGTTGACGACGCTGAGGGAGGGCTTGAGGACCGCCCCGTAGGTGATCGTGCACGAGGGCGGCGCGGGGGCCGGGTCCTCGGCGCTCGCCACCGCCATCGGGACGGCCGCGGCCGCGGCCAATGTCGCACCGGCCAGGACCACCTGCACAGAACGCTTCATACAACCGGCTCCTATCGTGTCGCCGTCCGGACGGCGACACGATAGGTGAGCCGCGACGCCGGGTCAGTCGATGCCGGCGAGGGTGCAGTTGGCGGTGCTGCCGATGACCTGGTTTGGCCTTTCGTCGTCGGTCGGCGTCGGCACGTTGCGGAGGCAGGTCAGCGCGCCGCCCACGTAGTTGCCCTCGATCTCTGCCAAATCGTCGCCCGCCGGCGCCAGCGGCCCGGACAGGCGCAGCGCCTGGTTGTCGTTGGCGGTCAGGTTCGCGGAGATCTGGTTGCCGCCGACCTCGAAGCCGCCCCGGCCGTTGAGCACGGAAACGTCGCCGCGGATGTTGTTGCCCCCGCAGTTCAGGTTGTCGTCGTTCGCGGCGTCGCCGATGCGGACGAAACCGGTTGTGTTCTGGGCCGTCACCGAGCCCCTGACCGTCGTGCCGCAGACCGACAGGAAGGCGGCGCCGTTGGCGGTGATGTTGACGGCGACGAACCCGTTGTTCATCACGACGACCGAACCGGGGTTGGCGACGATGCTGCCGTTCACCGTGGTGCCGTTCAGGCAGACGATGTCGCCCGTCGACGCAACTACTGTCGGCGTGACCACGGCGCCGTAGGTGCGGGTGCACATGGGCTCGCCGTAGACGAAGTCGTCCAAGGCGACGAGGTCGTCGCCCTCGTTCTCGTTCCCGCCCGCGCTGACGGGCGGGAAGTCGAAGATGCGGGCCGTGCCCAGGGTGATGAGCACGCTGGTGACCACCGGGCTGTCGAACACGACGCCCAGGAAGGCGCTCTCGCCGTGGCCGGCGACCGGCACGATGTCCTTGCGCAGGCTCGTCGTTCCATGGAAGAACTCGATGGTGGTGTTCGCGCTCTCGACGTCGAGGAACACCGCGCCGAACCCCTTGGAGGCGGCGGGGATGGGCGTCGTGCCCCGCGTGCTGGCCAGGACGAACGTCACCAGCACCTGGTTGTCGTTGTACGGGGAGAAGACGAGCGGCGAGGTGAAGGCCGGGAACGCAGCCGTGACGCTGGGGTTGGTCGAGAGGAAACCGTCGTTGGCGACCGCAGTGTCGTCGTCGAAGATGACACCGCGGCCCTGGAACTGGTCGACGGCGACGTCGCCCACCTTGCTGGGGACGATCTCGTTGCTGGCGTTGATGGGGACCGCGTCCCAGTTGATCCGCCGGAACCCATTGGCCGCCGGCGGCGGCGCGGTCCCGTTGTTCCCGCCGCCGATGGCGGCAGTGAAGGCGTTGATCGCGGCTGTCACGGACGCGTTGCCCGCCCCCATGAACACCGTCGGCACTGCCGACGCCGATTGCAGCGGCACGCCGCCCATCGTCGCGATCAACGCCCCGGCCCCTGCCAACGCAGCCAAACGACGCGTAGCCCGCATTGCGCCCCCCTCTGAGTCCGCCTGAATGCCGGGGTGATCCTAGGTGATCGTGCTGGGGGATTGGTAGAGGTTCCCGCCGCCGGCGACGAACTCGACCGATTTCTCCTGCATGGCGAGCTTGACGTCGTGGCTGATGTGCATGGAGCAGAACTTTGGGCCGCACATGGAGCAGAAATGGGCGGTTTTGGCCGCACCCGCGGGCAGCGTCTCGTCGTGGAAGGCGCGGGCGGTGTCGGGGTCGAGCGACAGGTCGAACTGGTCGTGCCACCGGAATTCGAACCGTGCCTTTGAGAGGGCGTCGTCCCATTCCTGGGCCCGAGGGTGGCCTTTGGCCAGGTCGGCGGCGTGGGCGGCGATCTTGTAGGCGATGACCCCTTGCTTGACGTCGTCGCGGTCGGGAAGCCCGAGGTGCTCTTTGGGGGTGACGTAGCAGAGCATGGCGGTGCCGTACCAGCCGATCATGGCCGCCCCGATGGCCGAGGTGATGTGGTCGTAACCAGGGGCGACGTCGGTGGTGAGGGGGCCGAGGGTGTAGAAGGGCGCTTCGTGGCAGAGCTCGAGCTGGAGCTCCATGTTCTCCCGGATCTTGTGCATGGGAACGTGGCCCGGGCCCTCGATCATGACCTGGACGTCGTGGTCCCACGCCCGCTTGGTCAGCTCGCCCAGGGTGGCCAGTTCGGCGAGTTGGGCCTCGTCGTTGGCGTCGGCAACGCTGCCCGGGCGCAGGCCGTCGCCCAGGGAAAAAGCCACGTCGTAGGCGGCCATGATCTCGCACAGCTCCTCGAAGTGGGTGTAGAGGAAGTTCTCCTCGTGGTGGGCCAGGCACCAGGCGGCCAGGATCGAGCCGCCCCGGCTGACGATGCCGGTCGTGCGGTTGACCGTCATGGGGATGTAGCGGAGGCGCACCCCGGCATGGACCGTGAAGTAGTCGACGCCCTGCTCGGCCTGCTCGATGATGGTGTCCTTGTACGCCTCCCAGGTGAGGTCGACGGGGTTGCCGTTGACCTTCTCGAGGGCCTGGTAGATGGGGACGGTGCCGATCGGGACGGGCGAGTTGCGGATGATCCACTCGCGCGTGGTGTGGATGTCGGGCCCTGTCGAGAGGTCCATGACCGTGTCGGCGCCCCACCTGGTCGCCCAGGTGAGCTTCTCGACCTCCTGTTCGATGGACGAGGTGACGGCCGAGTTGCCGATGTTGGCGTTGATCTTGACCAGGAAGTTGCGCCCGATGGCCATCGGCTCGGACTCGGGGTGGTTGACGTTGGCCGGGATGATGGCCCGGCCCCGTGCCACCTCGGTGCGGACGAAGTCCGGTTCCATGCCTTCCCGGGCGGCCACGAACGCCATTTCCGGGGTGACCTCGCCCCGGCGGGCGTAGTGCAACTGGGTGACGGTGCAGGTGGGCTTGGCCCTGAGGGGTTTGGGGGGCGTTTTGGGGGTTGTCGCGGCGACAGTGCCGTTTGGCCGCCGGACAGCGGCGCGGCCGTCGTCGCGTGGGGTCGGGCGGCGGCCGTCGTACTCCTCCACGTCGCCCCGGGCCTCGATCCAGGGCTTCCTGAGGGGCGGCAGGCCGGTTTCGGGCTGGGAGCCGGGGCCGCTGGTGTCGTACAGGCGGACGGTGTCGCCGTTGGTCAGGGAAACCTCGGTGAACGGCACCCCGTCGACGGAGATCTTCTGGCGCATGCTCGCTCCCTTCGCCGGCATTACCCGGACAGGTTCAGACGGTCGGCGCCCCTAAGGCGCCCTCTCAGCCCGGTCGGCCCGGGCTCCCGTGGTGTCAAAGCAGCGTAGCGCCGGTCTTGGCGGCCGCCGCTCGGCCCCTTTGTGCGAACTGGTGACGTTTGGGCGCGCTGGGGCGCGCCGTACTGTCACCAGTTCGCCCGGGCGCGACGCCGCGCCGCGCGCCGCCCTGCGGGACGATGGCCGCCTCCAGTTCGTTAGCCAGCACGAACCGGTGACGCTTGGGCGCGTGCCCGCGCGCTTTAGTGTCACCAGTTCGGAAGCGATGGCCGGGTTCGGGTACCTCTGCGCCTTGGCGCTGGCCGCCCTGTTCGTGCGTGCGGCGGCGGCCAAGCTGGCCCGCCCGCGGGAGGCGGCGGCCGGGTTTGGCGCCCTGGGCCTGCCCGCCGCGCCGGCGCTCGCCTTCGCCGTGCCCGCTGCCGAGCTGGTGACGGCCGCTCTCCTTGTCGCCGCGCCGACGACGGGCGGGCTGGTGGCCTTCCTGCTCCTCGTGGCCTTCACCGCCGTGCTGGCGACGGCCGTCGGCGAGGGACGGGCCGTCCCCTGCCGGTGCTTCGGCGCCGCCTCGGCCGAACCGGTGTCGCCCGCCGACCTCGTGCGGAACGCCCTGCTCGAGGCGCTGGCGGTGGGCGCCCTGCTGGCGACGCGCCCGATCGCGCCCGGCTCCGCCGCCGTGCCGCCCTTCCTGGCCCTGTTCGTCGCGGGCTCGCTCCTGCTGCGGGCGATCCGCCGGTAACGTCCGAGGCATGACCCCGCCGTTCCTCGCCGCCGGCCGCGGCGAGCCGGTGGACCGGACGCCGGTGTGGTTCATGCGCCAGGCCGGCCGCTCGCTGCCCGAGTACCGGGCCGTTCGGGAGCGCCACGGCATGCTCGCCATCGTCCGCGCCCCCGAGCTGGCGGTCGAGGTGACCCTGCAGCCGGTGCGCCGGTACGGCGTCGACGCCGCCATCCTGTTCTCCGACATCATCGTCCCCCTCGTCGGGATCGGGCTCGACATCGAGCTGGAGGCGGGCACCGGCCCGGTCGTGCGCGAGCCCTTCCGGTCGGCCGACGACCTCAACCGCCTGCGTCCCCTCGACCCCGAGGCGGACGTCCCGTACGTCCTGGAGGCGGTGCGGCTGCTGGTCAAGGAGCTGGGCGACACGCCCCTCATCGGGTTCGCCGGCGGTCCCTTCACACTGGCCAGCTACCTCATCGAGGGCGGCCCGTCCAAGACCTACGCCCGCACCAAGGCGCTCATGTACGAGGCGCCGGACGTCTGGGGCGACCTGGCCGGCGCCCTGGCCCAGATCGCCCTCTCCTCCCTCCAGGCCCAGGTGGCGGCCGGCGCCCAGGCGGTGCAGGTGTTCGACTCGTGGGCGGGCCAGCTGTCGCCCGCCGACTACACCCGCTACGTCCTGCCGGCCAGCGCCGAGCTGTTCGGCGGCCTGAGCGACCTCGGCGTACCGACCATCCACTTCGGCGTCGGCACGGGCGAGTTGCTTGAGCTCATGGAGCGGGCCGGGCCGAGCGTGGTCGGGGTCGACTGGCGGGTCCCGCTCGACGCCGCCCGCGCCCGCCTCGGCCCCGAGACAGCCGTGCAGGGCAACCTCGACCCCGCCCGCTGCCTGGCGCCATGGCCCGCGGTGGAGGAGGGTGTGCGCGACGTCCTCGCCCGCAACGGTGGCCGGCGCGGCCACATCTTCAACCTCGGCTGGGGCGTGCTGCCCCAGACCGACCCGGACGTCCTGAGACGGGTCGTCCAGCTGGTGCATGCCCCCTAGGCCCCGGGGCGTGCTGGTGATGGCGTACGGGACACCCGCCACGCCCGACGACATCGAGACGTACTACACGCATGTGCGCCGGGGTCGCCCGCCCGCGCCCGAGCAGCTGGCCGAGCTGAAGGGCCGGTACGCCGCCATCGGGGGGACATCGCCCCTGCTGGAGCGCACCCGGGCGCAGGCCGCCGGCCTGTCGGCAGCCCTCGGTGACGGCTGGCGGGTCGAACTGGGGATGAAGCACGCGCCGCCGTTCATCGAGGACGGCATGCAGGCCCTGGCCGCCGCGGGCGTCGAGGAGGGCCGGATCGTCGGGCTCGTGCTGGCTCCCCACTACTCCCGCCTGTCGGTGGGCGAGTACGCGGCCCGGGCCACCGGCGCCCGGGTGGTCGAGTCGTGGCACCTGGAAGCGGGCTACGTCGAGCTCGTGGCCCGGTTCGTGAGCGAGGTGGCCACGCCCGCGTCCGGCACGGAGGTAGTCTTCACCGCCCACAGCCTCCCGTCGCGGATCCTGGCCGAGGGCGACCCCTACCCGGACCAGTTGCGGGAGACGGCGGCGGCCGTGGCCGAGCGGGCCGGCGTCGAGCGCTGGTCGGTGGGATGGCAGTCGGCTGGCCGCACCCCGGAGCCGTGGATCGGCCCCGACATCCTCGACGTCCTTCGGGACCGGGCGGCGGCGGGCGATGTCGAGCGGGTCGTCGTGTGCCCCGCCGGGTTCGTCTCCGACCACCTCGAAGTCCTGTACGACCTCGACGTGGAAGCCGCCGCGCTGGCGGCCGAGCTCGGGCTCGGCTTCGCCCGCACCCGGATGCCCAACGACGACCCCCGGTTCTGCGCCACCCTGGCCGAGGTGGTGCGCCGCCATGCCGCGGCCTGAGGTCGCCGTCGTCGGCGGCGGGATCACCGGCCTGGCCACCGCCTGGTTCCTGCGGGACCGGGCCGCGGTCACCGTCTACGAGGCGAGCGGCCGCGTGGGCGGCAAGATCGAGACCACGTCCCTGCTGGGCGTGCCCGTCGAGGCGGGGCCGGACACGTTCCTCGCTCGGGTCCCATGGGCGGTGGACCTGTGCAAGGCGCTCGGGCTCGGCGACGAGCTCGTGGCGCCGGCCACGGGCAAGGCGTACGTGTGGACCCGGGGCCGGCTGCGGCCCCTCCCCGAAGGGACCGTGCTGGGTGTGCCGCGCCGCCTCGGCCCACTGGCCCGGGCCGGCATCGTGTCGCCCTGGGGCCTGGCCCGCGCCGGGCTCGATCTGGTGCTGCCGCGCCCGCCCGCCGGGGGCGCCGACGACCGGTCGGTGCGAGAAGTGATCGGCAAGCGGTTCGGGCCCGAGGTCGTCAACCGGCTCGTGGAGCCCCTGCTCGGGGGCATCCACGCCGGGCGGGCGGACCGGTTGAGCCTGGCCGCGGTGGCGCCCCAAGTGGCCGAGGCCGCCGGTCGGAGTCGCAGCCTCCTGCTCGGCCTTCGTTCGGGGCCGGCCGCGGGCAACGGGCCGGTCTTCCTCGGCCTGCGGGGCGGGCTGCAGACGCTGGTCGACCGGCTGGCGAAGGAGGTGGACGTCCGCCTCAACACCCCGGTGGAGCCGCTGGCCGACCTGGGGGCCGACGCCGTGGTCCTGGCCGTGCCCGCCTACGCCGCCGCCCGGCTGGTGCCCGCCGAGGCGGCTCGCGAGCTGGAGGCGATCGAGTACGCCTCGGTGGTGACCGTGACGCTCGCCTACGCCCCCGACGCCCTGCCCGGACCGCTCGACGGGAGCGGGTTTCTGGTCCCCCGCGTCGACGGCCGGCTGATCACGGCCTGCACGTGGACGTCGTCCAAGTGGCCGCAGCCGGGCGCCGACGGCGTCGTGCTGCTGCGGGCGTCGGCCGGGCGTATCGGCGACGACCGGGCCCTGCGCCTCGACGACGAGGCCCTCGTGGGCCGGATCCACGGCGAGTTGGCGGAGGCCATGGGGTTGCGTGCGCCGCCGACGGGGTCGCTGGTGAGCCGCTGGCTCCGGTCGTTCCCTCAGTACGACATCGGCCACGTCGCCCGGGTGGCCCGGATCGAAGCCCTGTTGCCCCCGAACGTCGCCGTCGCCGGCGCCGCCTACCGGGGCGTCGGCATCGCTGCCTGCATCCACGACGCCGAGCGGGCTGCGTCAGCGGTGGCTCCGCACTGACCCAGCGCTCACTCGGGGCGCATCAACCTCGCCTTCGCCACCGCAGCCTCAAGATCGCGGGCGACGGAGTCGATCGTCTCCCGTCCTACGACGACGTCCATAGTCACGTCGACGCCGTCGACGACCAAGGTCAGCGACGAGCCGGCCACCGCGTTCTGCGCCCTTTGGGTGCGGACGGCCGACACCGCCGTGAGGGGGATATTGAGGGTGAACGGCTGCTTGCCCCAGCCGAGGCGCCGGCTCTTCTCGATCCTGATCGCCTGCCCGTCAAGGGTGAGCCGGACCGCCATGCCCGGCGACATACGACCGGCCCAACCGATCGTCTCGGCGGCGGCGCCGGACCAGGGCTCGGGCATGGAGCGGTAGTCGAGCACGGCGTCCAGGGCGAGTGAGCGGCCGGACGCACGGGCCCGCGCCAGCCGCGCCTCTGAGAGCCACCGGGCGACGACGGTCACGAGCGCCAGGCCACCGGCGAAGCCCACCACGACGATGGCGCCCACCAGGAGGCTGCGCGTGTCCCTGGCCGTCCGTACTCCCAATGTGAGGTCGCACAGCGCGACGACGAGCCACAGTCCGATCCGCCGGCGCTTCGCGTCGTCCGCCATGGCTCCTTCTTCGGCAGGCCGGCGCCCGGACCTGAGGCGGCGGGCGCTCGTCAGACGGGGATGAGGTCGACGTGGCGGCCGGCGGCGGCGGCGAGGACGCGCAGGTCTTCGGGGCCCGACGTGAAGATCTCGTCGCCGTCGTGGGCGAGGAGGAGCACCGCGGCGTCGATCACGTCGGCCGCGCCGGCGAGCCCGAGGAGGACGCCGGCGCGCCGGCCGGCGTCGTCGTCCAGCGGCTGCACCTCGACCCCGCGAAGTAGGCGGGCCAGGACGGCCTGGCGGCGGTGCCCGCCCCGCCACACCTGCCCCACCACGCCGCCGTGGGTGAGCGGCGCGCGCTCGGCGCGCCGTTCCCGCTTCACGACGGCGATCAGGTCGCGGTCGCCGCGCTCGATGGCGACCAGCGCGCCCGCGTCGAGCACGACGCTCATCCGGAGCCCCGGACGACGACCGCCCGAGCGCGGGCGCGCCGGCTCGCGGCCTCCACCTCGGCGTCGGTAATTACGCCGTGCTCGGCTTCGTAGGCCGCCAGGAAGTCATCCAAGGCCCGCATCCGCCGGTCGTGGCCCACCTGCCGGCGGAGTGCGTCGTTCACCCAGGCGCTGAGGCTGTCGGCCCGCCTCTCCGCCACCGCGGCCCGCCCGGCGGCGATGAGGTCGCCCTCGACCGTCGCCGACAGTCTCTCCCGAATCGTCATATATTCATACTACTATATGCCGCAGATCATGGTATCGCCGGCGGCGGAGGGAAGCCCGCTTCGGCGTCAATGGCGGCGATCTTCTTCTTCGCCATCGGCACGAACAACCGCTCGCCGTCAATCAAGATCCAGCCGTGCCCGTAGACCGGGCCGAGGCGCGTCGCGCGGGGCAGGACCTTCCGTGGCACGTCCGCTGAACGGGCGGGTGATGCCCGACCTGGGATTGATGTCTGCTTCGATGATGAGAATGGGATGAATGAGCCCCGCGCCGCCACGCTTGCTGCCGATGCTGGCCGGGGGCAACGGGATCCCGCCCAACCCGGGCGCCTACCTGCTCGAGCCGAAGCTGGACGGCGTGCGGGTGATCGCCCTAGTCGAGCCGGTGGGGGTCACACTGCTGAACCGCCGCGGTGGGGAGATCACCAGCCACTACCCCGAGGTGGGCGGGCTGGCGGAGGCATTGGCGCCGCACGGGGCCGTGCTCGACGGCGAGGTGGTGGCGTTCGACGAAAAAGGACGCACGAGCTTCCAGCGCCTGCAGCGGCGGATGCACGTGCTGCAGCCGTCGGCCCGGCTGTTGGCCGACACGCCGGTGGTCTTCGCCGCCTTCGACGTGCTGTGGCTCGACGGCGAGCTGCTGGTCGCGTGCCCGCAGGAGGAGCGGCGGCGGATTCTCGACAGCCTGGCCATCAAGGGCCGGGCGTGGCAGACGGCGCCGGTGTTGGACGCCACGCCCGAGGAGCTGCTCGAAGCCTGCCGCGCCGCCGGGCTGGAGGGGTTCATGGCCAAGCGCCGGGACGCGACCTACCAGCCGGGGCGGCGCTCGCCGGCGTGGTGGAAGGTCAAGTGCGGCCGGCGGCGCGAGTTCGTAGTGGGGGGTTGGTCGACCGGCTCCGGCAGCCGGGCCGAGAGCATAGGTTCGCTCGCCCTCGGCGCCTACGACCCCTCAGGCACGCTGTATTACGTCGGCCAGGCCGGCTCGGGGCTCAACGAGGAGATGATCCGCCAGCTCCAGAAGCTGTTCGCCCAGATCCGCGTGGAGGCGTCGCCGTTCGTCAACCCGCCGCCCGCGCTCATGCTCCACTACGTCCGACCGATGCTGGTGGCGGAGATCGCCTACACCGAGGTCACCGAGTCGGGCACGCTCCGCCAGCCGTCGATCAAGGGCCTGCGCACCGACGTGATCGCGTCCGACGTCGAGTGGGACGACGAGATCGCCGAGCGGTTCTCAGGGGCAGGGTGAGCTGGGGCCGCGGGTCCTCGTTTGGATGCCGGGCGGACCAGCCCGCCGGTAGACCGACCGGTGTGCGGGCCGGATGACGAGGACTCAGGCCAGCAGTAGGGCGAGGTGCTGGCCGAGGAGGGCCATCTGGCGCTGGGGCATGGCCGGGTCGGCGTGGGCCTTGGCCAGCACGATCGAGCCTTCGACGACGGCCAGGAACTGGTCGCCGAACTGGGCGTGGTCGATGTCGGCGCCCCGGGCCGCGGCCGCCTCGCCCACCAGGTTGGCGACGAAGTCCCGGAGCGCGCCGAACATGGCCGCCAGGCGGGGCCGCACCTCGGGCCACGATTCGGCCAGGTCGAGGGCGAAGCTGCCGATGAGGCAGCCGTAGGTCATGACCGGGCCCACGCACACCTCGCCGGCGTGGGCGACGAAGGCGTGCAGGCGCGCCACCGGGTCGTCCTCGGCCGTCCATGCGCCCTGGGTGAAGGCGGCGACGACGTCCTCGAAGTACGACTCGAGAGCGGCCACGCCGAGGTCGTCCTTGCTGGCGAAGTGGTGGTAGAAGCTGCCCTTCGTCACCCCCGCCCGCTCGCAGATCTCGTCGACGGTGGTGGCGGGGAAGCCCTTGGCCAGCGCCACCCGGCGCATGGCGTCGATCAGCGCGCTGCGGTGCGTCACGTCGTTCCCGAACCTACCTCCTGCCGACCATACCGACTAGTTGGTATGCTAAACGGTGACGGCGGTGAAAGGAGGGCCAACGTGGCCTACGAGTTCGGGTGCCCGACCGCCGGGTCGGACTGCAGCTGGAAGGTGGCGGGCGCCACCGAGGAGGCCGTCATGGCCAAGGTGGCCGACCACGCCCGTAAAGTGCACAAGGTGAAGACGCCGACCGGCACCATCATGAGCTACCTGCGGTCGACGCTCAAGCAGGTGTGACGCTCCAGGAAATCGTCGAGCATTGGGTTCGTGACGCCGAGCGGATGAACGGCGGCTCCGCTCACGGCGTCGCGGTGACCGAGGAGCTCTGGATGGCGCTGCCGCCCCAGGTCGCCGGTCTGGCGGTCAGCCTGGCCGACGAGCCCCCCGAGCTGATCGAGATCCCCGGGCCTGATCGGCTCCGGATCGACGTGGAGGGCGCCCCGGTGGTGGTGTTCGTGCCGCTGCCGCCGCACACCTTGGCCGACCCGTCGCAATTGGAGATGTACAACCGGCTGCGGTGGTACGGGCTCAGCCCCGACGAGGCGATGGCCGGCTCCGGCTAGCCCGAGGCTTGGGTGGGAGGCGCCAGGCCTGGCGGGAAGGCGACTGGCGCCTCGACCACCTCGGGCGCCCCGGGTGGGCGGACACCCGGAGCACCCATATTGAACCACACCGAGGGGGGCAACATTCCAGTCGGAGCCCCGGAACCGCGAAATCCTTGCTTTCGGGGTCGCCACCCGCTACACGCGCGGACGCCCCGGCCGTGGGGGCCGAGGCGTCCGCGAGGCGGGACTTACTGATTGTAAGCGGGTCAGTCGATGTAGCTGCGCCGGCGCACGACCCGCCGGGGTGCGACCGGCTCGAGCACCTCGTCGTCGACGACGGTGGTGGTGCGGGCGCCGCCGCCCCAACCGCCCCAACTGGCCCAGCCGTTCATGACGACCAGGGCGACCAGCAACCCGACGGCGCCGACGCCCATGAGGATCCAGCCGACGGCCTGGAGGTCCACGCCCGATGTCGTGACGTTGACGGCGAAGGCGAGGATTGCGCCCACTGCGATGAGGAAGACGCTCACTCCGATACCCATTGCATGCCTCCTGTAGTGCGTTGCGAACTGCCCTCACTTGTACCCAGGGGCTGCTCATCACATGCCGCGTGCCAGACTTGGCGGCGTGCCCCGACCCATCTGGAGCGGCGCCATCAGCTTCGGGCTGGTGAACGTGCCGGTGAAGCTGTTCAGCGCCACGTCGGCCAAAGACGTCCGGTTCCACCAGATCGACGGGCGCACCAACTCCCGCATCAAGCAGAAGCGGGTCTCGGTGGCCACGGGTGACGAGGTCCCCTACGAGGACATCGTCAAGGGCTACGAGCTGGGGACCGATCAGTTCGTGATCATCACCCCCGAGGAGCTCGACTCCCTCGAGACCCGGGCGACGCGCACCATCGACATCGAGGACTTCGTCGACCTCGACCAGATCGACCCCATCTACTACGAGCGGGCCTACTACCTGGTGCCGGACAAGGGCGGGGCCAAGGCCTACGCCCTGCTGCGGGCGGCCATGCGGGAGTCGAACAAGGTGGGGATCGCCAAGGTGGTGCTGCGCACCAAGCAGTACCTGGCCGCCATCCGGGTCAAGGACGACGTCCTGGTCATCGAGACCATGCTGTACCCCGACGAGGTGAACCCGACCGACGACCTGGACCTGCCCCGCGAGGAGGTGGAGGTCACCGACCGGGAGGAGAAGATGGCCCGCCAGCTCATCGACTCGTTGACCACCGACTTCGAGCCCGAGAAGTACCACGACGAGTACCGCGAGCGGGTGCTGGCGCTGATCGAGCAGAAGGCGTCCGGCCAGGAGATCGTGCTCGAGGAGGCGTCCGAGGAGCCCTCCAAGGTCGTCGACCTCATGGCGGCGCTGGAGGCGTCGCTCGCCGCGGTCAAGAAGTCCAAGGACGGCGGCTGAGTTGGCGGACGTCCAGGTCGAGATCGAGGGGCGGCAGCTCAAGCTGTCGAACCTCGACAAGGTCCTGTACCCCGAGGCCGGGTTCACCAAGGGCCAGGTCATCGACTACTACACCCGGATCTCGGGGGCGTTGCTGCCCCACCTGCGCCGCCGGGCGCTGACCCTGAAGCGCTACCCGAACGGCGTTGACGCCCAGTTCTTCTACGAGAAGAACTGCCCCAAGCACCGCCCCGACTGGGTGGGGACGCTGCCGGTGTGGTCGGCCCGCAACAAGGCCGACGTCAACTACTGCCTGTGCGACGGCCTGCCGGGCCTGGTGTGGGTGGCCAACCTGGCCTCGCTGGAGCTGCACACGTCGCTCTCGCAGGCCGACGATTACCAGAAGCCGACGATGGTGGTGTTCGACCTCGATCCCGGCCCGCCCGCCACCGTGGTCGAGTGCTGCCAGGTGGCGCTGTGGCTCCGGTCGGTGCTGGACGATCTCGGGCTGGAGGCGTTCCCCAAGACGTCGGGGTCGAAGGGGCTGCAGATCTACGTCCCCCTGAACACGCCCGTGACCTACAACGAGACCAAGCCGTTCGCCCACGCCGTGGCCAAGCTGCTGGAGGCCAAGTACCCGAAGATGGTGCTGTCGGTGATGACCAAGGACCTACGCAAGGGCAAGGTCTTCATCGACTGGTCCCAGAACGACGACTCCAAGACCACGGTGTGCGTGTACTCGCTGCGGGCGCGGCCCACGCCGACCGTCTCCTCGCCCGTGACGTGGGCCGAGGTCGAGGCGGGGCTCGGCGACGAGGGCCTGTCGTTCACGGCCGATGAGGTCGTCAAGCGCTTCGAGCGCGACGGCGACCTGTGGGAACGAGTGGAGGGCCTGGAGCAGACGCTCCCTGCGCCGCCGCCTACGCCGGGCTAGCGGCGAAATTGACCGTCACGTTGGGGTAGCCCAGGGCGCGCAGCATGTTGGCCAGCATCGTGCGGGTGTTGGTCTCGGCCCGGGCCCGCAGGTCGCTGTCGCTGGCCGCGGCCGCCATCTTGCCCTCGGCGGCGAGTTGCAGCGAGCGCTCGCTGGTGGGGGAATCGGTGAAGACCGAGCCGATCCGGTCGAGCAGGCCGCGCTGGCGGCTCACCACCTGGCTGGCCTTCGGGTCGAGGCGCGGCGCCGAGAACACGGGCGCCGGCAGGGTGATGGTGACCGACTGGCGGTCGGGGGACACCGCGATCGCTCGCTCGTCGAGGGCCGAGAAGTCGACTGTGGCGGTGACGTCACCGGCGGCCACGTAGACGGTGCGCTCGCCCTTGATGATCTGGGGCAGGAACTTGGCGTCCTTCTCGGTGTCGACGATCACCTGGAGGTTGGCCGACGCCGCCTCGTAGCGGCTCAGGTCCTCCAGCGACTTGAGCAGCGCGGGCTGGCTGCGGTCGACGGTCTTGGAGCTGAACGGGTTGGGCAACGACGGCAGGAAGTCGCCCAGGCCGAACTTGCTCGCCACCACCAGCAGGCCGGCGACCGCGAGGGCCACGACCATCAGCGTCCCGAACCGGGACCGTTTGCGGGCGGCGACGACCGCGATCTCGTTCGTCCGGCTCATTACTACCTCCAACGCTTCGGGACCCTCCATTGTGACCGACCCTGGCCGCGACGCCGTTACACCTCTACGTCGCCTCGGGACGCCCGGCCTTTGTGAGCTTCATGTGGATGGTGATCAGCAGGGCGGTGGCGAGCGAGCGGGCGACGTCCTCGGTGAGGTCAGGTGGCGGCGGGAAGATCTCGAGCCCGCGAGCGGTCACGTTGCACACGAGGGCCTGGCGGGTGTCGCCGAAGCCGGGGATCACGAGCGGGCCGCCGTCGCGCCGCTCGATGCGCAAGCCCAGCGGCAGGGAGACGGTGAGCGTGGCGGGGACACGGGGCGCGTCGAGGGGGCCCGCGGGCTGGAGTAGCACCACGCCGTCGGCGTCGATCGGGATGGAGATGGGCAGGCCCTGGGCCAGCCGCTCCAGCCCGAACACCGCCACCAGGTCGTCGCCCCCCTGGAGCAGGTCGTCGGCGAAGATCGCCGCCCACGCCGGGGCCCGGCGGCGAGCCCGGATCACCGGTGCAGCGTTATCGCTGTGATTTCGGCGATTTCGCCCGAAATCACGACGCTACGAGTGCAGTGCGTCAGCGGGCTTGCGGGGGAGGAACGTGACGTTCGGCGCGGCCTGGGCGAAGGCGACGTTGAGCGCCTCCTGGGCAGGGGCCTCGCTGGCCACGGCCATGCGGGCGATCTCGTCGGGGTCGGCCTGCCAGTCCGGGCCGTTGTCGAGCGTCAGCTTCCGGTAGGCGTGGTCGTAGTTGTAATTGCACGCCGCGAAGGCGGCGTTGAACTTCCAGTCGCGGTCGCGCATGTGCTTGACGTACCGCGGCACGCGGCGGCGGCCCTTGTAGAACCAGCGGTACGTGTCGCGCAGGCCGTTGTGGAGCTGTTCGGCCGTCATCTGGGCCGGCTCGTGGACCACGTGGTACAGGTTGTACTTGCGCCAGTCGTAGGTGGTGATCCGCCCGTCCTGGTACATCCGGCTGAACGTGTGGGTGCCGGGGTAGGGCGTGAGGATCGAGAAGTGGGCCACGTCGACGTCGATGCGGTTGACGAACTCGGCGGTGTGGGTGAACACGTCGGGCTTGTCGTGGTCGAAGCCGAAGATGAACCCGCCCTCGATGGCGATGCCCCGCTTGTGGATCTTGGCCACCAGCTCGCCGAACTCGCCCGGCCGGTTCTTCTTGTTGCACTCGATGAGCGCCTCACGGGAGACGCTCTCGAAGCCGGTGAACACGGCCCGCAGGCCGGCCCTCGCCACCAGGTCGAGCATGGCCGGGTCGCGGGCCAGACCGATCGACGCCTGGCAGCCCCACCGGAACTTCACCCCGCTGCGGATGATGGCCTCGGACAGCTCGGCGGTGTACTCCAGATCGGCGGCCATGTCGTCGTCGAGGAAGAAGATGTAGGCGAAGTCGCCGATGTGCTGGGGGCCCCGCTTGAGGACCTTGACCTCCTCGATGACCCGCTCGGGCGGGCTGTGGCGCGAGCCCCGGCCGTTGATGCGGATGACCGAGCAGAAGTCGCAGTTGAACCGGCAGCCGCGGGTGGTCTGGAGGGTGTTCAGCGGCGCGTAACGGGTGGTCGGCCACTTCCGGTAGAGGTCGGCCCACTCGTGGTTCATGGGGACGTTCTCCATGTTCTGGAACGAGCCCTGGTACAGCGGCTGCAGCCGGCCGGCGGCGGCGTCGGCGAGGAGGCCCTCGAAGATCTGGTCGGCCTCGCCGCACACCACCGTGTCGGCATGGTGCTTGGCCTCGCCCGGCAGCAGGCTCGCGTGGACGCCGCCCAGCACGACGGGCACGCCGCGGGCGCGGTACGCGTCGGCGGTGCGGTAGGCGTTGGGCGAGTTCGGTGTCCAGACCGTGAGCGCGGCCAGGTCGGGCTTCCCCGACCGGCGGCGCTGCGTCAGTTTGGAGCGGGCGCCAGGCCAGCCGTCGTCGGCCGTGAGCAACGGCGAGCGCTCGTAGTTGAGGTCGATGACCTCGACGTCCCACCCGGCCCGGCGGGCGTGCGCCGCGAGCACGAGGAGGGACATGGGCGGGAAGCGGTGTCCGAACGTCTGGTAAATCCCCGCCCCGCCCCACTCCGGAACCAGGAGATGCAGGAGAGGCTTGTCCACGCTGGTGCAAACCCTACCCGGATACGGTCTCTCTCACATGTCCACGCCCGCGGCTGCCCCGGAGGACGTCCAGCGGCTGCGCGAAGCCCTCTGGGCCGCCGGGTTCAACGCCGAGCGGGTGGCGGAGGCGATGCGCGCCGAAGGCGCGGGTTTCACGCCCAATCCCGCCCACGTGCCGGCGCTGCTGCGGCTCCTGCCGCCGACCGGCGCCCTGTCCACGCTGATCCAACTGTTCCTGGCCAACGTCGCCGTCCCCGTTGACGCGGCCGCGTCGGCGCTGGCGCCGCTCCCCCTGGCGCGAGCCGAGGCGATCGGTCTGCTGACCGTGGCCGGCGGTGAGGCCACGGCGAAGGTACGGCTCGCGCCGGCCGAGGACCTGGTCCTGGCCTGCGACCTCACGCCGGACATTGCCCGGGTCGCGCCCGACGTGGTGGTCGGGGTGTCGGCGTCGTCGTGGTCGCTCGTGCACCTGACGGTGCGCCGGCCGGTGGCGACGGCGGTCGACATCGGCGCCGGGTCGGGGATCCAGGCCCTGCTGGCCGCTCGCCACGCAACCCGGGTCACCGCCACCGACATCAATCCGCGGGCGCTGGCGTTCGCCCGGTTCAGCGCCGCCCTCAACAACGTGGCGCCGATCGAGTTCCTCGAGGGGGACCTCACCGCGCCGGTCGCCGGCCGCCACTTCGACCTGGTGGTGTCGAACCCGCCGTTCGTCGTCTCACCCGACCATGACTACCTGTACCGGGACTCGGGCCACGCCGCCGACGGCGTGAGCCGCCAGGTCGTGCAAGACGCCGGCGCCCTGCTCAGCGAGGGCGGGTACGCCCACGTGCTGGTGAGCTGGGTGCACGGAGCCGGCGCCGACTGGTCCCAGCCGCTGCGGGACTGGGTCGGCGGCCTCGGCTGCGACGCCTGGCTGTTGCACTTCGGCAGCCAGGACGCCCTCGACTACGCCACTGCCTGGAACCAGCCCCTGCAGGGCGACCCGGAGCGCCACGCCGCCGCCGTCGGCCGCTGGATCGACTACTTCGCCCGCGAGAACATTGAGGCGATCGGGTACGGGGCGGTGATCCTGCGCCGCCGGTCCGGCGTCACCTGGACCCGCGCCCAGTCGCTCGGCCGTCCGCCCGACCGGGCGGCCAACGACCAGGTGCGCGACCTGTTCGCGGCCATGGACTACCTCGCGTCCCAGACGGGGCCGGACCGCCTGCTCGACGAGCGGTTCGCGTTCGACCAGCCGCACCGGCTGCACCAGGTCCTGCGGCTGCGCGAGGGCGCCTTCCACGTCGACGAGGCGATGCTGCACCTCGAGAGCGGGCTCGCGCTGCGAGCCGCGGTCGACGCCTACTCGGCCCACCTGCTCACCTGCATGGACGGTCGGAAGACCCTGGAGGAGGCGGTGGCGGATTCGGCCCGGGTTCTGGCGCCCGACGCCGACCGGGCCGAACTGCGGCGGCGCACCGTCGATCTGGTCGAGCGCATGGTCGAGCTGGGGATCTTGCGCCCGAGTACAATGCCGGGCCGGGGATAGGGGGGCTGACGGGTGGCCGAAGACGAGGTAGAGGGTCCGTCACGGCGCGCGTTCTTGGCGGGCGCGGGCGCGGCCGGGCTCGCAGGGGTGGCGCTGTCCAGCGTGGTGTGGGCCGCGCCGGCGATGGCGCAGATCCCCGGGGGCGGCGGCGCCGGCGGTACTGGGGCAGGGTTGCCGAGCGTCCTCGATCTCACCCTCGACGGCATGCCTGCGGGGTTGCTGTTCTCGGCTGAGGGGGGCCAAGCCACCTCCGACGTCGTCGTCGAGAAGGTCGGGAGCGACCACATCCAGAAGAAGCACATCGCCAACGTGAAGTACGAGGACATCGCCGTCCAGTGCGGCACGGGGATGTCGAAGGCCTTCTACAACTGGATCAAGGCCTCGTTCGACAACAAGTTCGAGCGCCACAGCGGCTCGGTGCGGGCGTTGAACAACCGGGGCGAGGGGACGGCGCTCGACTTCACCAACGCGTTGTTGACCGAGATCGGCATGCCCGCCCTCGACGCCGCGTCCAAGGACGCCGCCAAGATGACCCTCAAGTTCAAGCCTGAGACCACCCGCATGAAGGCCACCACGGGCTTCTCGCAAGGCGCCAAGGCCCAAAAGCAGTGGCTGCCCTCCAACTTCCGGTTGGAGATCGACGGCATCGACTGCACCAAGGTCAACAAGATCGACGCCATCACGGTCAAGCAGGCCTTCGTCGAGGACCCGGTCGGTGGGTTGCGCGACGTGACCAGGGAGCCCGCCTACCTGGAGATCCCCAACCTCCGGGTGGAGCTCCCCCTGGGCAGCGGCGACACATGGTTCCAGTGGCTCGAGGACTTCGTCGTCAAGGGGAACAACGGCGACGACAAGGAGCGCGGCGGGAGCCTGACCTACCTTGCCCCCGACAACACCTCCCCGCTGTTCGTGCTCACCTTCAAGCACCTCGGCATTTTCAAGGTGGCCCCCGACAAGATGGAGGCCGGCGCCGAGGGCATTCGCCGCGTGAAGGCCGAGATGTACTGCGAGCAGATGACCTTCGACTACAAGGTCGGGTGGGCGTAGGCCCTTAGGCGGGGCCCGCCCCCACGCCGACCCGTAGTTCTTTGACGCCCCGGAGCACGAAGTGCTCGCGGTGCTCGGGCCGCGTCGTCAGCAGCTCGAGGCGGGGGAAGCGGTCGAGCAGCGTCGAGATCGCGACCTGGGCTTCCATGCGGGCCAGCGACGCGCCAAGGCAGAAGTGGGGGCCGGCGGCGAAGGAGAGGTGGCGGTTCTGTTCCAGCGGCCGGCTGATGTCGAGGCGGTCGGCGTCGGCGAACTGGCCGGGGTCGTGGTTGGCGGCGCCGACCACGACGATCACCTGCTCCCCGGCGGGGATGAGCTGGCCTTCGGGGCCGCCGACCT
>JAHFUQ010000306.1 GCA_023265045.1 Acidimicrobiia bacterium
GCGCCTTCGTTCACGCCCTGCTTGAACTCCTTGGACGCTTCGCCGATCGACCGGGCGAGCTTCGGGAGCTTGGTCGACCCGAAGAGGAGCAACACGATCAACAGAAGGACGATGACTTCAAACGGTCCAACGCTCATGATGCCTCATAGGCTACAGGCCGCAGCAATGATCTCCACGTCGTCCTGGTGGCCGACGACGAACGGGGCCGCGCCGGTATTCAGAATCAGATCGCTCACGCCCAGTCCATCCCAGACGGCCAGCTGTTCGCGCACTTGTTCGATGGTTCCCACGAGCCGGCCCTGGCGCCACTCGCCGAGGGTCATCCGGTCGACGAGGCCGGGCAGCGAGAGCGCCTGAAGGCGCTCGAAACGCCGCTGCAGGTCGCCCTCGTCCTCCCCCACCAGGGCGTACAGGCCGAGCGAATGGGCCACGAGGGCCGGGTCGCGGCCGGCCTGGGCACAGGCGCGGTCGAGCGCCTCGAGCCGGCTCCGGTATGCCTCGGGCGTCCACTGCCAGACCGTGTTCCAGCCGTCGGCGTGGCGAGCGATGAGATCGAGGAGCCTCGGTCCGCCCTTGCCGCCCACCCAGATGGGCGGGTGGGGCCGCTGGACGGGCGGGGGCAGGCAGGGCGGCGCCTGATCCGGCGACCACGTGCGCCGGAGGACCTCGATGGCGTCGGCCAGGTCGGCCAGCCGGCGTCGAGGGGCGTGGAAGGCGATGCCGGCGGCGGCGAACTCGGGCTCGTACCACCCGGCGCCGACACCGACCGTCAACCGGCCGCCGCTGATCACGTCGAGGGTGGCCAGGGCCTTGGCGAGGACCGTCGCCGGGCGCAGCGGGCCATTGAGGACAAGCGTGCCGAGGCGGACATGGGCGGTGTGCCGGGCCAGCGCGGCCAACGCCGGTAGCGGGTCGAAGGAGGCGCCGGGCTCAGCCGGGCCGCCGTATTTGCTCGTATCCCAGAACAGATGGTCGGCGAGCCACAGGGAGTCGAACCCGAGCTGCTCAGCCCGGGTGGCCCAATCGACGACCGTCGGCCACCGCATCGGTCGCTCGCCTGGAGCGGAGAACTCGAACTGCGGCAAAGCCAGCCCGATCTTCACAGGTGCGCGAGCGTAGGGCCGGTGCTGGAGTGCGTCGTCAACGTCAGCGAGGGGCGCGACCACACCGTGATCGACGCGGTGGCGGCGGCCGCCGGCGACTGCCTGCTCGACGTCCACTGCGATCCCCACCACCATCGCAGCGTGCTCACGATGGCGGGGCCCGACCTGGAGGAGGTGGTACGGGCCGTGGCCGCCGAGGCCGTGCGGCGCATCGACCTCCGCCGCCACAACGGCGTCCATCCCCGTATGGGCGCAGTCGACGTCGTCCCCTGGGTACCGCTCGCCGTCGCCGAGCGCGACCGCTTCGCCGCGTGGGCCGGCGCCACGCTCGGCGTCCCGTGCTTCCTTTACGGCCCGGAGCGGTCCCTGCCCGACGTCCGCCGCCGGGCCTTTCGCGGCTTGGCGCCCGACACCGGCCCGGCCCATCCTCACCCGACCGCGGGCGCCATGTGTGTGGGCGCCCGTCCCCTCCTCGTGGCCTACAACGTGTGGCTGGCGCCCGGCACGCCGGTCGACGAGGCGCGCCGGGTGGCGGCTGAGCTGCGGGGGCCGGCGGTCCGCGCCCTCGGTTTCGACGTCGGGGGTCAGGCCCAGGTGTCGATGAACCTGCTTGACCCGACCGTCGTCACTCCCGCCCACGTCTACGACGCGGTGGCGGCGCGCACGCCGGTGCAGCGCGCCGAGCTGGTGGGCCTCGCCCCGGAGGCCGTGCTGGCGGCCGTGCCCGAGGACCGGTGGGGCGCGCTCGACCTCGACCCGTCGACGACGATCGAGGCTCGGTTGGTGCGTCCTAGGCGGTCGCGGCCGTCCCTGGGCGACGGGCCAACGCCCGCTGGCGACGAAGGCGCCGGCGCTCCCGCTCACTGAGCCCGCCCCAGATCCCGAACTTCTCGCCGTTCACCAGGGCGTACTCGAGGCAGTCCTCCCGCACCACGCACGCCCGGCACACGGCCTTGGCTTCCCTGGTCGACGCGCCGCGCTCGGGGAAGAACAGGTCAGGGTCGACGCCCAAGCAGTTGGCCTGGATCTGCCAACTCCGGTCGCCGATGTCGAACCTGTGTCCCCGTCGCCCGCTGACCGCAGCAGCGGCAATTTCCATCGGTAGGCCTCCCTCTCATGGCGCCGATG
>JAHFUQ010000307.1 GCA_023265045.1 Acidimicrobiia bacterium
AGGTCGGTGCGCTGCTCGTCGCCGCTGGGTTGGCGTCGGCGGGCGAGCACGCCCTCGTCTCGCTGCTGGCCATCAACGGGTTGCGCGTGTCCGAGGCTCTCGGCGCCGACATCCAGGCGCTCGGGCTCGAACGGGGCCATCGCACGCTGACGGTGCTGCGCAAGGGCGGCAAGGTCGTCACCATCCCCCTCGCGTCGCGTACGGCGCGGGCCATCGACCTCGCCGTCGGGGAGCGGGCCGATGGGCCGATCTTCTTCGGTCGCAACGGCGAACGCCTGGACCGTCACGCCGCGTGGCGGATCGTGCGCCGGTTGGCCCGCAAGGCCGGGATCAACCAGCCGGTCGGCCCCCACACCCTCCGCCACGCCTTCATCACCGCAGCCCAACTGGGCACTGTTGCATCTACCGCATCATTCGACAGAGTGAGATACCGAACGGCCGCAACGAAACGGGGTCACCGGGCGGCGGCGTGACAGCCGGGGCCGTGGGCGGTTCGTCGTTGTGACATAAGGGCATCCGCCCCCCGGGTTGCATCGGCTGCAACGATGTGGCACCCAGCATCGGGCCGGGTGGAGAGGCGGAATGCCTGTGACCGGTTCTGGTGCGATGGCCGGTTCGGCGCGCCTGGTGCTCGTCGAGGGAGCGGCGCTGCTGCACCCGGAGCCGGCGGTGTTCGACGCGATCCTGGCCGGATGGCGCCTGCAACAGGAGAGCCGCCTGCTGGCGGCGCCGACGGTGGACAGCCGGGACAAGACGCTGCGACGGTTCCAGGCGTTCACGGGCGACTACCCATGGCGGTGGAGCCCGGCGGACATCGAGGAGTGGTCGGCGTCGCTGCGCGCCGCCGGCCGGTCGCACACGACGATCCGGGCCTACCAGAACGCGGTGGCGACGTTCTGCGACTTCGCCTGCGACGGCCGCTACGGGTGGGCGGCCGAGTGCGAGCAACGCTTCGGCGAGCACCCGTCCCAGATCTGCCACGACTGGAACACCGCCGCCCACGTTGCCGACTACGAGGGCGGCCCGGCCCGACGCCCGTTCACCCGGGAGGAGCTGCAGGCCTTCTTCGACCACGCCGACGACCGGGTGGCGGCCGCCCGGTCCCACGGGCGCAAGGGCGGGTTGGCGGCGTGGCGGGACACCGCCATGTTCAAGGTCACCTACGCCTGGGGGCTGCGTCGGCGGGAGGCGGCCATGTTGGACACGACCGACTTCTCGACCAACCCGGCGGCGCCGGAGCTCGGCCGCTTCGGGATGCTGTCGGTGCGGTGGGGCAAGGCGATGCGGGGCAGCCCGCCCCGCAGGCGCAACGTGGCCACGGTCATGCCGTGGGCGGTCGAGGCCGTGCAGGAATACCTCGGCGAGGTGCGACCGCTCTACGGGGCGGCGGCCACAGGGGCGCTGTGGCTGACCGAGCGGGGCGGGCGGATCAGCGTGCGCCACATCAACGAGCGCTTCGCCGCCTACCGTGACGCGCTGGGCCTGCCGGCGGAGCTGACCCCGCACTGCCTGCGGCACTCCTACGTGAGCCATCTCGTTGAAGACGGGGTCGACCCGCTGTTCGTCCAGCAGCAGGTGGGCCACTCCTGGGCGTCCACCACGGCGGTGTACACGTCGGTGTCCAACGACTACAAGAACAAGGTGCTGCGCCAGGCGTTGGCCCGGGCCTTCGACGAGGAGGACCAATGACACGATCCGTCGGGTATCGCTGGCACCTGCGCCAGGTCATGGCCGCCCGGGGGATGTTCGCCACCACCGAGCTCGGCCCGTTGCTGGCCGAGCGCGGCGTGGCGCTGTCGCGCGAGCAGGTCTACCGGCTCGTGGTGGGCACCCCCGAGCGGCTCAACCTGACCACCCTCGCCGCCCTGTGCGACATATTGGCCGTCACCCCCGCCGATCTCGTCGAGGTGACCGTCGAGTCCCGCCGGGCCGCCAAGGCGGTGTCGGCGCCGACGACGGCGGCGGTGCGCGACCTGCGACCGCGCCGTGCCCGCATCGTGCGCGACGACAAGGCCTGAGGTGGCCGTCGACACGCCGGTGGCGTGCAGCGGGTGCGGCCGCGCCCGGCCGATCGTGGCGTCGCGCCCGGGCACCGCCCTGTGCGGTTCGTGCTACAACCGCTCGGAGCTCCGGCCCCGCCGGTGCTGCGGAGTGTGCGGGCGCGTCGCCGCCATCGGCGTCCGAGCGACCGCCACAAGCCCCGATATCTGCGTCGGCTGCTACAAG
>JAHFUQ010000308.1 GCA_023265045.1 Acidimicrobiia bacterium
AAGCAGTCGGCGCCGGTGATCAAGTTGGGGGCGGGGGCGGGCGAGCGGCGGCACCTTGAGCTGCTCGGGGTGCTCAACAGCTCGACCGCCTGCTTCTGGATGCAGCAGGTCTTCCACAACAAGGGCGGCCCGGGTGGTGGGAGCTCGAAGGACGAGAAGTGGCACGACTTCTTCGAACACGATGGCACGAAGTTGCAGGCGTTCCCGCTGCCTCGTGACGTCGATCCGACCACGGCCACGCTGCTTGACGGGCTGGCGACGGAGTTGGCGGCGGTCACACCCGCCGCGCTCGCCGAGGCGGCGACGCCTACGGCCGAGGGGCTGGCCGATGCGCACCGGCGGCACGACGACCTCCGCGCTCAGATGGTCGCGGCGCAGGAGCGGCTCGACTGGGAGCTGTACCGGCGCTACGGGCTGGTCGACGACGACCTGACCACCGACGACATCGCGGAGCCGCCGCTGCAGCTCGGTGAGCGGGCGTTCGAGATCGTATTGGCCCGGCGGATGGCTGCCGGCGAAGGAGACACGAAGTGGTTCGCCAAGCTGGGAGCCAGGCCAATCACCGAGCTGCCCGCCTACTGGCCCGACGCCTACAAGGCGCTTGTCGAGCGGCGGATCGAGCTGATCGAGACCGACCTCAACATCGGGCTGATCGAACGACAGGAGACGAAACGGCGGTGGGAAGCAACGCCGTGGGCCGAACAGCAACAAATCGCCCTGCGCTCATGGCTGCTCGACCGGCTGGAAGACCCCAGCTATTGGCCCGAGCCGGCGGCACTCACGTCCACCGCCCGGCTGGCGGCGCGGGCCCGGACCGACTCCGAGTTCGTCCAGGTCGCCCGCCTCTACGCCGGCCGCGACGACGTCGACATCGGCCCGCTGGTGGCCGAGCTGGTCAAGGCCGAGGCCGTCCCCTACCTCGCCGCCGTGCGCTACACCGAGTCGGGCCTGCGCAAGCACGCCCAGTGGCTCGCCACCTGGGACCTCCAGCGGCGGGAGGACGCGGGCGAGGCGGTCGGCGCCATCGCCGTGCCCCCCAAGTACGCCAAGGTCGACTTCCAGGGCGTGGCATGGGAGCACCGGGGCAAGCTCGACGTGCCCAAGGAGCGGTTCGTGTCCTACCCCGGCGCGTCGCGCGAGGCCGACCCGTCACTGGTCGTGGGCTGGGCCGGTTGGGACCACCTGGCCCGGGCCCGGGCGCTGGCCACGTGGTACGTCCAGGCCAAGCGCGACGGCCGCGACGCGACGACCCACCTGGCCCCGCTGCTGGCCGGCCTGGCCGAGCTGGTCCCGTGGCTGAAGCAGTGGTACGACGAGCCGAGCGCCGACCCCGCCCTCGACCGCCCCGGCTCCCAGATCGCCGCCCTGCTCGATTCCGAGCTGCGCGCCCTGCACCTGACCGCCGCCGACCTGGCAGCAGCCATCCCGCCTCGGCCAGGCCGCAAGGCCGGTCGCCCACGGTTCTCGTGACGGTCCCGCTCGCGCCACCCGGGCCAGCCCCCGTCGGTGCTGGTGGGTACGCCCGCCTGGCAGGGGGTGGACCGGACCGACGACCGCCACCCCGCCACGTGGCCCCGGCACGCCTGCAGCAACGTGGCGAAGGGATGGCGCGCTGTCGCTGGGCCACACCGACCATGGTCCACCTCGGCAACAAGCCCGCGCTCCCGACGTCCCGCGGCGGTGCGCTCCTTCCCCAGAACCGGGTCACAAGCGGGTTCACTGGCGATGAGTTCTCGCGGACAGGCGGCGTGCCCGAGGGGGAAGGGCGGCTTCGGGCTGGCGCCGGGCACCCGCCGCGCCGAACTCGGCGGCGGCTGTCGGCTGCGGACGTCCCGAAGCCGACAGCTCGCGAGATGTCCCTAGACCCTGCTGCAATCCGGTGTGTTCGGCGCATAGCTGTTGAAGCTCGGGGTCGTTGTGTAGTAATCGGAAATGAAGCGCCACGATCCGCTCGTGGCGATCATGTCCCATGTCCGGTTGCCGCCCACGCTTGTGCCGTTCTGGACCTGGCAGACCAGGTTGAAGATGCTTCCGCTCGAGAGCGTTCCGACGACCGGATAGTTCGTGCCTGGGCCCGACCGGACGTTGACAGTTGCCGTCGTCCTGTACTGCGAATACGCGGCCGCGGGCCCGGCGGTCATGACGAGCGTAGCCAACGCCACTGCGACGAAGGCCAGGGGCGCTAGACGGCGGTGCGGGCGACCCGGTGAGGGCTGGTTCA
>JAHFUQ010000152.1 GCA_023265045.1 Acidimicrobiia bacterium
CAAGCTCGTGCCAGGCGTGGGTGGTCTCGTGGGCCACCAGCACCCGCTCGCCGTCGGCGGTCTGGAACCACTCCAGGCAGTGGAAGGCGGCGATGTCGTCGTTCAGGCGCCCGACGGCGGCGTTGGTGGTGAAGGTGCCCACCATGAGCACGTGGAGCGGGCTCGGGTCAGCGGGCACGCCCAGGAGCTGAGGCATCCGGTCGTCGACGTCCTTGACCGCGTCGCGCACCACCGGCGCCGCCTCCTCCAGGCGGGTGCGGACGCGCGACAGCTCCCGCACGATCGCGGCCCGCCCGGTGGGGGAGCCGTGGGTGGCGTAGAAGGCCTTGAAGACGTCCGGGTGGGCCTTCTCGTAGCGGTCCTTCCACATTTCCTCGCGGAGGAACGGCGTGGCCAAGGCCGCCTTGCGGGCGAAGGTCTCGAAGTCCGCCAGCGTGTCCAACATGCGCGCCATCCGAACAGTCTCGCACGGCGCCGGGGTCTGCCTGAGCGCTCCGGCCCCGGGCTCCGGTCGGAGGCCTTTTCGTATCCACCTTCGTGTCCACAGCTGTGGAGAAGACGGGGACGGCCGCCCTTCAAACCGGGGACAGCGCCTCGTCTGGCGGTTGTCCACCTGTTTTCCACACAATTAAGCGAGAAGTCCACAGGTTATCCCTCTTGTGTCGTGTCATGTGCTTTCATAGGCTTACGGCGAAGCAAGAAGCACAGCGGCAACAACAGCAAAGGCGGGGGGCCGGATGGCGGTTGGCGAGACGGCGTTGCGGGAGGAGCCCGCGCTCCGGCGGGAACGAGACAGACCGCGCCGGCGGCGGCGCTCGCCCGCACCCGACGTGCGCCGAGGGGCGAAATCGGCCCGGCGCCGTTCGGTGCCGGGCGGCCGAGCGGTCCTCGGCGGCTTGCTGGTGGCGGCGGCGCTGGTGGGCCTGTACTACGCGTCGACGCAGGCGAAGTCCGGCCCGAGCGCGTCGTGGGTCGTGGCCCGCCACGCCCTTCCCCCCGGCGCTCGCCTGGTGGCGGACGACTTGGCGCGCATGCCGATGGACCTGCCGCCCGCAGTCGCGGCCCGGGCGTTCCACGATCCGGCCGTGCTGGTGGGCGCCACCTTGATCGCACCGCTGGCGGCCGGGGACCTCGTCCAGGCGACGGTTGTCGTGGCCAAGCCCAGCGCGCCGGCGGGCCGGGAGGTCACCTTCACGGTGCCGCGGGCCACCCTCGGCGCCAGCATCGAGAACGGCGAGCGGGTGGACATCGTGGCGACCTACGGCACAGGGGGCGACGCCTTCAGCACCGTCGTGATGCGCCAGGCCATCGTCCTCGAACTGAGCCGGGGGAACAGCCGGGTGAACGACGAGGGCGACGTCGCGGTCACCGTCGCCGTCGACGACCCGAACGACGCCATCGCGCTGGTCCACGCCTCCCAGATCGCCAAGATCATCCTCGTGCGGGCGACCGGCGCCGCACCGATTACGGGCGCGCCGGCGCTGTTCCGCCAGCCCACCAAATGAGCGCCGGCCAGCGGTACGTCGTGCTCGGGCTCGCCCCCGCCCGGGCGCCGTGGTTCCGCTCGGTCGGGAGCTGGGCCAACTCGGGCGCGCTGGCGGCCGAGTTCGTGAAGTGCCTCTCGGCCGAGGAGGTAGGCGCCCGGCTGGCGTCGGGCCGTCCCTACTCCGCGCTGGTCGCCGACGGCTGCCTGCCGGCGCTCGACCGCGACCTCGTGGCGCGCGCCACGGCCGCGGGCTGCGCCGTGCTCGTGGTCGACGACCGCCGGGTCAACCGGGACTGGGCGGCGCTGGGCGTCGCCCGGATGCTGCCCGCCGACTTCGGCCGCGACGACCTCCTGCACGCGCTGCACGCCCACGCCAAGCTCGTCGCCCGCAGCCAGGCGCACTCCGATGACCTGGCGGGGTCGCGCCCGGCGCCGGCGGGCTGGCGCGGCATGGTCGTGGCGGTGACCGGCCCCGGCGGTACGGGCGCGTCGACGGTGTCCATGGCCGTCGCCCAGGCCCTCGGCCACGACGTGCGCCAGGCCGGGATGGTCCTGCTCGCCGACCTCCGCCTGCACGCCGAGCTGGCGATGCTGCACGACGTGGGCGATGTCTGCCCGGGGGTGCAGGAACTGGTGGAGGCGCACCGCGGCGGGCTGCCCTCGGCTGACGAGATCCGCGGCCTTACGGCGACGGTCCCGGGCCGCCCGTACCACCTTCTGCTCGGATTGCGCCGAGCCCGGTTCTGGGCGACCTTGCGCCCGCAGGCGTTCGCGGCGGCCTTCGACTCGCTCGAGCGCACGTTCCGGGTGGTCGTGTGCGACGTCGACCCGGACCTCGAAGGCGAGGACCAGGGCGGATCCATCGACGTCGAGGAGCGCAACGTCATGGCCCGCACCGCGTGCCGTCGCGCCCAGGTGACGCTGGCGGTCGGTCTCCCGTCCATCAAGGGGCTGCACGGCCTGGTGCGGGTGGTCGACGGGCTTCTTTCGTCGGGCACGCCGCCGGAGCGGATCTTGCCCGTCCTCAACCGGGCGCCGCGCTCGGCGCGGGCCCGCGCCGCCCTCACGGCCGCGTTCGCGGAGCTCACCGGCCCGCTCCTGTCACCCGACGACCGCGACGGGCTGGCGACGCCCATCTTCCTTCCGGACCGCCGCATCGAGGAGGCGTTGCGCGACGCCACCAAGCTGCCGGGCGCGCTGACCGCGCCGCTTGTCAGCGGTCTCACGGCGGTGGCCCAGCGGGCGAAGGAGCGAGCCGGCGAGAAGGCCGACGTGGCCGGCGCCGGCGGGCCGGTCGCGGTGCGCCCGGGATCGCTCGGCCACTGGCCGGCCGAGGCGGCGGGGTCCTGACGCGGTGATCGACGCGGGTGCCGGCGAGCTGTCGCCGCTGCAGGAGATCGAGCGCCGGGTGCAGGCGCGGGCCAAGGAGATCTCGCTCGAGATGGCGGGCGACGGCGGCAAGGCGAAAATCCGGGCGCTCATCGACGATGAGGTGCGGGGCTGGTCGGCGGACTACCAGCGCGGCTTGCGCCGCTACGACCTGGCCGAACCCGAGATCGTCGCCGAGCGGGCGTTCCGCAACATCGCCGGCTACGGGCCGCTCGAACCCCTCCTGGCGGACGACGACGTGTGGGAAATAATGGTGAACGGCCCCGACGCCATCTTCGTGAAGAGGCACCATGCGCCGAGCGGCTACCACGACGAGGTGTTCAACGACGACGAGCACGTCGTGCGCACCCTCACCAAGATCCTCGACGACGCCACCGTCTCGCACCGCAAGCTCGACCCGGCCGAGGGCCTGCAGGACGCCCAGCTCGACAACGGCGCCCGGCTGCACATCGTCCACAGCGACATCGGCCGCGACGGCCACGTCCTCGTCAACATCCGCAAGTTCACGGGCGTGGCGTACCGCTCGCTCGACCAACTGGTCGACCGGGGCATGTTCGACCGCAAGGTGGCCGACTTCCTGCGGGCGTGCGTGCGGGCCCGGCTGTCGGTCGTCTTCTCGGGCGCTCCCGGCTCGGGCAAGACCACCTTGCTGTCCTGTTGCGCGGCCGAGCTCGACCCGGGCCTGCGCGTGGTCATCGCCGAGGAGGTGTTCGAGGCCGACCTGCCGCTGCCCAACGTCGCCTCCATGCAGACCCGCGCCGCGCGCTCCGACCGCCGCGAGGTCGACCTCCGCCGGTTGGTGGCGGGCTTCCTGCGCATGGCGCCGGACGTCGCCATTGTCGGCGAGGTCCGCGACCGCGAGGCGTTGCCCCTGCTGCTGACGCTGTCGTCGGGCGTCAAGGGTTACACGACCATCCACGCCGGTTCGGCCCGCCAGGCACTGACCCGGCTGCGGTTCATCTGCCAGCTGGCCGACACGTCGACCGAGCTTCCCTTGTCGGCGTTGAGCGCGCTGGTGACCGAGGCGGTCGACCTGGTGGTGCACTGCGGGCGCTCAGGCTCCGACGTGCGCATCACCGAGATCGTCGCCGTCGAGGAGCTCCAGACCGGCCGCGACGCGGTGGCCTTCACGCTCACCGACCTTTTCACCCGGGCCCGCCGCGACGAGCCGCTGACGTGGACGGGGAACCTCCCGGTGCGGGCGGGCCGCTTCCTCGAGGAGGCCGGCTACGACCTGCGGGAGCTGCTCGACCCGGCGGCGCGGCGCATCCGGCCGGTCGCCGTCAACGGCGCGGGCACGCCGCCGCGCCGTGCGCGCCCGCGTCCCAAGGCGGCCCCGTGATCGGCTTGGGGCTAAGCCTCGTCGGCGCCTACGGCGTGTACCTCGTCTACACCGCGGTTGCGTTCGGGTGGCGGGGGTTCCGCGTGTCGCCCGCGGTGCTGCGGCGGGCGCGGCGGCGGGGAGGCGTCGAGGAGTGGCTCGCCCAGGCCGGCCTCGACGGGGTGCAGCCGTCGCAGTTCTTCGCCGCCGTGGGGCTGATCTTCGTCGTCGCCGTCGCCCTCTCGTTCGCGCTGTTGGGGGCGATCCTGCCGGCGCTGGCGATCGGCGGGTTCGCCGCCACCTACCCGGCGGTCTCCTACCGGGCGCGCCGGCGCCGCCGCCGGCAGACGACGGCGGAGGCGTGGCCCCGGATGATCGAGGAGATGGCTCTGCTCACGGGATCGCTCGGGCGCTCGATCCCGCAGGCGCTGTTCGAGGTCGGCGCCCGGGGGCCGGAGGAGATGCGCCCCGCGTTCGCGTCCGCCCACCGGGAGTGGATGTTGACGACCGACTTCGCCCGCACCGTCGCCGTCCTCAAGGCGCGCCTGGCCGACGTCACGGCCGACGTGGCGTGCGAGACGCTGCTCGTCGCCCACGAGATCGGCGGCGCCGACCTCGAGCGCCGGCTGGCGGCGCTGGTCGACGACCGCGCCGCCGACGTCCAGGGTCGCAAGGACGCCCTGGCCGAGCAGGCCGGGGTGCGCTTCGCCCGCAAGTTCGTGCTCATCGTCCCCACCGGGATGGCGCTGGCGGGCCTGTCGATCGGCAACGGGCGCGGCGCGTTCCAGACCGCGGCGGGCCAGATCGCGGCGATGTTCGCCGTGCTCGTCGTGATCGGCTGCTGGGTGTGGTCGGGCCGCATCATGCGGTTGCCCGACGAGGAGCGGGTGTTCGGATGAGGTTCGCGGTGCTGTGCGGCCTGGTGCTGTGGGCGGGCGTCACCCTCGTGCTGTCCCAGGTGCGGTGGTTCGTACGGCCGCGCCTGGCCGATCGGTTGCGGCCGTACGCGCCGGGACCCTCCGCCACCGCGCCGGCGCTCCATGCGCTGTCGGTGGCGTCGTTTCGCGACGTGGTGGGCCCGTTGTGCCGGGGGATCGGCGAGCGCATCGCCCGGGCCTTGGGGGTCACCGAGGAGCTGTCGGTCCGCTTGGAACGGCTGCACTCGCCCCTCGACGCGACCGCGTTCCGGCTGCGCCAGGTGGGGTGGAGCCTGGCCGGCTTCGGGGCGGCGGCGGCGCTGACGGCCGCGCTGCGCCTGCCGCCGGTCGCGGGGCTGATCGTCATCCTGGCCGGTCCGTTCCTGGCCTTCCTCATCCTCGAGCAGCGGCTGGCGTCCGCGTCGGAGTCGTACAAGCGGCGCCTGTTCCTCGAGCTCCCGGTGGTCGCCGAGCAGCTGGCCATGTTGCTGTCGGCCGGGTACTCGCTCGGCGCGGGGCTGAACCGCCTGGCGGCCCGGGGCAGTGGCTACGCCGCTCGCGACCTGGCTCGGGTGTGCGGGCGCATCCGCCAGGGCCTCACCGAGATCGAGGCGCTCCGGGAGTGGGCCGCGGTGGCCGACGTCGAAGCGCTGAGCCGGCTGGTTCCCGTCCTGGCCCTGAACCGCGAGGCGAGCGATCTCGGCCGGCTCGTGTCCGAGGAAGCCCGTGGCATCCGGCGCGACGCCCACCGGATGCTCGTCGAAACGATCGAGCGCAAGGCGCAGCAGGTGTGGATACCTGTGACCGTCGCAGCGCTCGTTCCGGGCGTCCTGTTCCTGGTGGCCCCTTTCGTCGAGGCCATGCGCCTCTTCTCGCAGTCCTGAACCACGCAGCAAAGGAGCAATCACAGTGATCGATCTGTTCGTCCTCCGGTACTACTGGACCCGCGCCATAGCGGCTCGGCTGGTGCGCGACGAGCGAGGTGAGGGCGTCATCTCGGCCGCGATCGCGGTGCTGATCATGGCGGCCGTCGGCGCGCTGATGTGGGTCGGCATCAAGCAGCTGTGGGGCAACGCCAGCAGCCAGACCAACAGCCAGATCTCCAAGATCGGCCAGTAGGGCCTCGGCGGTGCGGCGCCGCGCCGGCGCCGGCCGTGACGAGCGAGGAAGCGGGCCGATCTCGACATGGATCGGCTTCGTCGTGTTCCTCGGCATGCTGCTGTTCACGGTCCAGGCGCTGCTCAACCTGTACGCCACCTCGGTGCTGACGTCGGTCGCGTACGACGCCGCCCGCCAGGTCGCGGGCTCCGACGGGGGCACGCGGGCGCAGGCCAACGCCGAAGCCCGGGCGCGCCAGCTTCTCGGCCGGTTCGGGGACGACGTGCGCTTCGACTGGTCGGCGTCGTCGGACGAGGACGTCGTGCTGCGGGTGCGGGGCGACGTCCCCCACGTGGTGATGGCGGCGTTCGGCGGGGCGCTGCCGTTCGGCTCGATCGACCGGACCGTCCGGCTGCGGGTGGAGCGGTTCCGTGCGTGAACGGCTTCGGCGGCGGTGGCGTAGCCGGCTCCGCCGCGACGAGGCCGGGCAGTTGGCGGGCGGCGAGGCGTTGCCGTTCGGCGTCCTGGTGTTCGTGGTCGGGATCCTGCTGGTCGCCAACGCGTGGGCGGTGGTCGACGCCAAGATGGCGGTGACCTCGGCGGCGCGCGAGGCGACGCGCGCCTATGTCGAGTCGCCGGTCGACGCCGACCCGATGGCGCGGGCCGAGGCGGCCGCGCGGGAGGCGGTGCGGGCGGCGGGCCGCGACCCGTCGCGGGTCACGGTGCGCGCGCTCGACTCCGGGTTCACCCGGTGCGCCGAGGTGCGCTTTGAGGTGCGCTACCCCGTGCCGGCGCTCACCATCCCGCTGATCGGGGGGTACGGGCGCGGCTTCACGGCCATCGCCCGCCACGCCGAGATCGTCGATCCCTACCGCAGTGGTGTGCCGCGTGGCGAGCGTCGATGCGATGCGGGCCCGTCCAACGCGTGACGGGCGCGGCAGCGTCCTGATCCTGTTCCCGGTGGGCCTGCTGGCCGTCGTCGCCTTGGCCGCGGTGGCGGTCGACTCGTCCGTCGCCTTCATGGGCGAGCGCGAGCTGTCCTCGGCGGTGGCGGCCGCGGCCAACGACGCGGCCACCGTGGCGGTGAGCAACCGCGGCTTCTACCAGCGGGGCGGCGTGGAGCTGGACGACCGGGAGGTGGAGCGGGTGGCCGTCGAGCGGGTGCGCCAGAGCGTGGACGCGGCCAAGTTCCACGGGCTGGCGGTGCAGGCGCGAGTGCTGCGGCCCTCGGGGGGCGGGTGCGCCTGGTCGCTGCGGGTCGAGGCGTCAGCGACGGTTCGCTACGTGTTCGCGCCCGCGCTCCCCGGTGGCCCCGACGAGGCGCACGTCGACGCGGCCGCCACGGCCAGTCCGTTCCAGGAGGACACAACATGTTGAAATAACTTGAAATCATATGGAACAGCCGATAATCTGGTCGCCGTGCGGGTGGAGGTCTCGGAGGACGGGTTCGGCCGGCGGGCGGTGGTGAAGCACGCCGAGTCGGTCGAGGAGGCGGCGAGGCTGCGCCGCGAGGCCGACCTGCTCGAGGTGGCGACCCACCCGGGGCTGGTCGAGCTGCTCGGGTTCGACGACGGCGCCTCGCCGGTGCTGCGCACCGGCGAGATCGACGGGCGATCGCTCGACGAGGGGCGCCCGTTGGCCCTCGAGGAGGTCGCGGGCGTGGCCGCCGCAGTCGCGTGCATCCTCGCCGACCTCCACGGGTTGGGCCTGGTGCACGGCGCGGTGGCGCCGGCGCACGTGCTCGTCGATGCCGACGGGCGGCCGGTGCTCTGCGGCCTCGGGTACGCCGGGCTCGTCGGCGAGCCTGTCCTGCAGGCGCCGGCGCTGCCCGACGAGTTCGTCGACCCCGCCCGGGCCGACGCCGTCGTGCTCGATCCGTCGGCCGATGTCTTCGGCGCCGGCGCGCTGCTCCTGTTCCTGCTCGCTCGCACCGACACCGCGGTTCG
>JAHFUQ010000153.1 GCA_023265045.1 Acidimicrobiia bacterium
GGCTCCTCGCCGCCGGGCTGGCCTGGGCGATCCTCGGTGGTCGCCTGCTGCTGCGGCGTCGCGGGGAGGAGGCGGCCGCTCGGGTCGAGCCGCTCGCCACCCAGGCGCCGGTCGTGGTGCGTGAGCCGGTGAAGCAGCAGGAGGAGGCGCCCTTCACCGTCACCCCGCCGGCGGACCTGCCCTCGTTCGCCAATGTGGGCGGGATGGACGTCCTCAAACGGGAGCTGAAGGACACCTTCGGCCTCATGCTGGCGTTCGCGGGCGAGGCGCGCGAGTACCGGCTCAAGTGGAACGGGCTGCTGCTGCACGGCCCGCCCGGCGTGGGCAAGACGTTCATCGCCCGGGCCGCCGCCGGCGAGTTCGGCCTCAACTTCATCCACGTGACGACGGCCGACGTGGTGTCGTCGTACGCCGGCGAGGCGGCCAAGAACATCCGCCGCGCCTTCTCCTTTGCCGCCGCGCACGTGCCGTGCATCCTGTTCTTCGACGAGTTCGACTCCATCGCCCAGCGGCGCGACGACTGGCCCAACCAGGAGGCGCGCCGTACAGTGAACGAGCTGCTGCGGGCCGTCGAGGAGTGGCGCAAGGCCCCCGAGCTGATCGTGATGGCGGCCACCAACGACCTCGACACGCTCGACCCGGCGGTGATCCGGCCGGGCCGCTTCGACCGCCACATCCGCGTCGACCTCCCTGACGCCAAGGGCCGCGCCGCCATCTTCGCAGCCCAGTTGAAGGGCCGGCCCGTGGCAGACGATGTGGACGTCGACGAGCTGGCCCAGCTCGCCGAGGGGCTTACCCCGGCCGCGATCGCCAAGGGCGTGGAGGCGGCGTCCCTGGTGGCGTTCCGGGAAGCCACTGCGACGGGCGGGGTGGTGCGGCTGAGCCGGGCCCACGTGCGCGCCGCGCTGACGAGCCTGGGCGGGACCGACCGTCCGACGGTCGAACAGTGGACGTGGGACCAGCTCGTGCTGCCCAAGGGGGTGAAGGAGGAGCTGCAGCAGGTCGTGGCTATGGTCCGCAACCCCGACCTGGCTCGGTCGTTGGGCGTCGAGCCCCCGACGGGTGTGCTGCTGACGGGACCTCCCGGCACCGGCAAGACGACCATCGCCAAGGTGCTGGCCGCCCAGGCCGGGTGCTCGTTCTACCCGGTGACGGGCGCGGACGTGACCAGCATGTGGCTGGGCGAGTCGGAGCGGTCGATCTCGCGGCTGTTCGAGCGGGCGCGCGAGAACCGGCCCTCGATCATCTTCTTCGACGAGATCGACGCCATCGCCGGCGCGCGTGGCGAGTGGGGCGGGTACGACCGCCAGATCAACCAGCTGCTGGCCGAGATCGACGGTGTCTCGGGGCAGCGGGGGGTGCTGGTCGTCGGGGCCACGAACCGTCCCGATCAGCTCGACCCCGCCCTGCTGCGGGGCGGGAGGCTGTCGCGCAAGATCGAGATCCCCGTTCCCGACCTCGAGGGACGGGTCAAGCTGCTGGCCATGTTCAGCGCCCGGATGCCCCTCGACGGGGTCGACCTCGACGCCCTGGGCCGCCAGACCGAGGGCCAGTCCGGCGCCGACCTGAAGGCGCTGTGCCAGCAGGCGGCGGTGGAGGCGCTGACCCGGGTGAGCATGGAGGCGGGCGGGCCGGCCGGCGAGCAGCCGGCCATCACGTCCGCCGACGTGGCCAAGGCCCTGGTCGCCCGGGCCCCCGAGCTGGCCAAGGCCAAAGCCGATCGCCCCGGCACGACCTATCTCTGAACCAAGGAGTTCGCCATGGTCTGCTTCTTCTGCATCGCGGTGTTCACGCTGCTCGCGGGCGCATTGGCGGCGTCGACTCTCGACGAGATCGAGGACAAGCTCGACGACAAGGCCGTCGACGGCGCCACGCGTGTTTCGGACACGGAGTCGGTGGCCCGCTTCGAGCTGACCGTCGAGGTCGACGGCAAGAAGGCGCCGGTGGCGGTGACCGTGTACAAGGAGCACGCCCGGGTGCGGATCCAAGTGCTGACCCACGAGCTGAGCCCTGACCAGGTCAAACGGCTGGAGGACGAGGTGGCCGAGGCCATCGGCGCCGAGGTGGTCGACCGCTCGTCACCGGACGCCCACGAGCACGAGGACCGGGCCGGCGAGGACGAGGCCGACGCCGACCAGGAGAAGGAGCGCCAACGGGTGGCGGCCAAGGCCGGGGGCGAGGCAGCGCCGCGGGAGCAGGAGCCGGAAGCGCCCAAACGGGAGGCGTGACAGTGGGCGTGCGGATGTTCGACGCGGGCGCCCGCCACAAGCCTTTCGAGCTGGCGGCCTACGGCGACGACGTGCTCGGCGACGACCCGGCTCGGGCCTGGAGCGATGCCTCGGCGCGGTTCCGGGGCGTTGGCGGCGCCGGGCGCCGCCAGCCGCACCTGGAAGCTGGCCTTCGGCGACTCGCCCGGCGACCAGGCCATGTCGGTCGCCGTCATCGAGTTCCACCAGCACGCATGGGACATCGCCCGAGCCACGGGCCAGGACGTGGATTTCGATCCGTCGGTCACCGCCGCGGCGCGGGCGTCGGCGGAGGCGCTGATCGCCGCGTTCGGACGGCAGGGGAATGTCTTCAAGCCCGAGGTTCCCTGCCCGGACGACGCTCCGGCCGAGGATTGCTTGGCCGCCTTCTCGGTCGCCCGCTGCGAGCGTGACTCCGGCGCCGGCGCGTTGGGCCATCACGTTGCTGCTCGTCCTCGGTGCGTGCGGCGGGAAGGGCGGCGACGCCTCCAGACCACGCCCTTTTGCCGGTCTCTCTCGGCCCGATCGGATCTCGCCGGGCTGACCCTGATCGCGACGAACGACGGGGGCGGCCGCGTCGACGTCATCATCGTGTCGGCCGGGCCCATCGCGACCGCTGCGGGCATCCACATCGGGAGTTCGCGGGCCGACGTACTGGCCGCCTACGGCGATCAGGTCACCACCGTCAGCGATCGCCGGATGGTCTACCGTCCCCGTGACGCCGCCCTGCGCGATTGGGCGCTGGCCTTCACCATCGCCGACGGCAAGGTCACCAGCATGTACGCGGTCACCCAGCGCCTAGCCGTGGCCGACGAGTTCTGCGCCTGAGTAGGTTGACGAAATGGATTCTCTTAGGTATACCTAAGACTATGAGAGAGGGGGGCCTTCGCCCCTCCGGCCGGACGGAGGGGATCTTGGCGAAACGCATCCTGGCGGCCCTGCTGCTGGCGGTCTCAGCCATGGGACTGTTCTCGGCGCCGGCCCTGGCTTCCTCGCCTACCGACGACGTGCGAACGGCCGACGCCATTGTGCAGCGGGCCCTCGCCGCGGCCCGCTCGGGCGACCTCAAGGCCGCCAACACCGCGTACCGGTCCTACGCCACGACGTGGCTGGACATCGAAGACGGGGTCCGGGCCCAGTCCCGGGACGCCTACCGGGCCATCGAGAAACAGATGAGCGCCATGGACGTGGCCCTCGCGGCCAAGCCCGCCGGCGGCGCCGCCGTCGTGGCGGCGCTCTCCGCCCTCGACGACGAGCTGCGGCGTTTCGTCGCGGGCGAGCCACCGGCCGCCGCCGGATCGTCGGCAGCCGTGGCGACCCCGGAGTCGACCACCAAGACGAAGCCCACCATCGCCGGGCTCATCGACCTGGCGCAAGCCACCGACACCGCCGTCGACGGCGGGGACTTCGCCGCCGCGAAACAGCGGTTCGACGCCTTCTCGGACATGTGGATCGAGGTCGAGGGCGAGGTCAAGACCCGGTCGGCCTCGGACTACCGGGCCGTGGAGAACGACATGGCGCGCATCGACACGGCGATCTCACAACGCTCGGCCGACGCCGCCCGCCTTCTCGACGGGATGAAGGTGCGGCTGGCGAGGTATGTCGACGCGGGCGACTACAAACCCATGGACGCGGTCGTGATCATCCTGCGGGAGGGGCTCGAGGCGCTCCTGGTGGTCGTGGCCCTGCTGGCGTTCGTGAAGAAGTCGGGCAACGAGGACAAGAAAGGCTGGGTGTGGGGCGGCGCCGCCGCCGGCGCGGGGATCAGCCTCGCCCTCGGCATCGTCATCAAGGTCCTGTTCGACAACGCCTTCGACGGCGCGAATCGAGAGCTGCTCGAAGGCGTGACCGGGCTGGTGGCGGCGGCGATGATGCTTTACGTCAGCCACTGGCTGCACAGCAAGTCCAGCCTCGGCGCCTGGAAGCGCTACATCGGCGAGAACACCACCAGGGCGCTCGCGCGCGGCAGCCTGATCGGCCTCGCCCTGCTGGCCTTCCTGGCCGTCTTCCGGGAAGGCGCCGAGACCGTCCTGTTCCTGATGGGCATGGCCGGGCGCATCAGCACCGCCGACCTGCTGCTCGGCCTGGGCATCGGCGCCGCCGTCCTCGCCGTGATCGGCGTACTGCTCATTGTGGCGGGGCTGAAGCTGCCCATCCGCCCGTTCTTCGCCGTCGCCAGCGTGTTGACGTTCTACCTGTGCTTCAAGTTCGTCGGCGCCGGCATCCACTCCCTCCAAGTCGCCGGCAAGGTCGGCGCCCACACCGCCGGCTACCTGCCCGAGAGCGATGTGCTCGGCCTGTTCCCCACCTGGGAGACGACCCTCGTCCAGGCCGCGCTCCTCGTCGCCGCCCTCGCGGTGGTGCTCGCCGGCCGCATGCGGGCCAAACGCCCGCCCGCGGCGGCCTCTGACAACGATCCCGCGACGGCCGCGACCCCCGCGACGCCCACCGCCGAGGCGCCCGAGCCCGAAGGGGTCCGTTCGTGAGGGCTGCCCGCCCTCGCCGCCTCGGCTGCTCTTGCTGCGGCCCTGGTCGCATGCGGAGGTTCGGCTAGCGCCCGGGCCGGGAACTCGCGAGGCCCACTTATGCTGGGTGCGTGAGGCCCATCATCGCCATCGGGGGGTACCCGCGGCTGTTCGAGACGGCGTTCGGCCAGACCCTGCTCCACACGGCGTCGAGGTTCTACGTCAACGCCGTCCAGCGCGCCGGCGGCGCGCCGGTGATCCTGCCCGTCACCGAGCCCGGCGAGGTCGCCGACGTGCTCGCCATCGCCCACGGCGTGGTGCTCACCGGCGGGGGCGATGTGCAGCCGTCGCTCTACGGTGAGGCGCCGAAGGACGGCACCCGGGCCGTCAACCCCGAGCGGGACGCCTTCGAGGTCGAACTGGTGGCCCAAACGCTCGGCGCCGACCTGCCCGTGCTCGCCATCTGCCGGGGCATGCAAATCCTCAACGTGGCGCGGGGAGGGACGCTCTTCCAGGACATGCACGCCGCCACCGGCATGTTCCACGACGAGCACACCCGGTGGCGCGAACCGGTCCACCGCATCAAGGTCGAGCCCAGCAGCCGCCTGGCGGCCGCCCTCGGCGAGACCGAGCTGGGCGCCAACTCGGTGCACCACCAGGGCATCGACCGCCTCGGAACCGGCCTGCGGGCGGTGGCGTGGGCAGAGGACGACAGCGTCGAGGGCGTCGAGCTCCCGGGCGCCCGGTTCGCGGTCGGCGTGCAATGGCACCCCGAGGTGCTGGAGGACCAGCCCGAGCACCAGGGGCTGTTCCGGGCCCTGGTCGACGAAGCCCGGCGGCGCGCCACCTGACTACCCACCCCAGGTGGGGTAGGATGTCAGGGTGAAACCCCAGCACCAGAGCTCGGTTCTGAACCGGTTGAAGACGGCGCGCGGCCACCTGGTGGGCGTCATCCGCATGGTCGAGGAGGACCAGTACTGCCCCGACATCATGAAGCAGCTGTCGGCCGTGCAGGGGTCCCTGGAGCGGGCCAGCCGGCTCGTGCTCCGCAACCACCTCGAGACGTGCGTGGCCGCAGCCATGCAGGCGGGGCGGATCGACGAGATCGTGGACGAGCTCATGGAGGCGCTGCGGTACGACCGCGTCGCCACCGGCCCCGCCGCCGTCGAATGAGCCGCGACGTGCGCGAGGTCGAGCTCGCCGTCAGCGGGATGACGTGCGGGTCGTGCGCGGCCCGGGTCCAGCGCACCCTGGCCAAGCTGGCCGGGGTGGAGGAAGCGAACGTCAACCTGGCCACCGAGAAGGCCACTGTCCGCTACGACCCCGCCGCGGTGTCGGTCGAGGACCTCGTCGCCGCCACGGCCAAGATCGGTTACGGCCTGGCGCCGGCCCCGAAGGCCAAGCACCGCACCGAGGCGGCCGAGGACCACGAGGCGCAGATGCAGGTGCGGTGGTTGCGCCGGGTCATCGTCGCCTGGCCCCTGGCCATCGCCGTGTTGATCCTGTCCATGGGTTACATGCACGAGGAGTGGGCGCGGTGGTGGGCGTTCGCCCTGACCATCCCGGTGCTGTTCGGCGCCGGCTACCCCTTCCTCCAGCAGGCCGCCGTCCGGGCCCGCCGGGGGACGGCCAACATGGACACCCTCATCGCCATGGGCACCCTGGCGGCCTTCTTCTACTCGGCCTACCAGGTCGCGTTGGGCACGCACCACGCCGAGCACTACTTCGACAGCGCCTCGGTGATCATTGCCTTCCTGTTGCTCGGCCGGTACTTCGAGTCCCGGGCCAAGGGGCGGGCGTCGCGGTCGATCAAGGCCCTGTTGGAACGGGGCGCCAAGGAGGCGACGCTGGTCGACCCGGCCAGTTCGGTCAGTGGAGGAGGCGAGCGGCGGGTGCCCGTCGAGGACGTCCGGGTCGGCAACCTGCTGCGGGTGCGCCCTTGGGACAAGGTCCCCGTCGACGGGGAGGTCGTGGCCGGGGAGTCGACGGTGGACGAGTCGATGCTCACGGGCGAGTCGGCGCCGGTGGACAAGCGCCCGGGCGACTGGGTCGTGGGCGGCACGCTGAACACGTCGGGCGTGTTGACGATGCGCGCCACCGCGATCGGCGCCGACACCGCCCTGGCCCAGATCGTCAAGCTGGTGGAGGAGGCCCAGGGAAACCGGGCGCCGGTCCAGCGCCTCGCCGATCGGATCGCCGGGGTGTTCGTGCCCGCCGTGCTGACGATCGCCCTGGTCTCGTTCGGCGTGTGGTGGCTGGTGGTCGGCGAGCCGGCGCACGGCCTCGAGGCGGCGGTGGCGGTGCTGATCATCGCCTGCCCCTGCGCCCTCGGCCTGGCCACCCCCACGGCCATCCTGGTCGGCACCGGCCGGGGCGCGGCCATGGGCATCCTCATCAAAGGCGGCGAGGTGCTGGAGCGGTCCAAGCGGGTGGACACGGTCGTGTTCGACAAGACCGGCACCATCACCCGGGGCGAGATGGCCGTGCTCGACGTGCACGCGGCGGCGGCCGCCACCGACCCCAACCAGATCCTGCTGTGGGCCGCGTCGGCCGAGGAAGGCTCTGAGCACCCGGTCGGGCGGGCGATCGTGGCCGCGGCGCGCGAGCGGGGCGTGATGCTCCTGCCCGCCAGCGGGTTCCGGGCGCTGGCGGGCCAGGGCGTGCAGGCGGTCGTGGACGGCGAGCCGGTGGTGGTCGGGCGGCGCTGGCTCGTGGACGACCTGAACCTGGCCGTCCCTGAGTCGCTCCACCTCACCGCCGACGAGCTGGAGGCGGCGGGGAAAACCGTCGTGTACGTGGGTAAGGAAGGATCGGTGCAGGGCGTCATCGCGGTGGCCGACACGGTGAAGGACGAAGCGCGCCAGACCGTGGCGGCATTGCGCGGCCTCGGGGTCGACGTGGTGATGATCACCGGCGACAACCGCCGCACCGCCCAGTCCATCGCCGCCGAGGTGGGCATCGAACAGGTGCTGGCCGAGGTGCTGCCAGCGGAGAAGGCGGACGAGGTCCGCCGCCTCCAGACCGACGGGCGGGTCGTGGCCATGGTCGGCGACGGCGTGAACGACGCCCCCGCCCTGGTGCAGGCCGACCTCGGGATCGCCATCGGCACCGGCACCGACGTCGCCATCGAATCGTCCGACATCACCCTGCTCTCGGGCGACCTCCGCGGTGTCGCCACCGCCGTGCTGCTCGCCCGGCGCACGTTCCGCACGATCTTGCAAAACCTGGGGTGGGCGTTCGGGTACAACGTGCTGTTGATCCCGCTCGCCGCCGCCGGCCTGCTCAACCCGGTCATCGCCGGCGCGGCGATGGCCTTCTCCAGCGTCTCGGTGGTCACCAACAGCCTCCGGCTGGCCCGCTTCCGGGGTCTCAGTCCCGGCCCGGCCCGTTCTCAGGAAGCTCA
>JAHFUQ010000309.1 GCA_023265045.1 Acidimicrobiia bacterium
GGCGCGCTGTTCCTCATCGCCGTCGAATTGCAGCGGGTGCTCGGCTATTCGGCGCTGGAGGCGGGCTCATCGCTGCTGCCGATCACGGTCGTGGTCCTCGCCTTGTCGGCGCGGGCGGGCCGGCTGGCCCAGCGCACGGGCCCGCGGCTGCCGATGACAGCCGGGCCCATCGTGGCGGGGTTGGGGCTGTTCCTCGCCAGCTTCATCAGTCCCGGCGACCCGTATGTCACCTCGGTGCTCCCGGCCGTCGTCGTGCTCGGCCTGGGGCTGGCGTGCACCGTCGCGCCCCTGACCGCGGCGGTCATGGCCGCCGTGGACGAGGGCCACGTGGGGGTGGCGTCCGGGTTCAACAACGCCGTCGCCCGCGTGGGCGGGTTGCTGGCGGTCGCGCTCCTGCCTGCCGTCGCCGGGCTGGGCGGCGTCGATCCCGGCGGCCCAGGATTCCACGCCGGCGTGGCGCGCGCCCTGCGTATCGCCGCCGGCCTGGCCGTCGCCGGAGGCTTCACCGCGTTCGCACTCGTGCGCCGATCAACGCCCGTCCGGGTCGTTTTCCAGCCGAACCTGTCCCATGCGTGCAACGACCCGTGCCTGCGGGAAGCAGACGTGGCTTGACCCCGACGTGGCCGTGGCCGCCCGGTTGCGGCATCCTGGGAAGTCGTATGTCGGTTCCCGCACATTCCCACTTGATCGACGAGGTGGCGCGGCTGACGCTGCTGGAGCGCACGGCGTCGGCGGCCAACCAAGCGGCCACCTTGGAGGAGGCGGTGGCCGTCGCCATGGCCGAGGTGTGTGCCTACACCGGTTGGACCGGAGGGAGGCTTTCCCGCCCCGGTGATCCGTCGCCCTCGTCGTCGTCATCGGCGGCGGCGGCGGCGAGTCGGGCCCTGGCTACCGGCGCGGCTGCATGGGTCGACGGCGCGTGCGCGTTCCCCCTGGTCGTCGGGGCTGACGTGGTGGCGGTCCTCGACTTCGACGGCGCCGCCCAGCCGGACGAGGGCGTGAACGTCCTGATGGCCGACATCACCCGCCACCTAGCTCGGGTGGTCGAGCGGGCGCGGGCCAGCGCCGCGCTCGCCGAGGCTGCCAACCAGCGAGCTCTCCACGACGGCCTGACCGGGCTCCCGAACCGGGCTCTGCTCCACGATCGGTCGGAGCATGCGCTCGCCCTCGCCGCCCGGCGGGGATCGAGCGTCGCCGTGCTCGTGCTCGACATCGATCGCTTCAAGGTCGTCAACGACGGCTTCGGGCACCAGGCGGGCGACGAACTGCTGGTGGCGGTGGCGCGCCGCGTCGCCGAGGCGCTGCGGCCGGACGACACGGTGGCCCGCATCGGATCGGACGGGTTCGCCATGTTGTGCGAGGACGTCTCCGAGCTGTCCGAGGTCCGCGCCTTCGGCGAGCGGGTCAGCGGCGCGTTCGCTCGGCCGTTCCGGTTGGGGGGCGTCGACGTGGTCGTGTCGGCCAGCGTGGGCGCGGCGCTGGCGGCCGACGGGCACCAGGCCGCCGCTCTGCTGCGCAATGCCGAGGTTGCCATGGAGCAGGCACGCCAGCGCGGACCCGGGCACTGGGCCGTCTACGACGAGTCGATGCGCGCCGACGAGCACGAGCGCTTGGCGCTGGAGCAGGACCTGCGGGTTGGGGTCGGCGACGGCCAGCTCCGGCTGCACTACCAGCCCATCGTCGACCTGACGACGGGCGGGGTTTCGGGCGTCGAGGCGCTGGTGCGGTGGCAGCACCCGGCGCGCGGACTTCTCGCGCCGTACCAGTTCATCGGGACGGCCGAGGAGAGCGGGCTGATCGTCCCCCTCGGGCGCTGGGTCCTCGAGGAGGCGTGCCGCCAAGGCTCGGCGTGGCAGCGCAAAGGCGGAGGCCACGAGCGGCTCCGGGTCAGCGTGAACGTGTCGGCTCGCCAGTTCCAGCAGCCCCAGTGGGCCGAGGAGGTGGCGCACGCCCTGCTCAGCTCCGGGTTCGCACCGGAGCATCTGGTGCTGGAGATCACCGAGAGCGTGCTGATGGAGGACACCGCGACCACGAGCCAGCGGCTGGGCGAGCTGCGCGAGCTGGGCGTGCGCATCGCCATCGACGACTTCGGCACCGGCTACTCGTCGCTCGGCTACCTGCGCCAGTTCCCGATCGACATCCTCAAAGTCGACAAGTCCTTCATCGACGGTGTCGCCGACGGGCCGCACGAGTCGGCCCTGGCCC
>JAHFUQ010000310.1 GCA_023265045.1 Acidimicrobiia bacterium
GGCGTGGCTGCTGCTCGACCACTCGCCGTGGATGGGGTTCGGGCCCATTGACCGCACCAAGGAGCACCTGCTCTGCGAGGTGGCGGGGACGCTGGCGCAGCTCGTCGTCCGGGGCGGCAACCGGGTCGGCGCCGTCGTTTACGACAACGACACGGCGAGCACCATCCCGCCCCGCCAGGGTCGGAACCAGGTCCTGGCCCTGATCCGCGAGCTCCTCCGGCCCGTCACCGCGCGGGGCCACGTCACCGATCTGCGCACGTTGCTGGACACCGCGCACCGGGTGATCCGGCGCCGGTCGCTGGTCGTGCTCGTCTCCGACTTCATCAGCGAGCCGGGTTGGGAGCAGTCGCTGCTGCGGCTCACCGAGCGCCACGAGGTCGTGGCCGTGAGGCTGGTCGACCGGCGCGAGTTCGACCTCCCCGACGCCGGCCTGCTGATCGTGCAGGACGCGGAGACGGGCGAGCAGATCATGGTGGACTCGAGCGATCCCGAGTTCCGCCGCCGGCTCCGCGACGCGGGCGAGGCCCGCCAGCAGGCTGTCAGTGACGCGGCGCGCAAGGCCGGCGTCGACCTCCACGTCATCTCCACCGAGGACGACCTGGTGGCGGCGTTCGTCCGCATCACCGAGTCGCGCAAGAAGCGGCGATGACGTTCGGCGCGCCGTGGGCCCTCGGGCTGCTGGTGGTGATCCCGGCCATGGTCGCGGCCTACGTCTCGTCGCGCCGTCGCCGCACCCGGCGCGCCGCGGTGTTGGCGAAGCAGGGGTTGGTGGCCGCCGCCTCGTCATCGCGGATGCGGGTGCGCCGGCACGTGCCGTTCGCCCTGTTCACGCTGGCGTTGACCGTCCTCGTCGTCGGCGTGGCCCGGCCCATGACCTCGATCAAGACACCGGAGCGGGAGGGCACGGTCATCCTCGCCATCGACGTGTCCAACAGCATGCGGGCCGACGACGTGAAGCCGACCCGCCTCGATGCGGCCAAGCTCGTCGCCAAGGCCTTCGTCGCCCGCCAGCCGCCCGCGGTCAAGATCGGCGTCGTGGCGTTCGGGGACGGCGCGGTCGCCGTGCAGTCGCCTACGAACGTGCATGAGGACGTCGTGAAGGCGATCGACCGCCTCACGCCCCAGGGCGGCACCTCGGTGGGCCAGGCCCTTGTCGCCTCCCTCAGCGCCATCGCCGGCAAGCCGGTGACCATCGACGCCCAGGCGCTGGCAAGCGACTCGGCGACAGTCGACATCGGCTATTTCGGCTCGGCCACCGTCGTAGTGCTCTCCGACGGCGAGGAGACGAGCCCGCCCGATCCCGTGGCCGTGGCCGACGTGGCGTCGGTGGCCGGCGTCCGCGTCTACACCATCGGGCTGGGCACGGAGGCGGGCACGGTCGTGCAGATCGACGGCTTCAGCGTGGCGACGGCGCTCAACCGCGACCTGCTGGAGGAGGTGGCCTCGAAGACCGACGGGTCCTACTTCGACGGGAACAGCGCGGACAAGGCGGGCCTGGCCGAGATCTCCAAGTCCATCGACCTCCGGTTCAGAGTCGTCTCCAAGCACACCGAGGTCAGCGGCCTGTTCTCCGCGGCGGGCGCGGTCCTGCTGATGGCCGGCGCCATCCTCTCGGTGCTGTGGTTTGGGCGGGTGGTGTGACGTGACGTTCACCTGGCCGTTCGCCCTACTCCTCGCCCTCGCCATCCCCGCGGTGCTCGGCGTCTACCTCCTCACGATGCGGCGCCGGCGCAGGCAGGCAGTCAGCTACTCCAGCGTTGCCCTGCTGCGGTCGGTCGTGCCCGTCCGGTCACGGTGGAAGCGGCACCTCCCCGTGGCGATGCTGCTCGGCAGCCTGGGGGTGCTGTCCGTCGCGTCGGCCCGGCCCCAGATGGTGCGGGACGTGTCCATCGGGCGGACGTCGATCATCCTCGCCCTGGACGTTTCGAGGTCGATGTGCGCGTCCGATGTCGACCCCAACCGGATGAGCGTCGCCCAGCAGGCGGCCCGTGAGTTCGTGGAGAGCCAGCCCAAGGGCGTGCGGATGGGCCTTGTCGTTTTCTCGGGGTTCGCCCAGCTCGCGGTCGCCCCCACCACCGACCACGACGCCCTCGTGAAGGCCATCAACGGTCTCACGACGGGGCGGGGTACGGCCATCGGCGCCGCCATGCTCAAGGCCCTCGACGCGGTTGCGGAGGTCAACCCTGACGTGGCGCCCGTCGG
>JAHFUQ010000154.1 GCA_023265045.1 Acidimicrobiia bacterium
CGCAGCTGAGCGCTTGGGCCGTCAATGCCACGTTCTGAGGGTTGTCGGCCACGTCGAGCAGGTCAAAGGCGCCGCCGCGGGCGGCCCCGAACAGCTCCGCAGCCGCCGCGCTCACCTCGATGACCCGGGTCCCCGGGAGTTCGAGGAGCCCCACCGGCCGAAGGCAGTACCGCACCGCCGAGCGCCACGCGCCGAGCCAGCGGTTGCGTTGGTCGTCGTCGTCGTGCCGTAGGCAAGCCAGATCGGGATCAGCGAGCCGGCCCGGGCGAAGCTCCCGAACCCGTCGCGGAACCGAGCTCAGGCCGGCCATGCCGCGCTCGCCAGGCGCGTGTGAACCGGAGTAGACTGCCCTTTTTGCCCGACACTTCGACGCCCGAGATGTCGCTCGGACCGTCGATTACCCCCATTCCGGCTGATCAGCGGATGCCAATCCAACGCGGAACTCATGATCAGGCCCCCAAACGAACGCGCCATCGGACTCTGCATGCCGATGCCTCGTGGAATCTGCAAGTCTGCTGTTGCATAATTCTCGCGCTTAGGGCGCGTCCGTGTCTACGCGCCATACCCGGGGGAAAGCACCCCGTACCGTTGACACCGAGCCCCGCGCGCGCGCGCTCTTGCCAACCCAGCCGGGTGCCCGCGCCAACCGCCGACCAGCCCGGTCGAGCCACCCGTCCAGAATAGCCATATCGTCCGGCGCGGAATGACATCTCGCCCACACGCGGCGGCGTGAGCTTCGAGTAGCAACAGCGTGGGTGAATCCGTCGTCCCACCGCGCCCGGCTGCTGGTCGTCGACGAGGATCAGGCCTTCCGGGCCCCCCTTGTCCGGATTCTGAGCGGGGCGAGTTACGAGTGCGTCGAGGCGCAGGATGTGGCCGAGGCAAGGCGGCTCGTCGAGGACCTTGACTTCGACGCGGCGCTGGTGGACATCGGCCTCCCCGGCGAGTCAGGGATCGACCTGCTCAGGCAGCTCGCCGCCGACCACCCCGACGTCGCGGTGGTCATGGTCACCGGCGTGGAGGACCCTGGCGTGGCCGCCCTGGCGTTCGAGATCGGCGCGTACGGCTATGTCGTCAAGCCTTTCCAGGCCAGCGAGATCCTCATCAGCGTGGCCGGCGCGCTGCGTCGGCGGGAGCTCGAGTTCTCGCAGCAGCTCTATGTGGCGGGCCTGGAGAGCACGATCCGGGGCCTGCGCGCCGTCGGTCCGTTGCTGGTGCGGGTCGACTCGGGCCGCGACCGCGAACCGGACGACGACCCACCGGGCGACGACGCGGCGACGCGCCTGTCACGGGCGATCGCGGCCCGGAACGACGAGACCGCCGGCCACCTCGAGAGGGTGGGCCGGTACGCGGAGGCCCTCGGCCGGGAGGTGAGCCTGGCGCCGGCGCGCCTGGAGGCTCTGCGCAAGGCCGCTCCGCTGCACGACGTGGGCAAGATCGGGGTGCCCGACGCGGTGCTGCTCAAGGCCGGGCCGCTGACGGACGACGAGCGCGCCATCATGCAGCGCCACGCCCGTCTCGGTCACCAGCTCCTCAGCAGCGGGGGCGCCGACGTGCTGCGGATGGCCGCCGAGATCGCCCTCGGTCACCACGAGTGGTGGGACGGAGGCGGCTACCCACGCGGGCGCCAGGGCGACGAGATCCCGGAGGAAGCTCGCATTGTCGCGGTCGTCGAGGTGTTCGACGCGCTCACCAGCGACCGCGTCTACCGCCCCGCGCACTCGACCAAGGACGCCCTCCGCATGATGGCGGAGCTGCGCGGACGCCAGTTCGAGCCCCGCCTGTTCAACGCTTTCGTCGGCGCGTTCGACCACATCGCGGCGATCCGCCGCGAACATCCCGACGTCGTCGACGCGCGGATCCGCGTGCTGATCGTCGACGACGAAGAGCTGTTCGTCGAGAGCCTGGCCCGGCTCCTGGCGGCGCAGCCCGACATGACCGTCGTCGGGCGCGCCCGGTCGGTGGCAGAAGCGCGCCAGGCCGTCGGCGCCTACGAGCCCGACGTCGTGCTCATGGACATGCAACTCCCCGACGGCGACGGCGCCGAGGCCACCGAGCTCATCCGGGCGGAGCGGCCCGAGATGAAGATCGTGATGCTCACCGGGCGCACCGACTCGCAGGCGTTGGTGCGGGCCATCAGCGCCGGGTGCTGCGGTTTCGTCACGAAGGTCGAGACGGTTGACAAGCTGGGGCAGGCGATCCGCGACGCCCACGACGGCGAGATCCCGTTCGAGCTGAGGGACGTCCCCCGGCTGCTGGCCCAGTTGCCGACGACCCAGCGTGGCCTGGCCAGGTCCCTTACGACCCGGGAGGTCCAGGTGCTCGGCCTCGTGGCCGGCGGGGCGCCCAACAAGGCGATCGCCCGCGAGCTGAACGTCAGCCTGAACACGCTGCGCAACCATGTGCAGAGCGTGCTCAGGAAGCTGGACGCCCATTCGAAGCTCGAGGCCATCGCGATCGCGTCCCGGGAGGGGATCATCCCGGCCACCCGTGTCCACCCGACGGGCGGCGCGTAGACGCGAACGCGCCCTCGTCGGCCGCCCCGCGGCCGCCGGCCGTCGCCGTAGGACCGGAGAATCACGCTCGACATCGACCTGCCGGCCGTCGCGCGTCATTCCTGCGACGGGCGCTCCGACGGGGCGAAGTCCCGTTCGGTAAGCTTCTAGGCGGTGGGTGGCGCCGAGCCAAACCGCAGCGCGTTGGACCGGTTGGTTACGATGTTTCCCGGCCTCGCCTGGACCGTAGACCGGGATCTGCGCTTCACCGCAGGCATGGGAGGCTTCGGCCCGCCTCCGGGCTGGAGCGAGATCGTCGGTCGGACGCTGGCCGACATCTACGGCCCGAGCGAGCAGTCCAGCCCGGCGCTCGACGCCCACCTGCGCGCGCTCGCCGGCGAGACGGTCGAGTACAACCGGGTTGTCGACGGCCGCGAGCTGCGGGTACGTGTCCAGCCGCTCATCGTCGACGGGCAGGTCGAGGGTGTCCTGGGCGTCGCCTCCGACCTGGACGCCGCGCCCGCGGCACGAGCCGCGGAACGTCGGCGGATCGCGCAGCAAGAGGGAGTGGCGCGGCTGAGCCTGGCGGCGTTGGGCGACATCGAGGAGGACGCGCTGCTGCAGCTTGCCGTCGATCTGGCGGCAGATGGGTTGGAGGCTGACGACGCCAGCCTCGCCATGCTCGCCGACGACCACACCCTCGTGCCACGGGCGTTCTGCAACCGGCGGGCCAGCCCGATGCCGGCCTTCGTACCCATTGTCCAAGTGGCCACGGACGGGACGTCGGTCATCTTCCCAGACCTGCGCCGCGACGCGCGCCTCGAGTCACCTCCTTTCGGCCTTGCCGGGGGGAGCCTCATCGCTGTACCGATCCCGGCCGGATCAGGGGCCTGGGGGACGCTTTCGGTGCGCGCCGACCGACCCGTAGCGTTCTCGGAAATCGATCTGGCGTTTGCCGGCGGCCTGGCCAACGCCCTCGGCGCGGCGTTCGAGCGGCGGCGGCTCGATGCGGCGCGGGCCGAGGTCGAACGCCGCGTACACCAGTCCGAGCGCCTGGAGAGCCTCGGGCAACTCGCGGGCGGGATCGCCCATGACTTCAACAACCTCTTGGCCGTCATCCTCAACTACGCCACCTTCGTCGCCGAAGAGGTCTCCTCCAACGACGCCCTGCGCGCCGACGTGGAGGAGATCCGTATTGCCGCAGAGCGAGCCATGGCGCTGACGCGACAGCTCCTCATCTTCGCCAAGCGCGAGACCGTCGAGCTCAGGACCCTCGACCTCAACGAGGTGGTGGCCGAGGTGCGGAACCTGTTGACGCGCAGCATCGGTGAGCACGTCGATCTCGTGGTTCACTTTGCCGCCGACCTGCCGCCGATCCGCGCCGACCGTGGTCAGGTGGAACAGGTGCTGCTCAATCTGGCCATCAACGCACGCGACGCCATGCCCGACGGGGGCACGCTGGTCATCGAGACCGAGGCCGCCGAGCTCGACCGCGAGTTCGCCCGCCTTCATCCCGGGGTCGAACCGGGCCGGTACGTCCAACTCACGGTGAGCGACACGGGCGTCGGCATGAGCCAAGCGGTGGTCGCTCGGGCCTTCGAGCCGTTCTTCACGACCAAGCCCAAGGGCAAGGGGACGGGGCTGGGGCTGGCCACCATTCATGGCATCCTCACGGAGGCGGGCGGGACCGTCAGCCTCTACTCCGAGGAAGGGATCGGGTCGACGTTTCGCGTCTTTCTTCCCGCGGTTGGGTCGTCGACCGGGACGACCGGGCCCCACCCCTCCGGGGGCTCTGTCTCCGGCCAGGGCGAAACGATCATCGTCGTGGATGACGAACCGGCAATTTTGGGGGTTGCGGCGCGAATCCTGCGGCGGCACGGCTACGCCGTCCTGGAAGCTCCGACACCCGCGGCGGCGCTGTCAATGGCTACCGACCACGACTTTCAGCTCCTCATCACCGACTCCGTCATGCCCCAGATGTCGGGCCTCGCACTGGCGGGTCACGTTCGAGAGCGTCGACCCGGCGTTTCCGTGCTGTTCATGTCCGGCTACAGCGGCGACGTGCTGGGACCGGCGTACCGTGTCATCGACGAGGGGGTCGACCTGCTCCAGAAGCCGTTCACGGAGCAGACCCTTCTCGAGAAGGTCCACGCCGCCCTGGTCGCGAAAGGGCGAGCCGAGGGAGTTTCCCCTCCCTCCGCCCCACACCCCGACTAAAGGGTGCGTCGCGGGTCAGCGGGCCGCGTAGTGGGCGGCGATGCGGGCCGGCGTCAGTTCGCCGCCAGGCACGGCGCAAAACGCGTCACCGGTTCGGAGCGAATCGAACTGGTGACGCCTGGGCGCGTTGCGGCGCGCCCAACCGTCACCGGTTCGCTCAGGACGCCTGGCAACATGGCCTGGTGTCCAAGGCCCTCGACGCGCTGGTCGACCTGCTGGACCTGGAGCCCCTCGAGGTCAACCTGTTCCGGGGCGTCAGCCCCGACGACCACCGCCAGCGGGTGTTCGGGGGCCAGGTGGCCGGGCAGGCGCTGGTGGCCGCGGGCCGCACCGTCGACCGGGGCGCCGTCCATTCGTTGCACGCCTATTTCCTGCGGCCGGGCGACCCGTCGGTCCCGATCATCTTCGACGTCGACCGCATCCGCGACGGCCGGTCGTTCACCACCCGCCGGGTGGTCGCCATCCAGCACGGCCGCGCCATCTTCAACCTCTCGGCGTCGTTCCACGTCGACGAGCCGGGGCCCGAGCACCAGGCCGCAATGCCCGACACGCCCCTGCCCGACCGACCACGTGACGGCGAGGATCCCAGGGCCATCGACATGCGGCCCGCCCCCGGCCAGCCGACCGGGTGCGCCCGGGTGTGGTTCCGGGCCGACGGGCGCCTGCCCGACGACCCCCTCCTGCACGCGTGCGTGGTCGCGTACGCGTCCGACCTCACCCTGCTCGACACCACCCTCTCGCCCCACGGCCTCAGCATCGAGACCGCGCCGGGCCGGATCATGCTCGCCAGCCTCGACCACGCCATGTGGTTCCACCGCCCGTTCCGAGCCGACGACTGGCTGCTCTACGACCAGGACAGTCCCGTCAGCCACGGCGCCCGCGCCTTCGCCCGGGGCTCGATCTTCGCCGCCGCCACCGGCGAACTGGTCGTCTCGGTCGTACAGGAGGGCCTGGTGCGGCCGCTGCGATGAGACGCGGACTTGTGGTTCTGCTCCTGGTGTTGGCCGCGTGCAGCAGTGACAAGACGGCCACGACCACGCCGGCGTCGACGGCGTCGACGGCGGCGCCCCTCGACCCGTCGAAGGTTACGGCCAGGCTGGTCAAGGTCGCCGCGGTGGACAGCCCCACCGCCATGGCGGTGCGGCCCAAGGACGACGGCGTCTACGTGGCCGAGAAGACGGGCCGCGTCCGCTACGTCCCCCAGGGCCAGACCGCGAACCCAGCGGCCCCCGCGGCCACCCCCGTCCTGGACCTGTCCGCCCAGGTCTCGACGGGCAGCGAGCAGGGCCTGCTGGGCCTCACCTTCAACGCCGAGGGGTCCAAGTTGTACGTCGACTACACCGACCGCAGCGGCGACACCATGGTGGTCGAGTACCTCTTCAAGGAGGCGCTGCGCGTGGCCGACCCCGCCAGCGCCCGCAACCTGCTGTTCGTCGACCAGCCCTTCGCCAACCACAACGGCGGCGAGGTCGTCTTCGGACCCGACGGCAAGCTGTACGTCGGCCTGGGCGACGGCGGCAGCGGCGGCGACCCCGGCAACCGGGCCCAGAACCTGGGCACGCTCCTCGGCAAGATCCTGCGCATCGACCCGGCCCCCGGCCCCGCCGGCAAGCCCTACTCCATCCCGGGCGACAACCCCTTCCTCGAGCGGTCCGGCGCCATGGCCGAGATCTGGGCCTACGGGCTGCGCAACCCGTGGCGCTTCTCGTGGGACCGGGCCACGCACGACTTCTGGGTCGCCGACGTGGGCCAGGACAAGTGGGAGGAGGTCGACGTCCTCGCCGCCGGCGCCCCCGGGGGGGCCAACTACGGCTGGAGCCTGCTCGAAGGCACGCACCGGTTCAAGGGCGACAACCCCGCCGGCGCGGTGCTGCCGATCTTCGAGTACGGCCACGACCAGGGCTGCTCGGTCACCGGGGGCTTCGTCTACCGGGGGGCCAAGGCGCCGTCGCTGCAGGGCGTGTACGTCTACGGCGACGCCTGCACCGGGAAGATCTGGGGGCTGACCCAGTCCGGCGGCAAGCTCACCGGGCAGGCCGAGCTGAGCCTGACCGGCGAGTCCGCCGACCGCAACGGCGGCGGCACGAGGTTCACCATCTCCTCCTTCGGGGAGGACGCGGCCGGCGAGCTGTACCTGCTCACGCTGGGGGGCGGCGTCTTCCGCTTCGACGGCGCATAGGGTTTCGGCGTGCCCGCCAGCCCCGACGACCCGTATCGCGACCTGATGCTGGCGTCGTTCGTCAACCTGGCCAACCAGGCGTCGCTCGACGAGCTCGGTATCTCGCTGGTGGTGGGCGGGTCGTGGGTGACGGGACAGCTCATCGGCGCCCGTTCGTGGTTCGAGGGCCTGGCCCGCTCGCTCGACCAGGCCGGCGCGGCCGAGGGCTTCGGCGACGTCATCCGCATGGTGGGGGCGTCGGTCTACCCGTCAGATTCCGAGCGGGAGGCGGCCGGCGAGCTGGCGGACGACCCGCCGCTGCCGGCCTTCCTTCACCTGCGCGACGCCCACGTCATCGGCGCCGACGGCCGGGCCGTGCCCAGCACCGGCGGCTTCCTGCGCCTACGGGTGGACGAGGTGGCGGCGTGGATGCTCGGCCGGATCGGCCCGGTCGGCTACCAGCCCCCCCCGCCGGTGTGAACGATCCGGAGTACATCGAGTTCTCGCGCGACGACGTCCGGCGTTTGATTCCGGTTATGGAGGAGATGGCCGAGTCCCACACGGGCTGGATCAACCTCGAGCCGGCGGTGCACGTCGAGGACGCGCCCGCGCCGAGGAGCGGGCTGTTCGGGTTGTTCTCGTCCCGGGGCCCCGACGTGCCCTTCGTCACCTGGACGCCGGGCGAGGTGCGCAAGGGCCGCACCGAGCCCACGACCATCGGCATCCTCCACCCGTCCGGCCCCCGGGCGAAGCTCAAGGTGGACGTGCCCGACGGCTGGGTCGTGCTGCAGGACTACTCCAAGAAGGGCCTGGTGCTCGCCGTCCCGCCCGGCGTCGCTCACATTGACGTCGTGAGCTGGTTGTTGCGGGCCGCGGCCCTACTCTCGAACATCCCCCTGACGGGGGAGTGGCGAGCCTCGGTGTACCGGCCCTGAGGCCCTAACCGCTACGACGCCAGCGCCGGTGACCGCGACAGGTTCGCCAGCCCGACGAGGTGCAGGCGGTCGGCGATCCCGACGCCGTGGTCGGTGTAGCGGTGGCCGCGGGAGTCGTCGTGGCCCATCAGGGTGCGGCCCCACTCGAGCAGGGTCCGGGCCAGCAGCGGCTCGGCGCCGATGTCCTCGTGGGCGTCGGCGGCGACGGAGAACCACTCGTCGGC
>JAHFUQ010000155.1 GCA_023265045.1 Acidimicrobiia bacterium
TTCCGCATCGAGTTCGACCGCTTCGCCTTCCACCTCTTGGCCCTCCCCCTCGCCGCGTGGCTCGCCGTCCGGGGCACCTTCGCCGCTCCGGCGCCCGAGCCAGACCGGACGCCGTGGCAGACTGCCCGGCGCTCATGACGGGCCAGCGACGAGCAGTGGTGTGCGACGACGACCCGATGATCGGGATCGTCGCCTCCGTGCTCCTACGGGACGAGGGTTACGACGTCACGGTGGCCGCGAGCGGGGCCGCGCTGACCGAGGCGTTGGCCGGCGACCCCCCGGACCTGGTCGTACCCCGATTATGTGCCGCGGCACATAATCGGGCTTCTGTTCCCGAGCGCGTTATGTGGCCGGGGACGCGGCGACGGCGTGATCACGGCGGCGAACGGCCCGATGGAGCTGGTCGCGGGTACATAACGCTCAGAGCGAGGCGAGCCAGTCGAGCAACGCCTGGTCGGACCGCCAAACGGGCGTGACGCGGTGTGCCGCCGAAGAACCCGGCGGCTCGGTGGCCCGGAGGGCGTCGAGCTTGGCCCTGGTGTTGATCTCGGCGTAGCGGTTGGTGGTGGTCAGGTCGGCGTGGCCGAGCCAGCCGCGGATCACGTTGACCTCGACGCCGGCCTCGAGCAGGTGGACGGCGGCGGTGTGGCGAAAGACGTGTGGGCTGACCCTGCGGCCGGAGCGGGGGTCGTCCAGGCTCGACGCGTGGCGTCGGACGACCTTGTAGATGCCCGAACGCGTGAGGGCGTGGCCGTTGGACGCGAACACCGGCGCCTGCGGCAGGGGCTTGGGCCCGAGCAGGGACCCCAGCAGCTCCGCGGTCTGGCGCCACAGCGGACACGTCCGCCACTTGTCACCCTTGCCGTGCAGGCGCACGATCGGGTGCTCGCCGAGGTCGAGGTGCTCGACGCGCACGTCGGCCACCTCCTGGGCCCGAGCCCCGGTGTTGTAGAGGAACAGCACCAAGGCTCGGTCCCGGAGGCCAAGGCGGCCGTCCCTTGGGAGCTGCCGCAGCAGCCCTTCGACCTCGTCGCGCTCCAGGAACCGGGTCTCGGCCGGCGCGGCGCGCTTCATGGGGATGGCGGCGACCCGCTGGCAGGTGCCGAGCATCTCCGGTGAGCGGGTGGCGATGTAGTCGAAGAGCGTGTGAATGGCGGCGAGACGCTGGTTGCGGGTCCGGACGTGGTTGTGGCGGTCGAGCTCGAGAACTTCGGCTTCCGCCAGCTCACGGTGGTGTGGCGGGCTCTGGGGGCTACGCAAGTTCCTCATGGGTCGGACCGACTGGGGCGTCATGGAACGGAAGGGGTTCTCGGCTCCCGCGGCGACGGCGACGGCGACGGACGCCAACCCGGCCGCGGCCGACGCCGTCGACGCCGCGCCGTGATCCCGAGCTCCGTCGCCGGAGCGCGTTGACACCACCGACGGGCGACGCAACAATTCGGTTATGCGGCCGCCAGGCCGCGCGTCGCAGTGGGGGAGAGCGCATGCACGTGAGGCCGTTCCTGTCCTGTCGGTCGGCGCGAAGGCGGGCCCAGCTGGCGGTCGTCACCGGGATGCTGCTGGTCACCGCCGGGATGGGCGCGTCGGGCGTGGGCGCCAGCCAGACCACCCCCCTGGCCGCACCCCAGATCTACCCGTCGGTCCAGGTGAGCACCGACGACCTCCCGGGCCGGGCGTGGAACCAGCCGCAGATGCTGGTCGACCCCCAGGACCCCAACATCCTGGTCATCGCCGGCGCTAACTACACCGCCGCGTGGTGCGGGATCTTCGTGAGCCGCGACGGGGGCCGGACCTGGGCCCAGGGCAAGGGCGTGGCCAAGCCGGCGCAGTACGCGACCTGCGTACGGTCGGACCTCGGGCCGTTCCTGGGCGCGGCCTTCGCCCAGGACGGATCGGTCGTGCTCGTGTCCGCGGCCGACAACCTCGGCGGCCAGCAGGACGTCAACGACCTCTACGCGGCGCACAGCGCCGACCTGGGCAGCACGTGGGACTTCACGATCATCCACAAGGGCGAGACCGACCACAAGTTCACCAGCGCCGACGGCTCGACCGAGGTGGCCGGCGAGCACTACAGCCTGGTGACGGCGGCGGCCGACCCCAATAGCAACTTCGTGTACGCCGCGGCACGGGTCGGCCACGCCAGCCGCATACCCCCGTTCGGCCTGTTCGGCAACGTCCCCCTGCGCAGCGTGGTGGCCGCGTCGAGCGACGGTGGCAAGACGTTCGGGCCGCCCGTCGACGTCATGGCCGACGTCCCCCAGAGCCAGATCTTCGGCGCCTTCATCCCCGAGATCACGGTCGGCCAGAACGGGCTGGTGTACGCCATCACCCGCGAGAAGACGCCCCCCGCCGATCCGAGCAAGCCGTTCGGGGCGACGTCGCCCCCGGGCGGTCCGGGCGCCGGAGGACAGAAGTTCGTGTCGGTGTCGGCCGACCACGGCAAGACGTGGAAGACCACCGTGGCCGACGACAGCGCGGTCCACTGCGGCGGCTGCGAATGGCCACCGGCCGGCGCGGCCGATACCCGGAACAGCAACGTCTACATCGTCTTCAGCCAGAGCGGGAACACGTCTGGCTCGCCCATCAACGTGTTCTTCAAGGCCTCGACCGACGGAGGTAAGACCTTCGGCGCCCTCGTGCAGCTCAACGACGACAAGGCCACCGTGAACCACTACTACCCCGGCATCAGCGTGGCGCCGAACGGGCGCATCGACGTGTCGTGGATCGACTTCCGCTCCAGCCTCGCCTTCGACCCGACCGCCACCCCCAAGACCGAGACCTTCTGGGACATCTACTACACGTACTCCACCGACGGCGGGAAGAGCTGGGCCAAGAACGTGCGCATCAGCGACCGGTCGATGAACAAGAATGAGGGCTACACGGTCAACGACAACTACGGCCAGATGGGCCCGGCCGGGATCGCCGCCACCGACAACATCACGTACTTCTCGTGGTCGGACTCACGTCGGGGCTCGATCCAGCTCCCGGTCGAGGACTACTACTTCACCACAGCCGTCCACGCCGTGACCACCCCCAAGACCACCAACCGAGCTGGTACGTACGCCGCAGGCACGGCGACGGGCATTCTGGCCGCGGGCGTCGTCTTGGCCGTCGGCCTGCTCCTGGTCCGCAGCCGCCGAGGAGAACCGTCGGCGGTGCCGAGCCGGGGCGCCGTCCCGGCATAGCCAGGCCAGGCGGAGGGATCAGCACCGAGGTGTTCACTTGCCGGTGGGGGCGAGGACGGCCAGGTACAGGGCCTCGGTGTCGGGGCCGGGGCTGGCGCCCAGCTCCTCGACGAGCGTGTACGTGCACCAGGACCGAATGCCCCTCGGCCACCTCGACGAGGATGTCGGAGAGCGGTCGAGCCCGACCGCCGATGGCGGCGACCTGCCGGGCATCGATGCCGTTCCGCTCGGTCGAGCGAGGGCACACCGAAACGTCGAGGCCCTCGGCCGACGCCTGGTCGATGCGGGAGCGGAGGTCGTCGGCGCCCTGGACGGTGGCGACGAACGCCGGGTCGGCGACGAGCACAGCGTCGCCGGCCAGCCGCACCTCGGCGTCCAGGTCGGCGCCGGCGGCAGCGGAAGCGAACCGGTAGGCGGCCGACACGGCGGGCGCGTCGGATGCCGGGTTGGCGGACGACGTGCAGGCCTGTTGAAAGCGCGTGGAGGGGCTCGGGCCAGTCGTCGCACAGGTGTCCGCCCGCCGTCGGGGCCGACTCCGGCAATCGTCCGTACGGACCGTCCTGGAACTACCGTGTTCGGGATGGCCGTACGGGTCAGCCTGGCGGGTCGGGTAGGCATCGAGGTCGGCGGAACTGCGATTCGGGATGACGGCCTGGGCCGGTTGGGCTGGCTGGCGTTCGCCTTCCTGGTCTGCGAGCGCCACAGGCCGGTGCCGCGTGACGAGCTGGCCGAGGTGGTATGGGGCGAAGAGCTGCCGCGATCCTGGGAGCAGCTCCTCCGCGGGATTGCCTTCAAGGCCCGCACGCTGCTGAGCGCGGCCGGGCTGGACCCGACGACGGCCCTCGTCAGCGAGCATCGGGCGTACCGGGTCCATCTCCCCCTCGACGCGGTGGTGGACGTCGAGGAGGCGGCCGCGGCGGCGGAGATGGGCCAGGCCGCGCTCGGCGCGGGCGACCCGCTTCGTGCCCGCGAGCTGGCGGGCGCGGTGGTGGCCCTGGCATCGCGCCAGTTCCTGCCCGGAGGCTCGGGGGTCTGGGTCGAGCGCCGCCAGGCCGAGATGCGGGGGCTGCATGTCCGCGGGCTGGAGGTGCTGGCCGCTGCGGCCGAGGCGCAGGGCCGTTGGGCCGCCGCCGCGGCGTCCGCGGAGGAAGCGGTGGGCCTCGAGCCGTTCAGGGAGTCGGCGTACCGCCTGCTCATGGCCGCCCACGCGGGCGCCGGCAACCGGGGCGACGCCCTGCGCGTCTACGAGCGCTGCCGCCGCGTGCTGTCCGAGGAGCTCGGGGTCAACCCCTCCGCGGCGACGGAGTCTGCCTACCTCAGGCTGCTCGGTGACCCCGAGCCGGCCGCGGCACCGGCTCTGCCGGCGACCCTCCCGCCCCTCCCCCCCGCCCTGGCCGAGACCCCGGGCGCCTTCCTCGTCGGGCGCGCCACCGAGCTCGAACGGCTCGCCGCGACCCTGGACCTCGCCCGTGGGCGGCGCCAGGCCGTCTTGGTCGGCGGGGAACCGGGCATCGGCAAGACCGTGCTGGTTGCGGCCCTGGCTCGCCGTGCCCACGGGCAGGGAGCGCGCGTCCTCTACGGGCGCTGCGACGAGGACGTGGCTGTGGCCTACCAGCCGTTCGCCGAGGCGCTGGGCCAGCTCGCCGCGACCTGCCCGCTGCCCGATCTCGCCGCCCAGGTCGCCGGTCGTGGGGAGCTGCTCCAACTGCTCCCCGACCTGGGCCGGCGCCTGCCCGAGGTGCGCCCACCACCACCCTCGGACCCGGAGTCGGACCGCTTCCGCCTCTTCGAGTCGGTCTGCGCGCTCCTTGCCGCAGCATCGTCGGTGACACCCGTGGTGCTGCTCCTCGACGACCTGCACTGGGCCGCCGATTCGACGCTCCTGCTGCTCAGGCACCTACTCCAATCGGCCCCGACGGCGGCGCTGCTGGTCATCGGCACGTACCGCAACACCGACGCTGGCGCCGACCACCCATTGACGGCCCTCCTCGCCGACCTGCGCCGGGTGTCGGGAGTGGAGCGGCTCATGTTGTCAGGCCTCGACGAACAGGCGGTGGGCGCATTCGTCGCGACCGCCGGGGCCAGGGTCCTGAGCGAGGAGGACTGGGCCACGGCCCGCGCCATCCACGCCCACACGGCGGGCAACCCGTTTTTCGTCGGCGAGTTGTTCCGCCACCTCACCGAGACCGGGGCGGTCTTCCGTCGTGAGGGGCGATGGACCTACTACCAGGACGCAGACGTCGCCGCACCCGCGGGGGTCCCTGACGGCGTGCGCGAGGTGGTCGCGCGACGCCTGCATCGGCTGTCCCCGAGCGCCAACCGCGTCCTGGTCCTGGCCGCCGTCGTCGGGTTGCAGTTCGAGTTGGACGTCCTCGAGCGGGTCGCCGACGCCGAAGGTGTCCTCGACGCTCTGGAAGAGGCGGTCGAGGGCAGCCTCGTCGTCGAGCTGGGCCCGGGACGCCACCGGTTCGCCCACGCGCTGGTGCGCGACACCATCTACTCGGGGCTGAGCTTCACCCGCCGATCGCGCCTGCACGGCGCGATCGGTGACGCCATGGCCACGCTGCCCGGGGACAGCGCTCCTCGGCTCGCCGCCCTGGCCCACCACTTCGCCGAGGCGGCGAAGGCGCGACCGGAGGACGCCGTCAAGGCCGCCGACTACGCGCTGGCCGCGGCTACCCAGGCCGTCGCCCAGGCCGCGTGGGAGGACGCCGTCGCGTCCCTCCAGCGCGGCCTCGCCGCGCTGGACGCCAACGACCCGTCAGACCAGGGCCGTCGCTTCGAGCTGCTGTTCCGACAGGCCGAGGCCCTGGCCGCCGTCTGGGACACGGTCCGAGCCGAGCAACTCCTGCTCCGAGCCGCCGACTCGGCGCGAGCGTTGCGCTCTCCCGACCGGTTGGCACAGGCGGCCATCCTGGCCATGCGGGTGACCTCACGCCATGCGGAACTGGGCGAGGAGGCCCTGGTCGCCCTCGGCGACACCGCCCCGGCCCTCCGTGCCCAGCTCCTGGCGCTGCTGGCGCTCGGGCGCAACCTCGGCCCCACCAAGTACGAGCCCGCCACCCTCGAGGCGCTGGCCCTCGCCCGCCGGTCGGCCGACGGGACGGCGCTTCGCGTCGCGCTCAACGCCCGGATGGCGGTGGTAGGCGACTCGGGCGACGCCCACGAGCGCTTGGCGCTCGCCGACGAGATGGTGTCACTGGCTCCGTCGGCCGGTCGAGACTGGGCCCCGGACGCCTACGGGAAGCGGGCGATGGCCCGTCTCGTCCTCGGGGACCGAGCCGGGTTCGAAGCCGACGCCGCCGAGGACGAGCGCCTCGGTGGGCAGCGGCGGTCGGCGTACCTACGGTGGCGCACGGCACTGTGGCGGGCCATGCGCGCTCTGCTCGACGGGCGGTTCGGCGATGTCGCCGCTCTCGCCTCGGCGGCGGCCGCCGTCCCCGGCGACGATGCGTTGGGCAAGGACACGTTCGCGATCCAGATGGGCAAGTTGGCCATGGAGCAGGGCCGCCCGGAGGAGTTCAAAGAGGGCCTCTGCCGATTCGTCGACGGCCACCCGGAGCACGGCGTCCTGCGGTCCATGCTCGCCTTCACCTGCGCCGAGCTCGGCGAGGCGAATGAGGCCCGGCGGCACTTCGACCTGCTGGCGGCTGACGATTTCGGACAGGTGAAGCGCCTGGTGCCGGTAACCCTCGCCTACCTGGCGGAGGTCGCTGCCGCGCAGCACGACGCTGAGCGAGCCGGGATCGTCTACGCGCGGTTCCGGCCCTACGCCGGCCAGGTGGTCGCCACGGGTGCGGTCGCCCATTGCCCTGGTGCAGTCGACCGCTACCTGGGCCAGCTCGCCGCGACCGTGGGAGCGTTCGACGAGGCCGAGGCGCACTACCAGGCCGCCCTCGTCCTCGACGGCGGCCTCGACGCCCCGCCGCTCCTGGCCCGCACCCGCTACTGGTACGGCCGCCTCCTCCTCGAGCGGCCCGACCGTGGCGACGCCTGCGCGGCCAGAGATTTGCTCGCCAGCACCGTCGAGACGGCCACGCTGCTCGGCATGGACGGCCTCGCCGCCTCCGCCGAGGACCGGCTGGCCGCTGACCTGGCTGGCCGCTGACCGGCGCCCGGCTGCCTCTACCCGATCTCTACGCGAATTCGACGGGCCGTTCCGTAGGTTGCGTCCTCGAGGAGGGTGCGCATGGCCAGGGTCATCCGGTGCGACTGCGGTTTCGAGTCGACCGGCGAGAGCGACGACGCACTGGTCTCCAACGCCCGGGCGCACGCCCGCGACGTCCACGGCAACGACCTTGCCGACGGGCTCCTTCGCGCCCTGGTCCAGACCACGCTCCCGCACGATCCGCCGACGAAAGGCAAGGGCGCAGGATGAGATCGACGAAGGGGCAGGCAGCCACGGCGATGATGGGCGTGCTGCTGGTGGCCACGGGGTGCGCCGGCACCTCGACGAAGCACGTGACGCCGACACCCACGACAGATCAACCGGTCAAGGGCGGCACGCTCGTGATCGCCCTCGCGGGCGAGCCGAGCTGTGCGGACTGGCTGGCCGCGTGCGGCACCTTCCAGTCGGGGTTCACCGCCATGGGCCGGCCCACCGTGCCACGCGCGCTCGACTACGTCGACGGCCAGTACCGACCCACCGCGGTGCTGGCCGGCGAGCCCGTCGTGGCCGCGGGTCCTCCCCAGCGGGTCACCTACCGGCTCAATCCCAAAGCCGTGTGGTCCGACGGCCAGCCGATCACGTCTTCGGACTTCCGCTACTCGTGGGACCAGGTGGTCAACGGCGCGGGGATCGCCAACAGGACCGGGTTCGACAAGATCGAATCCGTCGACGACAC
>JAHFUQ010000156.1 GCA_023265045.1 Acidimicrobiia bacterium
CGGTCGGGCGGGCCCTCGGTCGGCGGCCGCCGCTAAGGCCCGGCGGGGGAACGCCGACTCCGAGGACGTGCTCGTGCCCGCGGCCAACGATCCGGAGGCGCCCGCCAAGCCCCGGGCGTCGGGAGCCGGGGCCAATGCCAACCGGCCCCGCCCCGGCGGGGGCGGCGGCGGGGGAGCGAAACGGCCCGCCGCCGGCGCGCCGCGTCCCCGCAAGAAGGGCAAGAGGCGCTGAGGTCCCTGAGCTAGGCTGGCGCATGGTTGACACGGGGTGGCTGAAGGAGCGCATCCGCGACATCCCCGACTTCCCCAAGCCCGGCATCGTCTTCAAGGACATCACGCCCCTGCTGGCGGATCCGGAGGCGTTGCGGTGCACGGTCGACGCCATCTGCGAGCACTTCGGCGACCGCGAGATCCAGAAGGTCATCGGCGTCGAGGCCCGCGGCTTCATCCTCGCCGCGCCCGTCGCCTACAGCCTCGGGGCCGGCTTCATCCCCGTGCGCAAGCGGGGCAAGCTGCCGTGGCAGATCGAGAGCCAGGAGTACGAGCTGGAGTACGGCGTCGACCTGCTCGAGATCCATCGTGACGCGGTGGCCGCGGGCGAGCAGGTGCTCATCGTCGACGACGTGCTGGCGACGGGGGGGACGGCGGCCGCGACGTGCCGGCTGGTCGAAGGGCTGGGCGCGACCGTCGTCGGCCTCGGGTTCATCATCGAGCTCACGTTTCTCGCCGGACGAGCCAAGCTGGAGGGCAGAGAGATGCTCGCCTTGATCAGCTACTGATGTCGCCGGCTGTAGATCGCGTCCTGCCGTGGCGGCGCAGCGCCGCGACCGCGCCCGTCGCGCGGCGCGCCGAGTTGGCGGGCGTGATCGAGGCGTACCGGGCGCGCCATCCGAAAGGCTCGCCCAACCTCATCAACCAGGCCTACGACGTCGCCGCCAAGGCCCACGCCGGGCAGCGCCGCATGTCGGGCGACGCCTACATCCAGCACCCGGTGGCGGTGGCCACGATCCTGGCCGAGCTGGGGCTGGAGGAGGTCACGCTGGCCGCCGCCCTCCTGCACGACGCGGTGGAGGACACCAAGGTCACCCTGGCCGACATCGAGCGGGACTTCGGCCCCGAGGTCGCGGCCATGGTCGACGGCGTCACCAAGCTGGACCGGATCCGCTTCGACTCCCGTGAGGCCCAGCAGGCGGCGACCATGCGCAAGATGCTCGTGGCCATGGCGAAGGACATCCGCGTCCTGCTCATCAAGCTGGCCGACCGCCTCCACAACATGCGCACGCTGGCGGCGCTGCCGGAGGCCAAGCAGACCCGCATCGCCCAGCAGACCCTCGACATCTACGCCCCGCTCGCCCACCGGCTGGGCATCGCCGGGATCAAGTGGCAGCTCGAAGACCTCGCCTTCGCCACCCTGTACCCGAAGCGCTACGCCGAGATCGAGCAGATGGTGTCGTCGCGCACGCCGGAGCGCACGCTGTACGTCAGCCAGGTGATCGACGTGGTGCAGGCCCGGCTGGCCGAGTTGCGCATCGAGGCCGAGGTCAACGGGCGCCCGAAGCACAACTGGAGCATCTACGAGAAGATGATCCTGCGGGGCAAGGAGTTCGACGAGATCTACGACCTCGTCGGCATCCGGGTGATCGTCGCCACGGTGAAGGACTGCTACGCCGCCCTCGGCACGATCCACGCGGCGTGGAAGCCGGTGCCCGGGCGCTTCAAGGACTACATCGCCGTCCCCAAGTTCAACCTCTACCAGTCGCTGCACACGACCGTGATCGGGCCGCAGGGCAAGCCCCTCGAAGTCCAGATCCGCACCCGCGAGATGCACATGCGCGCCGAGTACGGCGTGGCCGCGCACTGGGGCTACAAGGAGGGCGCGCCGGCAGGGAGCGACCCGGCCTGGCTGCACCGCATCGTCGACTGGCAGCGGGACACCGACGATCCCCAGGAGTTCATGGAGACGCTGAAGTTCGACCTCGAGCAGGATGAGGTCTACGTCTTCACCCCCAAGGGCGACGTGGTGAGCCTCCCCGTCGGCTCGACGCCGATCGACTTCGCCTATTCGATCCACACCGAGGTCGGACACCGCTGCATCGGGGCCAAGGTGAACGGGCGGCTGGTCCCGCTCGACACCAAGCTGGCGTCCGGGGACACCATCGACGTGGTCACGTCGAAGGTCGAGGGCGCGGGGCCGTCGCGCGACTGGATGCAGGTCGTCGCCACGCCCCGGGCCCGCAACAAGATCCGCCAGTGGTTCAGCCGGTCCCGGCGCGAGGAGACGATCGAAAACGGGCGGGAGGACCTGGTGCGGGCGCTGCGCCGCGAGGGCCTGCCGGTCCAGAAGCTGACGAACTCGCCGCTGCTGCTGGACGTGGCCAAGGCGCTCAACTACCTCGACGTCGAGGCGTTGCACGCGGCCATCGGCGAGGGCCACGTCGCGGCCAAGACGGTGGCGCAGCGGATCGGCCGGGAGCTGCGGGGCGACGAGGAGCACGAGGAGCCGGCCCCGGCGACGATCGCCCGCCCCCTGCGGCCGTCGCGCCGCCCGTCGGTCGGCGTGCACGTCGAGGGCCTCGACGACCTGTTGGTCCGCCTGTCCCGGTGCTGCAACCCGATGCCGGGCGACAGCATCGTGGGCTTCGTCACCACCGGCCGCGGCGTTTCGGTCCACCGGGCCGACTGCGCCAACGCCAGCTCCATGGCGTCGAACATGGGCGAGCGCCAGATCGAGGTCGAGTGGGACCGCGAGCGGGGCGGCTCGTTCGTGGTGTCGATCGAGGTCGAGGCGCTCGACCGGTCCAAGCTGCTGCGGGACGTGTCGACCGTCCTCGCCGACCACCACGTGAACATCCTCTCCTGCTTCACCAACACCGGCGCCGACCGGGTGGCGCGGCTGCGCTTCGAGTTCGAGCTGGCCGACCCGGCGCATTTGGACTCCCTGCTGGCGACCATCAAGCGGGTGGACAGCGTCTATGACGCCTACCGGGTCCTGCCCGGCCGGGGGAACCTGCGGGCGGTTCCTTCCTAGTTCAGCGGACGGCGAGGTCGTCGGCGGCGCCCACAAGCACGGGCACGTCTCGCCATCCGGCGACCAGGGAGCGCAGCCAACCAAGGTACCGAGGCCGGTGGTTCGGTAGCGTCGTCTCGACCGAGGAGGACGATGAGCGACACCTCGCAGGGCCCCGGCTGGTGGATGGCGTCCGATGGCAGGTGGTACCCGCCCGAGGCCAACCCGTCCCGCCCGCCTCCCCCGCCTCCGCCGATGCCGCCCCCGCCGGCGGGGCCGATGATGTACGCACCGCCGGAGGTGGGCACGGCGGCCGGGCCTGGCCCGGCGCCGAGCCCGTACCCGCCGTCGCCGGTCGACGAGGGGGCCAAGCGGCGCCGGTTCGCCGCCTATGTGGTGGGAGCGGGCGCGGCGCTGATGGTCGGCGGGTCGTTCCTGCCGTGGGTCAAGCTCAACGCCTTCTTCATCACCATCAGCCGCTCCGGCGTCGACGCCGGCGACGGGTGGATCAGCGTCATTCTGGGCGGCCTGCTGGCCGTGGTGGCGTGGCGTTTGGTGGCGGGCGCGGCCAGGCGGCCCACTGCGCCCGTCGTGCTGGCGATCCTCCTGTCGCTCGGCGCGGCGGGCCTGGCGGTGTTCGAATGGGTGGACATCGAGAACGCGACGAACGACATCAGCTCGGAGGCCGGTCTCGACGAGGGCATCGGCGACGCCTTCGACTTCGGGACGCTGGTCTCCAAGGGCATGGGCATCTACGTGGTCGGGATCGGCGGCTTGGTCGGCGTGGCGGGCGCGATCGGCTTCCTGCGAGCGCCGAAGCCCGCCTGAGGCTGCGACACTGGGTCTGAGCACGCGTGGAGAGGTGATCGACCGGTGGCGGCAGACCATGGGATGGTCGGGAAGGTGGGTCGGGTCACCGGCGCCATCGAACCCGGCAAGCTGGGTGAAGTGATGATCCAAGTACGCGGCGGCAGCGAGGCGTTCCACGCCTACGGCGCCGAAGGCGAGGGCGCGCTTCCCACCGGTTCGCGGATCGTCGTCATCGAGTACTTCCCTCCTCGCACGGTGGTCGTGACCCGCATGTGACAAACCGGAGGTAGTTGACATGGCGTATCTCGCGCTCGTCGTCCTCGGCGGCCTCGTCGTCGCTTTCATCCTGTTCAAGGCCATGTGGCGGGTGGCCGAGCCCAACGAGGCGCTGATCATCTCCGGCCTCCGCCAGCATGCGCCGAGCGACGCCGTACAGGAAAGCCTCGGGTTCAAGATCGTGACCGGCCGGGGGACCATGGTCATCCCCGGCGTCCAGGTGGTCCGCAAGCTGTCCCTCGACCTGCGCGAGGCGGAGCTGGGCATCGACTGCGTGACCCACCAGGGCATCCCCGTGGGCGTGCGCGGCGTCGTGATCTTCAAGGTGGGCGACGACTTCACGTCCATCGCCAACGCGGCGCGGCGGTTCCTCGACCAGCAGGACCAGATGGACCAGCGGGTCCACAACGTCTTTGCCGGGCACCTGCGGGCGATCGTCGGCAACATGACCGTCGAGGAGATGATCCGCGACCGGGAGAAGCTGACCCAGCTCACCCGGGAGTCGTCGGGCACCGAGATGGAGAAGCTCGGCCTGATCATGGACTCGCTGCAGATCCAGGAGATCGACGACCCCACCGGGTACATCGACAACCTGGGCAAGCCCCACGCCGCCGCAGTGGCGAGCCAGGCCCGCATCGCCCAGGCCCACGCTGACCGGGAGGCGACCGAGCAGGAGCAGCTCGCCGACGCGCTCAAGGCCCAGGCCCGCCGGGACAGCTCGATCAAGCAGGCCGGGTTCCAGGCCGAGGTCGACAAGGCGGCAGCCGAGGCCAAGCAGTCCGGCCCGCTGGCGGACGCGTCGGCGCGCCAGGAGGTCGTCGTGCAGGAGACCCGCGTCGCCGAGCTGGAGGCGCAGCGGGAGGAGCAGCGGCTCTACGCGCAGGTGCGCAAGCCGGCGGACGCGTCCGCTTACGAGAAGACGACGCTGGCCAAGGCCGATCGCGACGCCCGGATCTCGGCGGCCGAGGCGTTGGCCAAGGAGACCGAGCTGCATGCCGCGGCCAACGCCGAGCGGGTCAAGCTGGAGGCAGGCGCCGAAGCGGAGCACGTCCGGCTGGAGGCCAGCGCCCAGAGCGAGTCCGTCCGCATCCGTGGCGAGGCTCAGGCGGCCGCCACGCAGGCCATCGGCCTGGCCGAGGGCGAGGCGGTGCGGGCCAAGGGGATGGCCGAGGCCGAGACCATCAAGGCCCGCGCCGACGCCCTGGCCGAGAACCAGGACGCAGTCATCGGCCAGCAGCTGGCCGAGCAGTGGCCCGCCATCGTCGAAGCGGCGGCCAAGCCCTTCGGCGCCATCGACCAGATGATCGTGCTCAACGGCGCCCAGGGGTTGTCGGAGGCGCTGGCCCAGGCGCTGGCGCAGGGTGTGGCCGGGCTCCAGCTGGCCCGCAACCTCCTCGCGGGCGGCAACGGCGAGCCCGGGGCGAAGAAAGAGAGAGCGGGCGCGACCTAGGCGGTGCGGGCCCGCTCGGCGTGGGCTTCGAACCGGGCGGCGGCGTCGGCCGTTGGCGGGTCGGCGCCCGGCAGGGCCTCGTTGACGCGGTCCGCCATGGTGACCAGCTGGTCGCGGAGGTCGTCGGCCACCGTCGCCGGTTGGGCGAGCGGCGCCCTCGGCGCGGGCGCCGCCTCCTCGGCGTCGACGCTGGGACCGCCCTCGGCCGGTTCCAGCAGCACGGGCAGGTCCTCGCGGGGGGCCGACCGGCCTGCCACCAGGTGGAGGAAGGTGCTGGCGGCCGCGTCCCGACGGGTCAACGCGCCCTTCCCGGGGGCGAACCAGGCCCGCACCGAGGCGACGATGGACGAGTGGTCGTAGAGCGTCGGGTCCAAGCGCGAGGTCTCCACCCACGGCGAGACGGCGATCGTCGGCACCCGCGCGCCGAAGCAGCGGAAGTCGAACGGCGAGTTCCGGTTCTCCACGAAGAACGCCACCAGCCGCCGGGTGAGGTAGGCGATGCGGTCCTTGCGGGTTCCCGTGCCTGGCGCCTCGGCGCGGGGCGGCGGCACGTGGTCGAACAGCCCGCCGTGCTCGTCGTAGGTGATCAGCAGCAGCGTGCGGCGGAACAGGTCGGGGTTGGCCCGCAACGCCTCGTAGATACGCCAGACCAGGTACTCGCCCCGCTGGAAGTCGGTCGACCCGCTCGTCGTCTCCTGGTTGTTGCCGGGGTGCTGGCTGTTCGACAGCGGGCCGTCGTGGAGCGGCTCGATGAAGGTGTAGGACGGCAGGCCGCGTCCACCAGCCGCCACGTCTTGGTAGAAGCGCTCCATCGGGTACCAGTTGGCTGCGTTGGCCCCTTCCCACAGCCGCTCGTAGCACATCACCTGGGCCATGCCGTCGTGGTAGATGCGCCATTCGTCCCGGCCGAGCTGGTCGAAGATGGTCGGGTCGTCGTAGAGCCCGACCTCGATGTCGACCGACCCGGCCGAGGTGGCGGCGTGGGCGAACTGGCGGTTGGGCCACGTGGCGCCGGGCACCGACGAGTGCCAGTTCGTGCACACCACGAACTGCCGCGCCAGCTCGCCGAGGACCGGGATCTTCTCGGGCGCCATGCACCGCATGACCCGCGTGCTGGTGGCGGCGACCTTGGTGAGCGGAACCCGCGCCACCTGTTTGCTCTTCTCCTGCATCTGGCGGATGACCACGACGGACAGCGCGCCGAGGGCGGCGAAGGTGAGGCCGAGGCCCTCCCACTGGCGGTAGAACCCGCCCGCGACGGCTTGGCCGGCGGCCGACAGGACGAACCCCGCCGCGGCCACGCCGACGACGACGTCTCGCGTCTTGCCAATGAGGGACGCGACCTGGCGCAGCCACAGGGCGAGGCCCAGTAAGGCGAGCAGGACGGCGGCGGTGATCAACAGGGAACGGGGGAAACCGCCGGCCACGCTGAGCCGGCAGAAGTGCTGGGCGGCGGCGGCGACGATGGCCGCGGCCACGAGCCCGAGGGCCTGGATGCGCCCCCACGCGATGAAGGGGATGTGCTCACGGCCGGCGAGCTTGTCGCCGTAGGCCGCCACGAACCCGTTCATCCGGAAGTCGCGCCAGCGGTGGCCGTTCATGGCCTTCTTGATCGAATCGTGGCCGTGGGGGGGATCGCATGCGAGCACGAAGGCGGCGTCGGCCGACACGTCGGCGGTGGGCGACACCTCGTCGTCGAGGTTGACCGGGTTCGGGTACGAAGCCCCGCGCAGGCCCGGGTAGTCGGCGTCGGGGTGGTCGAGGTACCCGAGCAGGTGGTCGAACGACCGGTTCTCGAGCATGAGCACCACGACGTGGTCGATGCGGCTGCGCGCCGTTTGGAGAACGTCGTCGGGCGGCTCGGCCACCGGCGAGGCCCGCTACTCGCCGATGCGCAGGGCCACGGCGGGGCGGATGCCGGACGCCTGGCGGGCGGGCACGGCGGTGGCCGCGAGCGACGCGAGCAGGGCCACCGCCACCAGGACCAGCAACGGCGCCACGGGGACGCTGAAGTCCAGGCGGGACTGGCCGAACACGTCCGAGTTGGACAGCAGCTGGAAGCTCACCACCAGCGCCAGCAGCAAGCCGACCACGATGCCCTGGACGGCCACGAAGCCCGCCTCGAGGAGGAAGGCGGAGCGCACGAGCCGGCGCGAGAACCCGAGGGCCCGCAACATGCCGATGTGGCGGCGCCGTTCCCGCACGGCCCGCACCATAACCACCCCGAGCCCGGCCACGCCGACCAGCAACCCCAGCGCCAGGTAGCCCTGCATGAGCCGGATGAACCCCTGCTGCTGCTGGAGCTGGATCTTGACCAGGGTGGCGACGGTGTCGGCCTTGGCGCCGAACTGGACGAGCGACCCGGTCAGGCGCCGGGCCGCGAGCTCGGGGTCCTGGCCCGGCTTCATGGCGACGAAGTGCCGGTTGGACACGGCGCCCACGCCGAGGAAGTCCCGCGCCGCCGCCGAGCTGGTGACGAC
>JAHFUQ010000311.1 GCA_023265045.1 Acidimicrobiia bacterium
CCGCAGCAGGCGCACGTCGCGCGGGCCGAGGGCGGGTTCGGCGCGCGGGCTCAGGCAGCACAGTGTGCCGTAGAGGTCCCGGTCCGGAAGCGTGATCGGCACCCCCACGTAGGCGCCGATACCCGCCGTGCGCGTGATCGGCAGGTCGCGCACGCGCTCCTCGCGGCGGGCGTCGCGGACCAGGGAGGGCAGTCGTCCCTCCACCACCCGCACACAGTAGGTCTCCTCCAGCGGGATCTCGATTCCGGGGCGCACCCCGAAGGCGTCCGCGTCGCCATCCAAATGCCGAACGACCAACCGGTCATCCTGAAACTCCGTCACCAGGGCCAACGGCAGCCCGAGTTGCTCACGGGCCAGAGCGATCAGCCGCTCGACGCTGGGAGCAAAGCGCTTCGAGGCGTCCGGCCGCCGCCCGAGGACCTGCTCGTGCTCGGGGGCGTAGGCCAGGCAGACGTCCCGCCCGTGGGCCTTGGCCCAGTAGAGGGCGGCGTCGGCGGCGTGGAAGAGCTCCGTGGCGCTCGCGCCCGCCTCCAGCTCGGCGACGCCGGCTGACAAGGTGAGCTGGCCTACCCCCGGGAACGGTTCGCTCGCGATGGCTTGTCGGGCCCGTTCGCCCGCCGCCCAGGCTTCCTGCGCGTCGCTCTCGGGCAGGAGCCAGGCGAACTCCTCGCCGCCGACCCGGGCCAGCGCGTCCTCCGCGCGGGTCAGCGCGGCCAAGCGCCTTGCGATCTCCACGAGCACCCCGTCACCGGCCAGGTGGCCATGGACGTCGTTGACGGACTTGAAGTGGTCCAGGTCGATGAGGACGAGACTGAGGGGGCGCCCGTGGCGCCGAGCCCGATGGAGCTCGGCGTCCAACCGCTCGAAGAACGCGCCGTGGTTGGCCAGCCCGGTCAGCGGGTCGCTGGCCGCCTGGGCCACCAGCCGCGCCTGGGCCTCGGCGTTGGCGATGGCCACCGCCACCAGATCGGCGAAGCGCTCCAGGCGCCCCTCGGCGTCGGCGCCGATCGGCGCGTCCTCGGTGGTGGCGGCCAGCAGCGCCCCCCACAGGCGTCCGCCCACCCGCACCGGCGCAGCCACCCCGCTGCGGAAGCCGCCTGCGCGCACTATCTGCCCCACCGGGTCGTCGGCGAGCGGCTCGTAGTCACCCACCCGCGCTACCAGTCCACTGCGGGCGACCTGGGCGAGCGCGCCGGCGCCGTGCAGGGGGAAGGTGACGTCGAGGGTGGGTTGGTGGGCGCCCCACCAGCCGACCGGCACCGCCCGGGTGGGCTCGAAGCGGGCCAGCAGCCCGCACTCGACCCCCAACAGGCCGGCCACCTCCTCGGCCGTCTGGGCGAACAACGCCTCGGGCGCAGCCTCGGTGGCAACCAGGGTGGCCACCCGCCGCAGCGCCGCCTGCTCGGCGGCCAAGGCGCTGGTCGTTTCCAGGCTCTCGGCCGTCTCGGCCTGCAGGCGGGCGTTGGCCAGGGCCAGTGTGGCCAGGCTCGCGAGCCCGCGGGCGGCTTGGCGCTCCGCCGTCGAGAAGCGTCGCGGGCGCTCGTAGCTGCAGAAGAGCGTTCCAAGAAGCGCCAGGGCGCCCCCGTGCTGCACCGAGGAGTGCTCGAGACGCACGCCGAGGATGGCCCCCGCGCCGAGACGAGCGGCGAGTTCGGGAGGGACGGCCGGGTCGCGCCCAATGTCCTCAATCGCCAGCAGGGGATCGACCTGGGCGAGCTGGAGCCGCCAGATCGGAAGCTGCGTCGCGCCCAGGCCCACGGTGCGCTCCAGGAAGGCCCGCCGCTTCGGATCGACCTCCGTTGTGTACACGGCAGAGACGACCTGGGCCTCCACGTCATAGGAGTAGCAGGTGGCCCGATCGGCGCCGAGGGCGGTGAGGGCGGCCTGGGCGATTCCCGACAGGAGCGCGGGCAGATCAGGTGCGCCGCTCAGGCACGCCGCCGCCCCCACGATCTGTTCGGAACTGCTTACGGACACCGTTCGGGGTACCGAGATACCGGCTCGCCGAACGGGCTCCGTCCATCTATTCATCGCTCTATCTATCGGCCGGTGGGGCCAGAACTGGAGGATGTTAGGAGTGGAGGAGGCGGGTGATCTCGTCGCCGCTGTCCTTCTGGCTGACCTCCCCAAGGGGCGGGAGCGGCTGGTGCGCGTTCCGACTGTCGCGCCGTACGA
>JAHFUQ010000312.1 GCA_023265045.1 Acidimicrobiia bacterium
ACCGGGGCCCGAAGACGAAGGTGACCAGGACGACCTGGTCCTCCTCGCAGATCGGGCACATCTCGCGGCTGGTACGGCCGCAGTTGACCGCCGCCCGCATGAGCTCACCCTGGGCGTCGCAGACGTCGATGCGGCTGAGGCGGCCCCGGTGGAACTCGTCGACGGTGTGCCGGCGGATGAGCCGGTAGTCGATCTGCCCGGGCGCGGCGTTGGGCCGGTGGCCCTTGAGCGATTCGGGCCGGAGCGTCACCTAGTCGCCCCCGCCGGCGGCCGCCGCGGTGAGCGGCGCGCTGCGCTGACCTGTTCGCTCGCCTCCGGCTCGCTCACCGGCCTCAGGGTAGACCGGCGCCGGCCCGTGATGCGCCAAGCGCCGGCCGGGCCCCGCCGTTGACCAACGATCCCGTGTGCGCGATACTTTCCTCGATATATCGAACCGATATATCGAGGACACGCCATTGCTCGAACTCGCCATCCTCGGGACCCTCAAGGAGCAGCCGCTCCACGGCTACGAGCTGAAGAAGCGGCTCGTCGACGCGCTGGGGCCGTTCTCCAGTGTGTCGTTCGGCTCGCTGTACCCCGCCCTCGCCCGCTTGCAGCGCGCCGGCGCCGTCGAGGCGTCCGAAGCGCCGCCGGCCGCGGCCGCCGCTCCCGCGCCGCCCATCCCGATGACCGGTTCGATCGCCGGCGAGGCGGCCGCCTTCCGGGCCCGGCGGCCGCGTCCCGAGCCCCGATCGTCGCGGGTGCGCAAGGTGTACCGCATCACCCCCCACGGCGAGTCGCTGTTCGTCGAACTGCTGGCCACCGACACCGCGAGCGTCGACGACGAGCGATCGTTCAGCCTCAAGTTCGCCTTCTGCCGCTACCTCGCCCCGGAGGCCCGGCTCGGGCTGCTCGAGCGCCGGCGCGCCCAGCTCGTCGAGCGCCTGGCCCGCTACCGGAGCACCGGGCGCAGCCGCTCCGAGCGCCTGGATACCTACATGCGGTCGCTCGTCGACCACGACACCGAAGCCACCGAGCGTGACATCACATGGCTCGACTCCCTCATCGCGTCCGAGAAGCAAGCGTCCACCTCGACCCCGAAGTCCCCCAAGGAGGGCTCGTGAGCAACTCCCCCAAGATCCGCCTGGCCATCGCCGGCGTCGGCAACTGCGCCAGCTCGCTGGTGCAGGGCATCGAGTACTACCGCGGCGCCGATCCGTCGGAGTCGGTCCCCGGCCTCATGCACGTGAGCCTGGGCGGCTACCACGTGGGCGACGTCGAGATCGTGACCGCCTTCGACGTGGACGCGGCCAAGGTCGGCCTCGACGTGGGCAAGGCCATCTTCGCCAGCCAGAACAACACCATCCGGTTCGCGCCGGTGGGCGAGCTGGGGGTCACCGTCCAGCGGGGGCCGACCTACGACGGCCTCGGCCTCTTCTACCGCCAGACCATCGAGGAGTCCCTGTTCGAGCCCGTCGACGTGGCCGAGGCCCTGCGCACCGCCCGGGCCGACGTTCTGGTCTCGTACCTGCCGGTCGGCTCCGAGGAGGCGCAGAAGCACTACGCCCAGGCGTGCATCGACGCGGGCGTGGCCTTCGTCAACGCCATCCCGGTGTTCATCGCCTCTGACCCCGTGTGGGCGCAGAAGTTCGCCGACGCGGGCGTGCCCATCATCGGCGACGACATCAAAAGCCAGGTGGGCTCGACGATCGTCCACCGCATCCTGGCCCGGCTGTTCGAAGACCGCGGCCTGGTGCTCGACCGCACCTACCAGCTCAACGTGGGCGGGAACATGGACTTCAAGAACATGCTCGAGCGCGAGCGGCTGATGTCCAAGAAGATCAGCAAGACCCAGGCCGTCACCAGCCAGATCGACCATGGCATCGCCGCCGACGACGTCCACATCGGCCCGAGCGACCACGTGCCGTGGCTGGAGGACCGCAAGTGGGCGTTCATCCGGCTGGAGGGGCGCAACTTCGGCGACGTCCCCCTCAACCTGGAACTGCAGCTCGAGGTGTGGCACTCCCCCAACTCGGCGGGCGTCATCATCGACGCCGTCCGCTGCGCCAAGCTGGCCAAGGACCGCGGCCTGGGCGGCCCGCTGCTCGGCCCGTCCGCCTACTTCATGAAGTCGCCGCCGGTGCAGTACCACGACGACACGGCCCGCGAGGCGGTGGAGACTTACATCACCGGCT
>JAHFUQ010000027.1 GCA_023265045.1 Acidimicrobiia bacterium
ACGACGTAGCCCGTGTCCCGCCACAGCCGGTACACGCCGACCGCGGTCGCCCGCCAGTTCGGGTGCGCCACGTCGCCGACCGCGGCGATCAACGTCGGGTAGACGAGCGCGGTGCCGGCGCCGATGAGCGCGGCCCCGACCGCCCAGGGTCCGAACGAGCTACTCGCCGCCATCAACGCCAGCGCCACGCCCTGCAGGACCATCCCCGCCACGATCAACGGCTTGCGCCCCACCCGGTCCGACCAGGCGCCCGTGACGAGCTGCCCGACGCACCAGACCCCGGGGTAGATGGCGGCGAGGACGCCGATCCTTCCCACGGACAGGCCCTGGGCCGCGAACAGCAGCGGCAGGACGCCCCAGGCCAGGCCATCCACGGCGTTGTTCACCAGCCCGGCCTGGCTCACCGCGCTCAGGGAACGGTTGCGCCAGGTGACCCGGGCGAACACGGCGGCAAATCGATCTCCGCCGTCCCCGACGCCGTGCGTCGTCGTCGCTTCGTGCCTGGCGTGTCCCAGCGTCTCCCGGACGAAAACGGTCGAGAGCCCCAGCCCGAGCGCGACGAACGCCACCCCGAGGTAGAACGGCGCGGGACGCAGCCCGTACCGGGCCGCGATCTGGCCGGTGACGAGCGCGGTGAGGGCGACGGCGCCGTACCCGGCCGCCTCGTTCAGGCCCAGTGCCAAGCCCCGGCGCGCCGAGCCGACCAGATCGATCTTCATGATCACCGTCGCCGACCAGGTCATCCCCTGGTTGATCCCGAGCAGCACGTTGGCGACGATGACCCACGCCCACGACGGGGCCCAGATGAGCAGCAGCGGCACGGGAAGGCCGGCGAGCCAGCCCGCCACGAGGACCGGCTTGCGGCCCAACCGGTCGGTGAGCACCCCCGCCGCCAAGTTGGCGAGCGCCTTGGTCGCCCCGAAGGCCACCACGAATGACGCGGTGGCCGTGAACGCCGCCAGACCGAACGTCCGCTCGGCGAGCAGCGGCAGCACGGTCCGCTCCTGGCCGATCATCCCGCCGACGAGAGCGTTGACCGCGACGAGGAGGCTGAACTGGGCCAGGTTCTCGCGAAGTCCGAGCTTCAGCCGCTCGGCGGCGGGGCGCTCTCGCAGTGGTGTCGCGGTCCCTGGCTCTTGTCCCACCTCCTCATGGTGGCACGACCATTCCGCTATTGTCAAGCTATCATTTGAATACTTGACAATAAGCCTGCCGGGATGACGATCCAGTCCATGGGAGACCGGACGGCCAAGGACGCGCTCTTCGACGGCTTCGCCGAGGTGGCCAAAGCCTTGGCGAGCGGCCGCCGGGCGGAGATCGTCGACCTGCTGGAGCAGGGTGAGCGTTCGGTCGAGGAGATCGCCGTGGAGATCGGCCAGAGCGTCGCCAACACCTCGCACCACCTGCGGGCGATGGCCCGTGCTGGTCTGCTGAGCACGCGGCGCGACCGGACTCGCATCTACTACCGGCTGGCCAGCCCCCGCGTGGGCGAGCTGTGGTCGGCGCTGCGCGACGTGGCCGCCGTGCACGTCGCCGGCCTTGAGCGGCTGGCCGACGCCTACCTGGGAGACCGGGACGGCGTCGACCTGGTGGACCGGGAGGAGTTGGCGGCCAGGCTCCTCCGCCGTGAGGTCGTCGTCCTCGACGTCCGCCCGAGGGTGGAGTACGCGGCAGGCCACATCGCCGGGGCCCGCTCCGTCCCCATCACCGAACTGCGTCAACACCTTCGGGCCCTGCCCACCGATGGCGAGGTGGTCGCCTACTGCCGAGGGCCCTACTGCGTCTACGCCGACGACGCGGTGCGGGAGCTCAACCGGCGAGGATTTCGGGCCCGGCGGCTCATCGATGGTTTCCCCGAGTGGAAGCGGGCCGGCCTGCCGGTGGCGGCCGGCGAGGGAGGGTGAGGCACGTGGGTGTCCACCGGACCTCGCGGTCGGGCGACGTCGCGCCGGCTTGCCTACGCTCCTCGCCGTGAGCCTGGCGCAGGACAGCCGCCCTCGCGTCGTCGAGGACCCCGCGGGCGTCGCCCTCGCGCCGGGAGTGGCGCCGCGCCCCCGCCGAGCCGGCTACCTGCGCACCGTGGCGCTGTACGCGGTGACGCTGTGGTCGGTCGTTACGCTGGTGTTCTTCCTTCCCCGTGTGCTGCCGGGCGACCCGCTCCAGCGCCTCGACGACCCCGAAAGCGGGAGTTACGTGTACGACGCGTCCGTACGCGATCGGGTGGCGGCGTACTACGGGCTCGACAAGCCGCTCGTCTCGCAGTACGTCACCTACCTCAACGACCTCCGCAAGTTCGAGTTCGGCTGGTCGATCTCCCAGAACACCCCGGTGGCGACCCTCGTGCGCAACCGGATGCCGTGGACGCTGCTGCTCACCGGCGCCGCCCTCGCCCTCTCTTCGGCGATCAGCTTCTTCGCAGGCGTGACCGCGGGATGGCGGCGAGGGCGCTTCACCGACCGGGCGTTGATCGTCGTGCTCTCCACGGCGCGCGCCATCCCCGAGTACGCGGTGGCGAGCGGGCTGCTGATCCTGTTCGCGGTGACGTTCCCGATCTTTCCCCAGGCGGGGGCGCGCACCCCGTTCGGCGAGTACTCGACGCCGCTGGCCGCCGTGGGCGACGTGCTGTTCCATCTCGTGCTGCCGCTCACGGCGCTGACCCTCGGGCTGGCGGCCAACAAGTTCTTCATCGTGCGCAACACCGTCATCTCAACGCTGGGCGAGGATTACATGGTGCTGGCCCGGGCCAAGGGCCTGTCCCGCCGGCTGCTGAAATACCGGCACTCGGGCCGCAACGCCATGCTCCCGTTCATCACCGCCCTCGGCATCCAGGCCGGCTTCGCCGTAGGCGGGGCGCTGTTCGTCGAGTCGATCTTCAACTACCCGGGCATGGGCACGCTGGTGGAGCGGGCCGTCACCGGGCGTGACTACCCGCTGCTGCAGGCGTGCTTCATCCTGCTGGCCGTCGTCGTGCTCGTCGCCAACCTGCTCGTCGAACTGCTCTACAGCCGCCTCGACCCCCGGGTCGTAGCCCGGTGAGCGTCGCCGCGCCGCCGACGCCGACGCCGGGTCCGGCGCCGACCCCGGCGACGACCCGCATGCCGCCCGAGGCCGGGCCGCCCGCCGACCATGCCGGGCGGGTGGCGGGGGCGGTCGGCGCGCTGATGCTGCTGGCGTTCGTCTTCGTGGCCGCCTTCGGACCCCATCTGGCCCGGTTCCGGTCCACCGAGCTGGCGGGGCCGTCGCTTTCGAAGCCGCGGGGCCGGTTCCTGCTGGGCACGAACACCCTGGGGCAGGACATCTTCAGCCAGCTCATCCTCGGCACCCGCGCCTCGCTGGTCATCGCCCTGCTCGCCGGCGCCGGCACAGTGGTGCTCGGCGGCATCGTCGGGGTGGCCGCGGGCTGGTTCCCCGGTTGGCCGAACGCCGTGCTCATGCGGGTCACCGATGTCGTGCTGGTCGTCCCGAAGCTGCCGCTGCTGCTGCTCGTCGGCGCGCTCACGGGCGGCTCGGTCATCGGGCTGGCCCTGGTCATCTCCCTGCTGTTCTGGCCCACCGCCGCCAGGATCCTGCGCTCGCAGGTCCTGACCCTGCGCACGAGGGCGCACGTGCGGGCGGCGACGGGGTTCGGCGCGGGCACGTGGCACCAGCTGCGCCGCCACATCCTGCCCGACCTCGCCCTGCTCTCGGTGGCCGAGTTCATCCCCGCCGCGGGCCGGGCGGTCGCCCTCCAGGCCGGCCTCGCCTTCCTGGGCGTGGGCGACCCGACCCAGCCGTCATGGGGGGCGATGATCCGCGACGCGATCGCGTTCAAGGCGCTGTTCATCACCCCGGCCTGGAAGTGGTGGCTGGTGCCGCCTGTGCTCGCTCTGGTGGGCCTGGTCGTAGGCATCACCCTGCTCGGCACCGCCACCGAACGCCGCCTCAGCCCCCGGCTGGCGCGCCACCACCGCTGAATCCTGGAGCCTGCTGCCGCCGACTGTCAGTCGGTGGTGATGGCCCCCTCGTAGCACGGCTGGCAGTAATCGGCGCCGTTGAAGCGGCGGATGCGCGTCTCCATCGTGTTCTCGCCGCACGCCGAGCACGGGAGGGATGCGTGGATGCGGGCCCGGCGGGGAGGCTCACCGTCGACCGGTGTGACGGTGAACAGGTCGTCGGGGCTGCGCTCGAGGACCCGGTACGACTGGGCGGCGTGCAGCTCCCGGAAGCGCTCCTCCTCGGCCTCGGTCGCCTCCCCGGCGCGGACCTTGGCGAAGAGAGCATGGTGCTCGGGGTCGCGGGCCCAGGCGTTCGGTCGGCCGGCGATGCGGATGGCCTTGCCGTCGGAGCGCCGGTAGAAGGTGTAGGCGTTCTTGCCGTAGTCGTGGTGGATCAGGTTGCCTTTGCCGAAGGTGCAGCCGGTGAGGACCTGGATGGCGTCGACGCCGCACATGTCGGTCTCGACGACGGCCACCACCTCCTCGTCCTTGGAATGGGGCCCGATCTCCCGCAGGGCGATGCGCGCCGCCTGCATGCCCATCGCCAGCCCCGGGCACACGTGGCCGTGGAACTCGGCGACCTCGTCGAGGCTCTTCTCGTCGATCATGGGCTGCCTCCTCCTGCCCCGAGGGGCTCGGGTTGGGTTGTGACGGGGGGTGGGCCGTACGCGCCGTGGGCGCCGTTCGCGCCGGTGAACAGCAGGTCCCGGCCCGCGGCGGTCAACAAGGCCCGGGTGGCGGCGTGGCGCGGCGCCGCCAGTAGCGTGCCACCCGAGCCCTCCTCCACGATGCGGCCGCGGTCGAGGATCAAGACGCGATCGGAGACCCGCAGGACCACCGACAGGTCGTGGGAGACGAAGACCATGGCCATCCCCCGGTCGACCTGGAGCTGCTTGAGCAACTGGATCATCTTGGCCTGCTCGCTCGGGTCGAGCATCGACACGGCCTCGTCGGCGATGAGCAGCCGGGGGCGCAGGACGAGGGCGCGCGCCAGGGCCACCCGCTGGAGCTGGCCACCCGACAGCTCGTGGCTGTGACGGGCGAGGAATGCGTCGTCGGTCGGCAGGCGGCAGTCGGCCAGTGTCCGCCGCACGGCGTCCCGGCGCGAGGCGGCGTCGCCGATGCCCTGCACGTCGAGCGGTTCGCGCACCGCGTCGGCGATGGTGAGCCGGGGTGAGAGCGCCTCGAACGGGTCCTGGAACAGCATCTGCAACTGGGCCCGCAGGTCCTTCAGTTCCCGACCCCCTGCCGCCAGGAGGTCGTGGCCGTCGAAGCTCACCGTCCCCCCGTCGGCCTCGAGCAGCCGCACCAGCAGCATCCCGAGGGTCGACTTCCCCGCTCCGGTAGCGCCCACCAGGCCCACCACCTCGCCCTCCCGCACGTCGAGGCTCACGTCGTCGATGACGGTGACGGGCGGGCGGCGCCCCAGCAGCCCCCCGCCGCCGTAGGCCTTGCGCAGGTGGCGGGCGGAAAGCAGCGACACCACGCCGCCGCGGATGCAGGCCACGAGCCGGGGCCCGTCCTCGCCGGTGGGGGGGACGAGGGGCGGCGCCGCCGGGGCGCACAGTTCCTCCCGGCCCTGGTGGCAGCGCCCGTAGAACGGGCAGCCCGTGGCTCGCTCGGTCGGGTTCGGCGGCGCGCCCCGGATGCCCCGCAGGTCCTTCACGGAGGCGAGCGTGGGGCGGGCGTTGAGCAGCGCCCAGGAGTACGGGTTGCGAGGATCGCCGAGCACCTGGGGACGGGGCCCGATCTCGGCCAGCCAGCCCCGGTAGAGCACCGCCACCCGGTCGGCCAGCATCTCGAGGGCGTCGGCGTCGTGGCTGAGCACCACCAGCGTGGTCCCGCTCGTGTCCCGGATGCGGGCGAGGAGGTCCAGCACCAGGTTGCGGGTGGCGGGGTCGAGCCCGGCGGTGGGCTCGTCGAGGATGGCGACCTCCGGCCGGCACGCCAACGCCATGGCCAGCAGCACCAGCCGGCGCTGGCCGCCCGACAGCTCCCGCGGGAACCGCTCGGCCGCCCAGGGGCCCAGGCTCACTTCGGTGAGCAACTCGTCGGCGCGAGCGTTGGCCTCGTGGCGGGACAGGTCGAGGTGGACCCGCAGCGGCTCGGCCAGCTGCTGGCCGACGCGCAGCACCGGGTTGAGGGCGGAGGTCGACTGGAACCCGAGGGCGATGCGCCGCCAGCGGACGTCCCGCCAACCTTCCTCGTCGAGGGACAGCAGGTCGAGGCCGCCCAGGTTGACCCCCCCTGCCACCGTGACCTCCGGCGCCAGGCCCAGCACGGCGCGCCCGAGCGTCGACTTGCCCGACCCCGACTCGCCCAGCAGTCCGAGGCACTCGCCCGGGGCGGCCGAGAAGCTCACGCCGTCCACCGCCCGTACCGGGGGCGGACCGGGATAGGTCACGACCAGGTCGTCGGCCGCAAGCCCGCCGGTGGCCGCCTCAGGTGGCAAAGAGGACCGACCTCGCGCCCGGGCCTTGGAGGGGGTGGACCGCCTCGTCCACGGTGAACCCGGCCTCGCCCAACCACTGGCGGTACTCGGCCTCGGTGTGGGTGTCACCGCCGTTGCCGTTGACCAGCATCTGGACCGCGAACAAGGCGCTGGTCGGGCTCTCCCCCCGGAGGAACGTGGTGACCGCCACCCCGCCCCCGGCCGCCACGACGGGACGGAGGTTCCGGAACAGCGTCAGGTTGCGCTCGCCGTCGAAGGTGTGGGTGATGCCAGTGCAAAAGGCGAGGTCGAACGGACCCCCGGGCACGGACTCGAAGAAGCTGCCCTCGTACAGGGTGACGCCGGCCGGCTCGAGCCGGCCCTTGCGCCGCGCCACCTCGATCATGGCGGGCATGTCCTGCATGGTGGCCTCGAGGCCGCGGCGGGCGAACTCCAGCGAGTACTCGCCGTGGAGCCCGCCCAGGTCGAGCACGGTGCGGGCGCCCGGGAACCGGGCCAGGCAGGCGTCCACGACGGCGGGCGCCATCCTCCGGGCCGACAAGGCCAGGGCGTCGTGGAACGCCTCCGGGTCCCCGATGTCGCCCCGTTCGACCGGCTCGTCGCGGACGCGCCGGTCGACGGCCCCCGCCCACCGCTTCAGCGATCGGGCGTGGTGGCGCACAACGGCCAGGAGGGCGGCGTCGGGCGTGGTGGCGTTCCGCTCATAGCCCCCTCCCGCCCCCGCGTCGACGACACCCAGGGCCACGAGCGCGTCAAGCTCGACCCGCAACGCGTGCGGGTCGAGCCCGAGCGCCCCTGCCAGGCTGTCGGCGTCGCCGGGCAGGGCGTCGAACACCCCGGCGCCTCCGACGGCGTCACACAGCAGGACCAGCCGCCAGTCGGCGACCTCGCCGGGAGGCGCCAGGAAGGTGGCTTCGGACGGAGTCATCGCAGCCATGACGGCGACGGCCTCGGATCAGCCCGGGACCGGATCGGCGTTGCCGGTCAGCAGGTTCCGCTTGTTGCCGGTGGCGCCGCAGGGCGGGCAGCCCGGCGTGTAGGCGAAGCCGGCGAACTTCTTGGCGTCGACGAAGGTGACCTGGTCGGGCACGTAGAGGGAGATCTGGGGCAGGTCGGCAGCCAGGATCGACTGCATCTGGTCCACCAGCGTGTGGCGCTTGGCAAGGTCGACCTCGACCGCCTGGTCGTTGGCGACCTTGTCGAACTGTGGGTTGTTGTAGCCCCAGACACGGGTGAACGAGGTGCTCCTGGTGGTGGACGAGAACCGGGTGATCAGCCCCGACGGGTCGCCCGACAGGCCGCCGAAGTGCTGGATCGCCATCTCGTAGTCGCCGCTGCCGCCCTTGGCGTCCATCGTGGGCTGGTCGACGGCCACGATGTCGGAGTCGAGGCCGACGGCGCGCAGGTACTCCTTCACCAGCTGGGCCTGCTGGGTGTCGGACGAGCTGACCGCCAGCGGGATCTTGAACGCCGACCCGTCGGGCTTGTCGCGCAGCCCGTCGTTGTTGCGGTCCTTCAGGTTGATCTGGTCGAACAGCTGGCCCGCCTTGGCCTTGTCGAAGTCGTACGTCGGCAGGCTCTTGTTGAGGAACTCGTTGCCGGGGCCGAGGGCGCCGGCCGGGCCCGGGATGCCCCGGCCGGCGAGGAGCCGGGTCACCATGTCCTTGCGGTCCAGGCCGTACACGACGCCCTGGCGGAAGGCCTGCTCGTTATAAGGGAAGCCCTTGCCGATGTTGAAGAACAGGGCCACGTTGAACTCGCCCGGCGCGGTGAGGACCTTGTACTTCTTGGCCAGCGCGTCGTACTGCACCTGAGGGATCAGCCCGCTGCCGCCGCTGGCGGCGTCGACTTCGCCCCGGTCGAGGGCGAGCAGGGCGTCGGCCACGGGCACGATCTGGTACTTCTCCACCTTCGGGGGGCCGAGGAAGAAGTCGGGGTTGGCGACGAAGTTGAAGCTGTTGGTGGTGAGGTCGAAGTTCTCCAGCTTGTAGGGCCCGGAGCCGATGAGGGCGGTCGGGCCCTGGAACTTGGCCGGGTCGGTCACCGTCGACCAGATGTGCTTGGGCACGATGGCGAAGCCGAACGCGCCGGCGATGTCGGACAGGAAGCTCGGGCGCACGGTCTTGAGGGCGATGACGACGGTGAGGGGGTCGGGCGCGCTGACCTTGTCGATGTACGTCACGCCCTGAGCCACGCCGCTGGCGGCGCCCGGGCCGGTGAGGTTGTAGTCGAAGCTGAACACCACGTCCTCGGAGGTGAGGGGGTGGCCGTCGTGGAACTTCAGGCCGTCGCGGAGGTGGAAGGTCCAGGTCTTGCCGTCCGGCGTCGACTCCCAGGACTTGGCCAGCCACGGCTTCGGGACGCCGGTGACGTCAGGGAAGGCGAGGGTGTCGAACAAGTAGGTCGTGATCAGCCGGCCCGGGCCCCGGATGGCGGCGTAGGGCGTCGGGTAGCCCCCGCTTTGGGTGCTGGCGGCGATGCGCAGGGTGATGTGCTGGTTGGCGGCGGTGGTCGGCGTGGACGCGCCGTTGGCGTTGTTGCTGTCCTTGGCGCAGGCGGTGGCGCCGATGGCCAGGGTGGCGAGCGCGGCGGCGAGGAGGCGGCGGCGGGTGAACATGGGGCGGCTCCCTGAGTCGGTTACGGGCGAGAAGGGTGGCGGCAGGGGCCGCCACGCCCCGGTTTGGGGGGTTCCCGGGGCGGGCGGCGGCCCAAACGTTCAGCTCGTCTTGGTGGGGACCTTGGCGGCGGTTGGACGCCGGCCGTGCGCGGCGTCGTCAGGCCCAGCCGGACGACGCCGGCGAGTGAGCGCGGCGGCGAGGATGAGCACGAAGCCGACGGCGAGCAGCCCGACGACGCCGGCGAGCACCACCTTGGCAGTTGAGGACGTGCCGCCACCGAGGGCCTGGAACTGGGCGGCCGCGATGTAGATGTCCTGGAGGCCGCCGCCGAGGTAGGCGTTGTCCTTGACCGTCTTGTCGGAGTTGCGCGTGTCGTCCCAGCCGAAGACCGCGTACTCGTTGGTCGACGTGACCCCGGGCTGGCTCGCGATGTCGTAGTTCAGCCCCCAGATGCCGAGGCGGCGGTCGACGCTCTGGTCGCTGATGCGCTGGTTCTTGCTCCACGTCTTCCCGTCGTCGGTGGAGTAGGCGTAGTAGACGTCGTTGAACCGCTGCCCAGGCGTGTCACGGGTGTCCCACCAGGCGACGTCGATGCGGCCGTTGGGGGCGATGCTCAGGTTGGGGAAGTACTGCCCGGCGTAGACCTTGGGGTCGTCGTCGCCGATGTTCTTGGGTTCGGTCCACGTCTTGCCGCCGTCGTAGGACGAGCGCACGTAGACGTCGCTGGCGCCGGCCAACTCGGGCGTGGGATTGCGGTTGAAGGCGATGTGGAGCGCACCCGTGGTGGGCGACACCACCATCTGCGGGTAGGCGCCGGCCGGCCCGCCCGTGGCGTTCTCGTAGCTGAAGGGCAGGGCCAGGCTGGTCGCCCACGTCTTGCCCCCGTCGGTCGACTTGGACAGCGCCAGTCCGCCGGGGGGCGAGTTGGCGAGGTTCGCCGTGCCGGTGGGCCAGGTGACGTAGACATTGCCCTTCCCGTCGGTGCGGGCGATCATGCCGTTGCGGCTTCCGGCCGATCCGAAGTTGGCCGCCTGGTTCGGGGTGGCCGCCTTGGAGCCGGCGGGCGTCGGGGCCACGGTCGTCGTGGTCGCGCCCGGGGCGGGGACGGTCGTCGTCACGGCGGAGAAAGCCTGGTCACGGACGGCCTGGTTGTCGAAGAACTTGGCCGACAGGTCCATGGCCTCGGCGAAGGTCTTGCCGCCGTCGTGCGAGACGGCGACCATCGGCGTGGCCGGGGCCCCGTTGGGGGCCGTGAGCCCGGGCCGGGTGAGCGCAAAGGTCACGTAGACCACGTCATCGCTGCCGTTCTTGCGCTCCACGGCGATGCTCTGGGCCGGTCGCAGGTTCTCCTGGTTCTCGTTCACCTTGCCCCGGGCGGTGCGCACGACCGTGGTGTTCCACGTGTCGCCCAGGTTGTCGGTGGAGGCCACCATGATGGCCCCGCCAGCGCGCGCCGCTTCCTCCGAGCCCCAGCCGCCGAGGGCCATGTACAGCCGCCCCTTGCCGCCGAAGGCCACCGGCGCCTGGATCACGCCGCCCTGGCTCTGGGAGCAGAACGGGTACGCCGCCGTCTGCGGCGAGCCGTCGGGCCGGGTCCACGTCCTGGCCCCGTCGACGGAGCGGACGATGCCGCACCGCCTGGTGCGCAGGTCGGCGAAGCCGGCCACGATCCGGTGCGGATCGGCGGGGTCGATGGCGAACGCCGGACTGGAATACAAACGGCCGGGATCCATGTCGGCCTTGGTGGCCTGCACCGGGCGCGTGAGCGCCGGCGCGCCCGTGGCGGCCGGGGCGCCCGGCGCCGCAGTCAGCACGACAGCCGCGGCTGCCAAGCCGCCCAGCGCGCGCAACGACGTCTTCATCAGCATTGACCTTTCCCCCAGGAGCGGAACGTGTTGGTCCGAAGTAGCAGTGTCAGAGATCGGCGAAGCTACGGCAAGCTCCCGGCGCCGCTGACCCATTGAGATTTCCGATAGCTGCCATCGACCGGCTCGATGGTTTGGCGCTCGCCGAGCACCGAGGATTATGCCATCGTGGCGCGGTCTGAACCTCAACCAGCTCCGCTTCGTACAAGCCGTGGCCGAGACCCGCACGTTCACGGCGGGGGCCGAGCGGTGCTACGTGACCCAGTCCACCCTGTCGTCGGGCATCGCCCAGCTGGAGCGGGAACTGGGCGCCCCGCTCTTCGTGCGCGCGTCGCGTGCGGCCACCCTGACGCCTTTCGGCCGCCGCCTGCTCCCGCTCATGGAAGCGATGCTCCAAGCCCAGGCCGCGCTCGTTGCCGCGGCCGACGACTACCTCGACCCCGACGTCAAGCAGGTCCGCATCGGCATCTGCCCGCTCGTCGACCTGGCCCGCATCGACTGTGTGCTGACGCCGTACCGCGAGGCGTACCGCAGCGCCCAGATCGTGTTCGAGCAGTTGAGCGGCCTGGACCCCCGGGTGGCCCTGCACGAGCGGCGTTTCGACTTCCTCCTGGGCCCTTCGGAGATCAAGCACGCCACCATCGAGCGAGCCCACCTGTATGACGACGAGCTCGTGTACCTCGCCGCCGGTTGCGCGCCGGCGCCTGAGGGGCAGGCGCCGCCCGTGGCGCTGAGGGACGTGGCCGGCGACACCTTCGTGCTCGTCCACGAACGCTGCGGGCTGACCGTCCGCACCCGCCAGCTCTTCCGCACCCGCCGGCTGGCGCTGCACCAGTACCAGACCCGGGCGGTCGCCTTCAGCGTCCTCGAGGAGTGGGCGCAGCTCGGCATCGCCTCCGCGATCCTTCCCCGCTCCAAGGTCTCCACCCCCGGGCTGGGCCAGCGCATCCTCCTCGGCGGCGGCCACGCCACCATCCGCTTCGAGGCCGCCTGGTCGCCGGCACACGCCGTGGCGCCGCACCTCCAGGCGCTCGCCGCGTACCTCGAGGGCACGATCGGGAGGGCTTGAACCCCGCCGCACGGCGCCGGCATAGGGTGGGCCGGCACACCCTGAATTGCCACCAGCCAGCCACGGCCTGAACGCCCGACTCCGAAGGAGGAGCCCATGACCGCCAGACTGCATCACGTCGCCGTCACCGTGACCGACATGGACGCCAGCGTCGCCTGGTACAAGGACTTGTTCGGTTTCGTCGAGCTCGTCCGCGACGAGCACGCCGGCGACTCCGGAGGGTACGCGGTGGTGCTCGGCCCTCCCGACTGGTCGATGTTCGTCGTCCTCAACCACCACCCGACGAACGGTGGCGAGGCCTTCGATCCGACCCGGACGGGCCTGGACCACGTCGGGTTTGTCATGCCGGACCGCGCGGCGATCGAGGAGTGGGAGGCCCGGCTGATCGACAAGGGCGTCAAGCACAGCCCGATCACCGACCACGAGTGGGGTTCGTCGCTCAACTTCCGGGATCCCGACGACATGCAGCTGCAGCTCATCGCGTTCGCGGGCATGTGAGAGGGAGCGTTCTGCCGGCTGACGGTTTCGAGGCATGGCCTCACCGGACGGCACGGTGGTCGGGGGGATGGACGCGGGCGTCGATCACGGGCTGGGGACGGTCGAATCGCCGGTCGGTTTGACCCCTTTAGCGCCGAATTCCACAGCGTGGGCGTCGCGCGTCACGTGCTGCCTAGCGCGCGGCCGCCGAACGAGTGAAACCGACCTCGTGCTGCGGGATGACCGTGAAGACCCCGTTGGGCGCCCACTGGCGAAACTCGTCGACCATCCGCTCGCCGCCCGGACCGTACAGCTGTTCCGATGTCGTCTCCTGCAAGACGTCATAGGCGGTCTTGAGGTGCTCGCTGATGACCTGCATGTGGGTGTCCATCGACGCCGCGTCGGGGTGAACTTGGACACACACGAGCTGCCGCCCCGGCTCGTCCAGGTAGAAGTTGAACGCGATGACCCGCGGCTCGTGCTTCTCCACGAGCTTTGAAATCTCGTCGACCATCTTCCGGCACTCCGCCACCTTGCCTTCCTTGATGGTATTGGTACCGATGTAGACGAACGTCTCGGCCATGTGCCCTCCTCGGCTCGGCGGACCGCTTCGCGCGGCCGGCCCTCGAGAAGCTTGCGCTTACACCACTCCCGAGTCATCCGTGCTAGGTACGGAGATCGCTCAGTACAGCTGGGCTCGAGCGAGCACGCCGTCGGCGTCGAGCGCGGCGCCCTCCGCCCAGGCGCTCTGGAAGGCCGCCGGCGTGAGTGCGGCGCGCAAGGTGGCGAGGACGGCCTGCATCAGCGCCCGATCCTCGGGGAGGGCATCAGCGCCAGCGGCGTCGCGGCGCGCCGACGCGGCCGCGAGCATGGTGACGGCGTGCTCGTGCCTGCCGGCAGCCACGGCGACGCCGGCGAGACCGTCGAGGCACTCGGCGATGCCCAACTGGTCGCCGAAGTCGTGCCGCGTCCGCAAGCTCTCCACGAACAGCCGCCGCGCCTCGATACGGTCGCCCTCCCGCGCGGCCAGCTGCGCGAGGTTCTTCTGCGACGAAGCCATACACCGGCGGTCCCCGATCGACGCGAACCCCGCGATCGCCATTTCGTAGATACGGACGGCGTCCGCGGCGCGGCCTTGGAGCTTGGCTACGTCGGCGATCGTGTTCCGGACGTGAGCGGCGGCGCCCTCGTCGTCGAAACCGTCGAGCGCGAGATCGGCAAACGTCAACGCGTCGTCGAGGTCACCGGCGACGCGGGCGGCGTAGGCAAGGTTGCGGTATGTCCAGGACAGCTGGGTGCGGCTTCCGACCTTCGTCCATGCCGCCAGCTCGCATTCTCCCCAGCGGCGAGCGGCCCGGTAATCGCCCCGGACGGATGCGGTGTGGGCGCGACATTCGAGCGCGAGGCCGCTCAGGACGTCGTCGTGGACGCGCGCGGCGTACTCGAGAACGTCGTCGACCAGGGCATCGGCCCGATCGAGGTCGCCCGAGCTGTCGAGCGTCCAGGCCCGTGCGAGCGTGGCGCGCGCCAGTCCACGCTCGTCGCCCGCGGCCCGGAAGGTGCGGCTCGCATCGTCGGCAAAGGAGGCCGCGAGCTCGGTCTCGCCCCGTTCAGCCAGGAGGCTTGCTGCCGCGGTCAGCGTCCACGCCCGCGTGCGAGCGTCCATGCCTTGGGTGTCGGCGCCGAGAACGGCCTCCAGCAGGGGCGCGGCGGTGTGGTGCTGCGACGTGTTGCTCCAGTACGGCCAGAGCGAGGCCGCGAGCTGGTGGGCCAGCGCCGGTTCATTGCGGCGTGCCCAGTCGAGCGCGGCGCGGAGGTTGGCGTCGTCGTCGCGGAGCCGCCGGATCCACGTCCGTTCATCGGGCCCGATCACGTAGGGCTCAGAGCGTCGCGCCAGCTCGAGGTAGTGCAGGGCGTGGGCGCGGCGTGCGCCGTACTGATCGTCGAGCTGATCGAGCGCGTAGAGCCGGAGGGGTTCAAGGATCCGGTGCCGCGCCGCGCCGGAGGCGCTCACGTCGCGAACGAGCATCGACCGGTCGGCAAGAGCCCCGAGCGCGGCCAGGACGTCGCCGGGTCCGATGTCGCCGGAGGGGCAAACCGCTTCCGCGGCCTCGATTGTGAACGAGCCCGCGAAGACCCCCAACCTCGTGAACACCGCTTGGGCCACGCCCGGGAGCCGGTCGTAGCTCCACGCCACCGCCGCAGCCATCGACTCGTGGTAGCTGGCTGGTCCGGCGCGCCGCGGAAGACGGAGGAACCGGTCGTCGAGGCGATCCTCGAGCTCGCTCGGCGCTACGACCCGCGTCTGGGCCGCGGCGAGCTCGATGGCCAGCGGAAGGCGGTCCAGACGCCGGCAAACCCGTGCCACGACGTCGGCGTCGGCCGGAGACAGCGCCGCCACGAGCTCCGCGCGGTCGCAGAACAGCTCGACGGCGTCCTCTTCCCGCAACGGCAAGACTCCGATGACCCGCTCGCCGGGAAGCGAGAGCGCGGCGCGACTCGTCGCCAGCACCCGAGCGGTCTGCCCGACGGAGACAATGCGCTCGACGACGGTGGCGCACGCGTCGATGACGTGTTCGCAGTTGTCGAGGACGACGAGGGACGGCGGACGGTGGTGCAATGCGTTCGCAACCGTCGTCCCAGCGTCCTGGTTCGGCTGCTCGCCAATCCCGAGAACGGCGCCCACGGCGCCCGCCACAGCGACGCTCTCGGTGTCTGCGATCGGCGCGAGCTCGACGAAGTACACACCACCCGGAAAGCGAGCCGACGCACGCCTCGCCGCCTCGATTGCCAGGCGTGTCTTGCCGACGCCGCCCGGACCGATCAGCGTCACGACCCGGTGTTTGACCAGCGCCGCGCCGACCACCGCGTGCTCCTCGTCGCGCCCTACGAACGCGGTCAGTGGCGACGGGATGCTGGTTGGTCGTGCCTCGCCGATGCGAGCGAGCTCGCGCCGGTTTGCCGCGCCGAGCTTGCGCAGCAGCGACGAAACGTGGCTCTCGACCGTCCGTTCCGAGACGTACAGCCGCTCGGCTATCTCGGCGTTGCTCAGACGCTGCCGGATGGCGCGAAGAACCTCGGCCTCACGGCGCGTAATCGCCGGATCCTCCACGTCCGCATCATCGCGCCCCGCCCGACCGACGACCGACGCAGGGCGCCAGCGTGCTCGCCTCTGGTTTGGATCATCCGAATCGTCGTGATTTCGGTCCAGAAGCCCGAAGTCACGACGCTTGGAGTGATCCAAACCATGTGCCACGCGCAGTGCCGGTTGTTCCGGCGCGACGGCGAGGATGCCCGCGCCGACAAGGCCCTGACAGGCCCCAACGACGTGTCTTTCTGTGTCCTGTGGGGTCGGCCGGGGTCGGCCATTCACCACCTGAAGTGGACTGTTACCTCATGAATAGCCGTGGAGGTGGAGGGAATCGAACCCTCGTCCTTCGAGGCCTTGACGGGCATTCTCCGAGCGCAGCCGGCGGATGGATCTCGGGCGGTCGCACGTCGTCGGCGCCGGGCGACTGCCCCAGTCAACTGAGTTGTCCCCTAAGTCCCCGTTGACGAGGCACTCCGGGTAAGCCCCGCTAGATGACGCTCGTACCCGGACCGCAGGGCTGGGCCCGGGCGAACGTTCTCACTGGTTAAGCAGCGAGAAGTGCCGGCTTGAGGTCGGCGTTTATGTTTGGTTTTCCGGCTCTTTTACGTGGCTCCGGAGACCACGGCTCGCTTCTCCCATCTCAACAACCGAAGTCGAAACCATGCACCCCCTGGTTGGCAACCTGACCGCCCAAGTGTAACGCCGGCCGGCCGGCGAGCCTTCCGGCGGGCGCCGCGCGATGCTTGGTCCCAATGGTCCGGTGGCTCCTGAACCACGTTTCGAGCCCGGTCCTCCTGTTGATCATCGTTGGCGCGGCGCTGGCGATCGGGGCGGCCGCCGAGTGGTGGCAGGCCCACCAGCGCGGGCGGCCGACCAGGGCGAACGACATGGTGACGCTCACCGTCGAGTTCGTCGGCCTGGCCTACGCCATCATGGTCGGCTTCGTGATCGTCAACCTCTGGCAGGACCAGACCGACGCCCGCGAAGCGGTTTCCCAAGAGGCGTCCGCCCTGCGTGACATCGCCACCCTGAGCGAGGTCCTGCCCGCCGACTCGGCCCGGATCGCGGCGGCCGTCCGGACGTACTGCGACGTGGTGGTCAACGACGAATGGCCCCTGCTCCGGAACGGAACGAGGAGCGAACGGGGCCACGACGCCGCCGACGGCGTCCTGCGGGCGATCACCGCGGTGGACGCCTCGGACCCGTTGGCGGACAAGCTGCAATCGTCGATGATCGACTCGTTCAAGGAGTTCACGGGGCTGCGGACCCACCGGGTCGCCCTGGCTGACGTCCAGCTGGCCCGGGAGCTGTGGTTGCTGGTGATCCTGGCCAGCGTGTCCCTGATCCTGCTCGTCGCCGCCTTCGAGAGCGAGGGCAGTAAGTGGCACATCGGCGCGACCATGGTCGTCGCCGCCACGATCGGGACGATCCTGTTCGTCGTCGTCGCCCTGAGCTATCCGTTCTCCGGCGACGTGTCGGTGTCGCCCAGCCCTTTCATCGAGCTGGCGCGCAGCCTGTGAGGTGAGCGACGACGGTCAGCTGGCGACGACCGGGCGGGGGCGTTCGCGATCCGGCGGCGGTAGCTCGGGCCGCGGCTCGGGCGGCTCGGCCCCGCCGTCGAAGGGCGCCAGTTCGTTGATGATGCGCACGACGCTCGCCTTGAGTTGCTCAGATCCAGGCGCCGCGTCCAGCTCGGTGCGCAGCTTCATCAGCGCGGCTGCGAGGCGAAGCTGGTCCTGGATCCGTTGCTCGGCGGCTTGGACCTTGATCGCCTGCTCCCGCGCCGCCAGCACCTCTTTGCTGTCGCCCTGCACCAGGGACTCCAGCGTGTCCACCAGGCGCGCCATGATCCGGTAGACCACCGACGCCGAGAAGCCCCCCAAGAGAGCCAAAAGCGGGCGGCTGAACGACCCATCGCCGCCGGCCGGGATGAGCGAAGGAAGCACGATCCCCGCGATCAGCCCGAGGATGAACCGCACCCAGTAGGACGACTCGTACTTGGGGTCGTAGGTTCCGTTGGCGATGTAGCGGTTGGCGCGGAAGAGGGCGGTGAAGGCCGCGCCCACGCCGGCGGCCGAGAGGAGGAAGAGCTCGTTCACGAGAAGGTCGAGTCCGGAGGAAGAGAAGATGTCGCCGCTCGAGTGGGTCACGCTCGGGGATGTGGCCGTGAGCATGAACGCCAGGAGCAGCGTGATGGCGACCAGCATCATCTGGCGGATGAGGCGGACGGGGCCGAGGAACGGCAGCCGGGTGCTCTCTCGCTCCTGGCTCAGCAGCAGGAGGGTGCGCGGCGTGGCCGGGGCGACGAGATGGGCCAACTGGCCGTGCGCCGCGACCAGACGGTTGGTGACCTCGTTACGCGGCGTCGGATCGTCAGGTCCTGTGTCCTTCAAGTCCTCCTTGACGTTGCCGAGGACCTGGAACACATGGGGAGGAACCTTCAGGCCCGACGCCAGGGCGTACCGGGCCATGGCGTCGCACTCGGCTACAAGTTGGACGATCAGGTGCGGCTCGCCGCCGCGCTGGCGCGTAGTCATGGGAGGGCCTCTCTTTCGCTCGTCGCCGACAGGGGGTCACATCGCTCGCCGCTGGGCTTCGCCGGCCCCGCGGTCGACGGCCGACAACCCATCCCGTGCTCACCCCTCCGTCGCCCCGCCCCGCTGTGCCGCTGGTCGACACGAGCTCCATTGTGCCTCGCCGGCGCCAACGGCGGAAGGGCCGTCGGAACCCGCGTCCTGCTCACGGGCGGCGCCGGTCCTCCCGGCCGTCTCCCCGGTTCCGCCGGGCTAAAGCCCGCTCGGCGTCACGGTCGGCGTCGCGGGTGGCGATGGCGTCGCGCTTGTCGTAGCGCTTGCGGCCCTTGGCGAGGCCCAGCTCGACCTTGGCCTTGCCCTCCTTGAAGTAGACCGACAGCGGCACGAGGGTCAGTGCCTCGAGGGCGACCCGGTTGGCCAGCTCGACGATCTCGCGCCGGTGGAGGAGCAGCTTGCGGCGGCGCTCGGGGTCGTGGCCGCCGAACCCGTCCGCCTGGGCGTAGGGCGACACGTGCACGCCCACCAGCCAGAGCTCGCCGGCCTCGATCCGGGCGTAGGAGTCCTTGAGCTGGATGTGTCCTTCCCGTAGGGACTTGACTTCGGTGCCGACCAGGGCGATGCCGGCCTCCCGAACCTCGAGGATCTCGTAGTCGTGGCGGGCGCGCCGGTTCTTGGCCACGACCTTCATTCCGGCCGAGGGCTGAGCCAGCGTGGGCGCTTTCCGTTTCGCCATCGGCGACGACGGTACCCTCAGGCCCCCGATGCTCAGCCTTGATTACGACGCGTACCTGACAATGGTGGCCCACGCCATCGACGCCGTTCCCGACGAGGCGTGCGGCCTGTTGGCGGCGCGCCCCAACGCCGACTCGGGCCAGGTCGAGGCCGTCTACAAGTGCCGCAACGCCGCCGCCTCGGCTCGGGTCTACGAGATCCACCCCCTCGACCACCTCCACGCCGATCGCGACGCGGACCGCCGCGGTTTGCAGATCAGCGGCGTCTACCACTCCCACACCCACACCGACGCCTACCCGTCGCCCACCGACGTGGCCCAGGCGCCGGATCCGGAGTGGCACTACGTCCTGGTCTCGCTCAAGTCGCCCGAGCCTGTCGTGCGCTCGTTCCGCATCGTCGACGGGCGGGTCGCCGAAGAACCCGTTGTCGTGAACGGCCAGTAGGATTTCCGACCGTGCCTGTCGAGATTCGTGTCCCCACCGTCCTGCGCCCGAGCGCCGAAGGGAAGTCGTCGATCAAGGCCGACGGCGCCACGATCGGCGAGGTGTTCCAGGACGCGGTGCGCCAGTACCCCGCGCTCGCCGGCCAGTTGGTCACCGCGGAGGGCAAGCTCCACAAGTTCGTGAACGTCTACAAGAACGACGAGGACGTCCGGTTCCTCGACCATCTCGACACCGAGGTGTCGGAGAAGGACGTGATCTCGGTGCTCCCGGCGGTCGCCGGCGGCGCGTAGCCCGCGCGGTGGCCGTGGCCGTCAACCGCAGCGTCCTCGACCTCATCGGCAACACCCCGCTCGTCGACGTCAGCGCCCTCAGCCCGACCCAGGGCGTGCGCATCCTGGCCAAGCTGGAGGGCCAGAACCCCGGCGGCTCGGTCAAGGACCGGATCGCGCGGGCGATGATCGAGGCGGCGGAAGCCGACGGCACCCTGGCGGCGGGCCAGACGATCCTCGAACCGTCGTCGGGGAACACGGGCATCGGCCTGGCGATGATCTGCCGGATCAAGGGGTACCCGCTGCAGGTCGTCATGCCCGAGAACGTGTCGGTCGAGCGCCGCCAGCTGCTTGAGATCTTCGGCGCCGAGATCATCCTGTCACCCGGGGAGGAGGGGTCCAACGGGGCGGTGCGGAAGGCGCAACGGCTGGCCAAGGAGCGGCCCGAGGTCGTCATGCTCTACCAGTACGGCAACCCGGCCAACGTGGGCGCCCACTACCGGGGGACGGGCCCCGAGATCTGGCGGGACTGCCCTGAGGTCACCCACTTCGTCGCCGGGCTGGGCACGAGCGGGACGCTCATGGGCGTGGGGCGGTACCTCAAGGAGCAGAACCCGGCCGTGCAGGTGTGGGCCATCGAGCCGCCCGCGGGCGAACTGGTGCAGGGTCTGCGCAACCTCGAGGACGGGTTCGTCCCGCCTATCTTCGATCCCACGGTCCTCGACCGGAAGGTGATCGTGCGGCCTCGTGAGTCGATCGAGTGGACCCGCCGCTTGACGGCCGAGGCGGCGGTGTTCGCCGGCATCTCCTCGGGGGCGGCCATGGCGGGGGCGGCGAAGGTGGCCAGGCAATTGGAGGCCGGTGTGATCGTCGTCGTCCTGGCCGACGGAGGTTGGAAGTACCTTTCGACCGGCGTGTGGACCGACGACCTCGACGAAGTGGTCGAGCGGACGTCACGGATCGTCTACTTCTGATGCGGGTGACGGTGCTCGGCTGCTCAGGGTCGTTCCCCGGCCCCGGTCCCGGCGGCGCGTGCAGCGGCTACCTGGTCGACGACGGGACCACGAGGCTGTGGCTCGACGCCGGGTCGGGGACGCTCGCCAACCTGCAGCGCCACCTCGCGCTGGCCGACCTCGACGCCATCGTCCTCAGCCACGAGCACCCCGACCATTGGGCCGACCTGGAGGGTTTTCACAATGTGCTGCGTTTCGTCCTGTTCCGGCGGGGCTTCCCGGTGTATGCGCCGGCCGGCCTCAAGCAGCACGTCTACGGCGACATGACGCCGTGGGTGACGTGGCACGACGTGGCTGACGGCGACGTCGCCAAGGTGGGGACGCTCGTGCTCAGCTTCTCGCGCACCGACCACGGGCAGGAGACCCTGGCGGTGCGGGTCGACGCCGATGGGGCGTCGCTGGGGTACACGGCGGACACCGGGCCAGGGTGGTCGATCTCGGCGCTGGGGCCCGGTCTCGACGCCGCTTTGTGCGAGGCCACGGTGCCGGCCGTGCTCGAAGGGCGCATGCAGCACCTGTCGGCGCGCCAGGCGGGCGCGTCGGCCCGTGAGGCGGGGGCGCGGCGGCTCATCCTTACCCACCTGTGGCCGACGCTCGATCCCGAGCAGGGCCGAGTCGAAGGCTCGGAGGCGTTCGGGTCCGCCGTCGAGTTGGCCGCGGTCGACAAGGTGTTCTCGCTGTGAGCGCGCGACTGGGGGGGCGGGAACCCGACGAGCTGCGGTCCATCTCGTTCCAGCGCGACTACACCGAGTTCGCGCCGGGGTCGGTGCTGGTGAGCATGGGGCGGACGCGCGTGCTGTGCACCGCCTCGATCGAGGACCGCATCCCGCCGTGGCTGCGGGGCCAGGGGCGGGGGTGGGTGACGGCGGAGTACTCGATGCTGCCGGGGTCGACCTCGGAGCGCACCGATCGGGAGGTCAACCGGGGGAAGCCGTCGGGACGCACGCAGGAGATCCAGCGGCTGATCGGCCGCTCGCTGCGGGCCGTCACCGACCTGGTGGCGCTGGGCGAGCGGCAGGTGACGCTCGACTGCGACGTGCTGCAGGCCGACGGCGGCACCCGCACGGCCTCGATCTGCGGCGCCTACGTGGCCTTGCACGACGCCTGCACCCGGTTGATGCAGGCCAACCGGCTGACGGCCATGCCGCTCACGGCGGCGTGCGCGGCCATCTCGGTCGGCATCGTCGGTGGGATCGCGATGCTCGACCTCGAGTACGTCGAGGACGTCAAGGCGGAGGTCGACATGAACGTGGTCATGACGTCGGAAGCGCGTTTCGTCGAGGTGCAGGGGACGGCCGAAGGGCTGGCGTTCACCCGCAACGAGCTCGACGACCTGCTGGGCCTGGCCGAGCACGGCATCGCCCAGATCCTGGACTTGCAGGCCGAGGCCTTGGCGACGCCGCCGCCGGCGCGGCCGGCGCCGGCACGTTGACGGTGCGACTCGTGTTGGCGACCGCGAACCCCGACAAGGTCCGGGAGATCACGGCGCTGCTCGGCGACGTGGTGGAGTTGCTGGCGCGGCCGCCTGGGGTGGGTGACGTCGAGGAAACCGAGGACACGTTGGTCGGGAACGCACGCCTGAAGGCTCAAGCGATCGCCGCGGCCAGCGGCGAGGCGGCCGTCGCCGACGACACGGGGTTGGAGGTCGACGTCCTCGACGGCCGTCCCGGCGTCTACGCGGCGCGTTACGCCGGCGAGTCGGCGACGTACGCCGACAACGTCGCCAAGCTCTTGTCGGAACTGGACGGGGTCGAGGACCGGAAGGCCCGGTTCCGCACCGTCGCCATCGTCGTGTTCCCGGACGGGCGGGAGGTCGTCGCCGAGGGGTCGGTGCGGGGCTTCATCGCGATCGACCCCCGGGGGGAGCGTGGCTTCGGGTACGACCCCGTCTTCGTGCCCGTTGACGGCGGCGGCCGCACGTATGCCGAGATGTCGCTTGCGGAGAAGCAGGCGGTGTCGCACCGGGGCCGGGCGTTCCGGGCCCTGGCCGCTCAGCTGGATCAGCTGCCGTAGCCCTCCGGCAGCCAGGTGCTGAAGTAGTAGACCTGCCAGTTGTAGTAGCCGAGGTAGGCCCGCTCGTCGGACTTCATCTGGTCGGCGTAGGCGGTGATGGCCCGGACGTAGCGATTGCTCGGGTTGTACCGGAACAGGGCGTTGTCCATGTTCCCCGGAGCGCCGTTCGCCTTGAGCATCCGAGCGGCGGCGTGGATCGAGTCGTGGTACGAGTTGATGTCGCCGCCGGCGCCGTAGGCGGCCCAGGTCGACGGGATGAACTGCATGGGGCCCTGGGCGCCGGCCGAGCTGTCGCCGCGTATGCGTCCCATGCGGGACTCGACCAGGTGGATGCCGGCCAAGTACTGCCAGCCGACGCCGGTGTCGGCCTCGGCCGACTTGTACTCGTTGAGCAACTCGGGAGCGGGCGGGGGAGCGACGATGCGCCAGTTCGGCGGGACCGCCTTCGGTTCGCTCGAGGAGAGCGCCCGGAGGTCGAGGGCGGCGGCGACATTGGCCGCCACCGACGAGCGGGCCGGCTCAGGGAGGCGGGCGATCACCCCGTCGTACCACTCGGGATGTGAGGCCAGGCGACCGGTGGCGAGCTGCTCGGTATGGCCAAGGCGGGGAATGGCCGAGGCAGGTGTGGCTGGGTTGCGGATGGCGGCCTCGGTCGCGCCCAGCTGGGCGGCGAGGTCGTCGGCGTTGTCGGCGATGACGGGCGGACCGGCCGGAACCGTCGTCGCCGGGGCGGCGGGCGGCGCCGCGGCCGCGGGCCGGGCGGCGGTGGGGGACGAGCTCGGCGAGATCTCGGCGGCCGGTCCGCCGGCGTCGCCGCAGGCCGACAGACTGACGGCGCAGGCGACTGCGACCGTCACCAGCCTTGTCGTCGGCAAGGGACTACTGAGGCCGGACTTCCTCGTAGCCGGCCTCGACGATGGCCGCCACGACGGCCTCGCTCGGCGCGCTTCCCTCGACGACCACGGTTTTGCTCTCGATGTCGACCTCGACCCGTTCCACCCCCGGGACCTGGCTCACTCCGCCTTCGATGGCGGACTTGCAGTGGCCACAGGAGATCTCCGGCACGACATACGTGAGCATGCGCAGAAGGGTACCGCCGCCCGCCGGCCAAGTTCGGCGGGCTCGCGATCGACTGGCTTACCCGCCTCGCCTTGCCGACGACCCGCGCGACGAGTCGCCAGCCCTGTCGCCGAACGCTGACGCCGAGGAGCGGGCCAGGATCGTGACGGCGGTTCTCGACGCCGCGGACGCGTTGACGGGGCGATGAGCTTCGTCCGCTTTGTCGTCCTTCCCGGTCAGAGCGAGGCGCGGGTCGCGGGTCGACCATCCAGGTATGAGGATTCGCGCTGCGACCCCGGTGCCGACGGCGAGATTCGAACTCGCACTGACGACGACCTAAACGTCGTGCCTCTGCCGGTTGGGCTACGTCGGCGGTGTTGCGAGCGCAGGAGAACTACCCTCGGCGTCCATGATGCCTGATCTCATGGTGCCGACGTTCACCGCCCAAGCGAGCCCGAACGGGCAGAGCGCCGATGTGTACGACCGCCTGCTCAAGGAGCGGATCGTGTTCCTCGGCTCGGAGGTCAACGACGCCACCGCCAACGACATCTGCGCCAAGCTCCTGCTGCTGCAGAGCGAGGACCCCGAGAAGGACGTGTTCCTGTACATCAACTCGCCGGGTGGCTCGGTGTCGGCGGGCATGGCGATCTACGACACGATGCAGTACGTGTCCTGCGACGTGGGCACGATCTGCCTCGGCCTGGCCGCCTCCATGGGGCAGTACCTGCTGTGCGCGGGGGAGCCGGGCAAGCGCTTCGCCTTGCCCCACTCGCGGGTGCTGATGCACCAGCCGTCGGCCCGGATGGAGGGCGCGGCGGTCGACATCGCCATCCACGCCGAGCAGATCATGTACACCAAGCGGATCATGGCCGAGCGCATCGCCCAGCACACCGGCCAGAAGGTCGAGCAGATCGAGCTGGACTTCGACCGCGACCGGTGGTTCACGGCCCAGCAGGCGAAGGACTACGGCATCATCGACCGGGTCATCGAGCGGTCCCGCCAGGTGGCCGCCGTCTAGGCCCGAAGGCGGTCGGCGAACGTGCGGGTTCTCGTTTCCGGCTCGCACGGTCTGATCGGCAGCGCGCTCGTCGAGAGCCTTGAGGGCGACGGCCACGAGGTCACGCGGCTCGTCCGCGGCCGGCTTCCAGCGGGCAAGGGGGAGGCGGCCTGGGACCCCCACGAGGGCACCCTCGACCAGGCCGGCATCGAGGGCCATGACGCCGTCGTCCACCTGGCCGGCGCCGGATTGGGCGATCACCGGTGGACGCCCGAGTACAAGAAGGAGATCCTCGAGAGCCGGGTGAAGGGCACGCTGATCCTGACCCACGCCCTGGCCAGGCTCGACCCCAAGCCGTCGGTGCTGGTGTCGGGCTCGGCCGTCGGCTTCTACGGCGACCGGGGCGACGAGGAGATCACCGAGGACTCGGGGCCGGGGGCCGGGTTCCTGGCCGAGGTCGTCCGCCAGTGGGAGGCGGCGGCGCTGCCGGCCAAGGAGGCGGAGATCCGCACGGTTTGTGTCCGCAGCGGGATCGTCCAGTCGGCCAAAGGCGGAGGCCTGAAGAAACTCCTCCTCCCCTTCAAGCTGGGGCTGGGCGGGCGGTTCGGGAGCGGCAAGCAGTGGCTGAGCTGGGTCCACATCGACGACGAGGTAGGCGCCATCCGCTTCGCCCTGGAGAACGACTCGCTGACGGGCCCCATGAACGCCACCTCCCCCAACCCGGTCACGATCGAGGACTACAGCAACGCGCTCGGGCGGGCGGTGCACCGTCCGACCAAGATCCCGACGCCCACCTTCGCGCTCAAGGCCCTGCTCGGCGGCGAGATGACCAGCGAGATGCTGCTCGGCGGCCAGCGGGTGCGGCCGGCTCGCCTCCTCGCCGCCGGCTACCGGTTCCGCCATCCCGACCTCTACGAGGCGCTGGCGGTCGCCCTCGGCGACGATGGCTGAGCCGCTCGACGACTACCGGAACAAGCGCGACTTCGCCGCCACCCCGGAGCCCGCACCGGGCCCCGAGGACGGGCCCGCGCCCGGCAACCGGTTCGTCGTCCAGGAGCACCACGCCCGGCGCCTCCATTGGGACTTCCGCCTGGAGCACGACGGGGTGCTGGTGTCGTGGGCCGTCCCCAAGGGTGTGCCCCCTGATCCGGGCGCCAACCACCTCGCCGTGCGGACTGAGGACCACCCCTTGTCGTACCTCGGCTTCGAAGGCGAGATCCCCAAGGGCAACTACGGCGCCGGGGTGGTGACGGTGTGGGACTCGGGAACCTACGAGTGCGAGAAGTTCGGGCCGGACGAGGTGATGGCCGTGCTCCACGGGCGGCGGGTCGAGGGTCGGTACGTCATGTTCCGGACCAAGGATGACCAGTGGATGATCCACCGCATGGACCCGCCCCAGGACCCCACCCGGGAGCCCATGCCGGAGTGGCTGGCGCCGATGCTGGCAACACCCGGCGACCTGCCCGACGGCGACGCCGAGTTCGGCTTCGAGGTCGACTGGGACGGGCTGCGCACGTTCGTCTCCGGCGTGGGTGGCACGGTGCGGGTGCGCGACGTCGACGGCGAGAACGTCGGGGAGCGGTTCCCCGAGCTGGCCCGGCTGGGGCGGGCGCTCGGGTCCCGCGAGGTGATCCTCGACGGCGAGCTGGTGGCGTTGGGCGAGGACGGGCGGCCGGATCGCGAGCGCCTCGATCGCCGCCTGGACGGGGCGCGAGCGGACACGACCCCGCTCACGCTCATGGTGTACGACCTGCTGTACCTCGACGGCCACCTCGTCGTCGACCGTCCCTACCAATATCGCCGGGCGGCGCTCGAGGGGCTCGAGCTGCGCGGGTTCCACTGGCAGACCCCGGCCAACCATGTGGGCGACGGCGCAGAGTTCCTCGGCGTGGTCACCGACCGGGGCCTGGCCGGCGTCGTGGCCAAGCGGCTGTCTTCTCCCTACCGGCCGGGCGAACGGTCGCCCGACTGGATCAAGGTGAAGGCGTGATCCGGGTCTCTTCGGGCTCGCCGTGGGAGCCGGTGATCGGCTTCAGCCGGGCGGTGCGCGTGGGGGACCGGGTGGTGGTGGCGGGCACGGCACCGGTCTGGCCCGACGGCTCGTGCGACCCCAGCGCCGGCGCCCAGGCGCGCCGCTGCCTGGAGATCATCTGCGCGGCGCTGGCGGAGGCAGGTGCCGAGCCGGCCCACGTGGTGCGGACCCGCGTGTACCTGACCGATCGCGGCGACGTGGACGCGGTGGCGACGGCGCACGGCGAGGTGTTCGGGGAGGTACGGCCGGCCGCGACCATGGTGATCGTGGCCGGCCTCGTCGACGCCCGGTGGCGCGTCGAGATCGAGGCCGAGGCGGTCGTGCCGTAAGAAAAGTGGCAGGTCGGACCGGCGGGGGAAGCCGGCCCGACCCTGACCTACGTCTTGTAAGCAACTAACTTGTCATTCGTATTCCGCGGGACGCACAGGTCGTACGCTGTCATTCATGAACGGCGACGTAAGCGGCGACGACCTCCACAGCGACAGGCACGGCGACAGGCACGGCGGGTCCATCACGGGCTTCTGCCCCGTGTACCACCGGGCCATCGAGATCATCGGGCGGCGGTGGACGGGCGCCATCGTGCGCGCCCTGCTCTCGGGCGACCGGCGGTTCTGCCAGATCCGCGCCACCGTCCCCGGCCTGTCCGACCGGCTCCTCTCCGAGCGGCTGAAGGAGCTCGAGACGGAGGCGATCGTGGAGCGCAACGTGCATCCCGAGACACCGGTGCGCATCGAGTACCGGCTCACGCCGAAGGGCGAGGCGCTCGCCGCGGTGGTGCAATCGGTGTCGCGCTGGGCCGAGGAGTGGCTCCCCGCGCCCGGCGAGGAGCGCGCCGCCGGCTAAGCCGGTCAACCGGGCGAGGGCGCGAGCGAGTCGAGGGCCTGGCGGAGGTCGGCGACCAGGTCGGCGGGGTCCTCGATGCCGACCGACAGGCGGATCAGGGCGGGATCGACTTCGAGGGGCGACCCGACGACGGCGGCGTGCGACATACGCGCCGGGTGGCCGACGAGCGACTCGACGCCCCCGAGGGACTCGGCCAGGGTGAACAAGCGGGTGCGGCCGGCGAGCGCGAGGGCGGCCTCCTCGCCTCCGTGCACGGTGAAGGCCACCATCGCCCCGTAGTCGCGCATCTGGCGGGTGGCGACGTCGTGGCCCGGATGGGACGCCAGGCCCGGGTAGCGGACGCCGGCCACGGCGGGATGGGCGCACAGCAGCTCGACGACGGCGGCGGCGTTGGCGCAGTGGCGCGCCATCCGCACTGACAACGTCTTGACCCCGCGCAACACGAGGAAGCAGTCGAACGGCCCGGGGACGGCGCCGGCCGCCCGCTGGACGAGGCCGAGGGTGTCCGCCAGGGCGGGGTCGTTGCAGGCCGCGAACCCGCCGACGACGTCGGAGTGGCCCCCGAGGTACTTGGAGGCGGAGTGGACCACGACGTCGGCGCCGAGGCCGAGCGGGCGCTGGAGCCACGGGGTGGCGAAGGTGTTGTCCACCACGCACACCGCCCCGCGGGCGTGAGCGAAGGCGGCGACGGCCGCGATGTCGACGATGCCCAGCAGCGGGTTGGTCGGCGTCTCCACCCAGACGGCGGCGGTCTCCGGCCGCCAGGCCGCCTCCAGCGCAGCCCGGTCGGAGAGGTCGACGGCGGTGAACTCGACGTCGAGCAGCTTGGCGACAAGACGGTAGGTGCCGCCATAGGCGTCATGCGGGATCACCAGATGGCCGGAGCGAAGGGGAAGGCTGCGGGCCACCGCGTCCTCGGCCGCCATCCCGCTGGCGAACGCGAACCCGAAACGGGCGTCTTCGAGCGACGCCAGGCATCGCTCGAGGGCGGCGCGCGTCGGGTTCGACGCCCGCGAGTACTCGTAGCCCTTGTGGCCGCCTACGCCGGCTTGGGCGTAGGTCGAGGTCTGGTAGATCGGCGTGACGACGGCGCCGGTCGCCGGATCAGGCGGCTGGCCGACGTGGATGGCGCGGGTATCGAACCCGAGCCCCGACGCTCGATCGTCCCCGCCGTCCTCAGTCAGGTGCGGCTACCAGCCGCCGCCGACGACGAGCTGCTTGGTCCAGCCGCTGTGGGGCAGGCCAATGTGGTACTGGCCTGGCGGGGCGACACCGCCTCGGGCCGCCACCAGCTCCTGGCGGGTGGCGAACGCCTGGCGCGCCAGGACGTACCCCTCGTCCTTCAGCCGCGTCTTGATGACGGGGAAGAACTGCGTTTCTTCCCGGCCGGTGTGCAGGTGCCACTGGCGAGCCAGCTGCTTCACCAGCTTGGCCTCGGCCGGGTCGCCCGGGTTCAGGTTCTCGATGTCGACGGAGAGGTCCTTGATCCGGTCGAGGCTGGCCTGGGCCGTTTCGAGGGCGGACTCGGACACCACCGCAGCGAGCCCCGGGAAGACAACCTCCTCCTCGAGCGCGCCGTAGATCTCGATCTCCTCGAGGATGTGGCGCAGAAGCTGGGTCTCGCCCAAGGTGTAGCGGTTCAGGACGTTCTCGATCTTGCGGTGGTAGTCCCAAAGGACCTTCCAGATCACGACTCCGCCCATGTGCGGCGGCTCCTTTCGACTCCAAGAACTCGACTGCGACTCCCTCTCCTACATCATGGCCTGTCCGGGGGCCGCTGTCACGTCCCGCATATAGATGTGACCATCGCGGGAGGGGCTTGCCCCTCCCGCGATGGCCCGCGATCACCCGAATGTGACAGGAGCGTCGCCGAGGACGCCGGCGCGGATGGCGTGCATGACCGCGTCCAGGCGTGAGCGCTCGTGGAGCTTGGCCAGGATGTTGGCCACGTGGCGCTTCACGGTGTGGCTCGAAAGGCACAGCTCGTCGGCGATCTCGTGGTTGGCGCGCCCGAGGCTCACCAGGCGGAGAACTTCGAGCTCGCGGACGGAGAGGCTGCTGGTGGCCGCCTCCGTGCGGGGCGTCTCCTTGAACTCGGTGACGAGCTTGGTCGCCACGCCCGGCGACAGGAGGAGCCCCAGCCCCTGACCCACCGCCCGCACTGCGCCGGCGAGATCATCGAGCAGCGTTTCTTTGAGGAGGTAGCCGCTGGCGCCTGCCTTGAGCGCCTCGTAGACGTCGTCCTCTTCGTCGCTGGCCGTGAGCATGACGATCTTGGTCGTCGGCAGGAGCCGGTTGATGGCCCGGGCCGCTTCGATGCCGTTGGTGCCGGGCATGCGCACGTCGAGCAGGATGAGGTCGGGGATGACCGCCTGCGCCTGGAGGACGGCCTGCTCCCCGTCGCCGGCCTCGCCGACGACTTCGATGCCCTCCTCGCCGGTCAGCAGGGCGGAGACGACCCGTCGCCAACGGTGCTCGTCGTCCACGACGAGCACGGCGATGTTCTGGTCCTCGCGATCCACCGCCTTCCGAGGATACCGGCCCTTGCGCATAGTGCGGCGGCCACGGCGCGAAAGGACGGCTGGGCGCCCCACTCTCGTGAGGCGGCCCAGCCGTCGGTGGTGACCCAAAGCCCTTACGAGCAGAGGTTGGACTGGAAGGCGTTCACCAGGTCAACCGTCGCCTGCGCCCCGCTCTGCACGCCCTCGGCGGCGAAGTGGGCGGCCCGAGCGGCGGACCAGTCGGAGATCTTGGCGGCCAGGTCGGACAGGCGGGTGTTCATCAGGGCCTCGGCCGTGGGGATGCCGGTGCCGGAGTCGACCGCACGCAGCCAGTCGCCGACGGCGGCGGCGTAGGACGCGAGGGCGACGTTCATGGTGCCGGTCTTGGTGCTGAGGGTGGCGGCGGCGCTGGCGGTGCCGTTCGCCGCAACCGTCAGGGCCGCGTTGGCCGCAACGATCTGGGCCGGCAGGGTGGCGCAGATGCCGGGGATCACGGCGACGGCGCCCGCGGGCGACGCTGCCCCGATGGCCAGGCCGGAGGTCAGGGCAAGAGCGCCCAGGCCGGTTGCAATGAACTTACGCATGGTAGGTGGTTCTCCTTGTTGTTGGTTGTTTTGTTTGGATGTGTTGCTGCTCTATTTGGACGGGTTGATGCCCAGTTGCTGAAGCTGCTGGCGGAGCAATGCCTCCGCTTCTTCGGGGGTGATCGCCCGAGGCTGGCCAGCGTTGGTGGTGGCCTGCTGGATCTGGTTCATGAGGTTGGTGACGAGCTGCTGGGCGGCCTCGCCGTTCGGCTGGACCTCGGTGCTCGCCGCCGCTGGTGTGCTGGTGGCGGTGGTGGCCGCCTTGTGGCCGCCGCCGCTTCCACCGCCGCACCCGACGAGGGCCAGCGCCGCCGCCGCGCCTGCGATCCACGCCTTCGCCTTGCTCATCAAGTTCCTCCTGCCTCGGAAATGAGTCGTTTGACCTATTGACGCTGGGAGGGCTATTCTTCCGTCGCCCTTTCCGTTGTCCGATAGGCACATGGTAAAGGAGACATTCTCAAAAAACCTCAAACTGAGCGGGCCATTTCGAGAATGGCCCGTTTGGGCCATTCTCCAGGGGGTGCTGGCCGCACCGCTCCGCGGCCCAATCCCCTCAAAAGTTGATCGGAGTACTCAGGAATCGCTATGCTGAGCCGTCCGAGGCCGCGACCCAAGTCCATGACGAGGGGCCCGATGAGGAGGGAGGCGAGATGGCTGTCACCCGTGAGATCAGTCCCGCCGCGCTCGCCGACATCGAGAAGTTCGAGCAGCAGCTGGCCCTCTACCTGGCCGGCGAGCTCGACGAGGACGTGTTCAAGGTTTTCCGGCTGAACAACGGCATCTACGGCCAGCGCCAGGGCGGCCACAACCAGATGGTGCGGGTGAAGATCCCCTACGGCCGCCTCGAGCCCGAGCAGCTGGAGATGCTGGGCTTCATCGGCGAGGAGTACAGCCGGGGCTGGGGCCACATCACGACGCGCCAGAACATCCAGTTCCACTTCGTGCCGCTGGAGCGGATCCCGGCGGTCATGCGCGACCTGGCGTCGGTGGGGCTCACCACCCGGGAGGCGTGCGGCGACACCGTCCGCAACGTGCAGGGCTGCCACCTGGCCGGCGCTTGCCCGTTCGAGGTGCTCGACATCAGCCCATGGGCGGAGGCGGCCTACCGCCACTTCCTGCGCAACCCGTACGCACAGCGACTTCCCAGGAAGTTCAAGATCAATTTTTCAGGTTGTTCGACAGACTGCGGCCAGGCCATGTTCAACGACGTCGGTGTGATCGCAGTGGCCCGGCCCCTGCCGGACGGCACGGTCGAGCCGGGGTTCCGGGTGTTCATCGCCGGCGGCCTGGGGGCCAACCCCCACCCCGCCCAGGCGCTGGAGGAGTTCACCTCCCGGGAAGACCTGCTGCCGACGATCGAGGCCGTCCTGCGCACCTTCGACCACTACGGGAACCGGGACAACAAGCTCCGCGCCCGCCTGAAGTGGCTGGTCGACACCATGGGCATCGACGAGCTGCGCCGCCGCATCCTCAAGGAGCGCAAGTTCCTCCGGGCTTCGGCCACCTGGCCCGGCGGCGTGCCCGCGGTCGTGCAGGAGGTCGGCGATGCGCCGGCGGGCGTGTCGACGACGATCGACGCCACGCCGGTGGGCGTCCCCGTGGTGCTCCGCCTTCCGGGCGAGCGCCCGCCCTACGAGCGGTGGGAGACGGCCAACGTGGTGCGGGGCGCGGCCAAGGGCACCGTCTCGGCCTACGCCTTCGCCCGCCTGGGGGACATCACGTCCGCCCAGTTCCGGGCCCTGGCCACCATCCAGCGCGACCTGAAGGCAGAGGTGCGCGTTACCAACCGCCAGAACGTGGTGTTCCGGGGCCTGACCGAGGCCCAGCTGCACCTGCTGCACTTCCGCCTGGAGGCCATCGGGATGGCCGAGCCCGGCGCCGAGCTGGCGCGCGACGTGGTGGCGTGCCCGGGCGCCGACACCTGCAACCTGGCCGTCACCCAGAGCCGGGGCCTGGCCGACGACATCGGTAAGGCCCTGGAGGACGCCGGCCTGGCCGACGTGGGCGGCGTGCGCATCAACATCTCCGGCTGCACCAACTCGTGCGGCCAGCACCACACCAGCGACATCGGGTTCTTCGGCGCCGAACGCCGGGCCCACGGCCAGTCCGCCCCCGGCTACCAGATGCTGCTCGGTGGGCACGTGGGCCAGAGCCAGATCGAGTTCGGCCTCAAGGCGCTGCGCCTGCCGGCCAAGAACGTCAGCCAGGCGGTGGTGGCCGTGGTCGGCCGGTTCGCCAACGAGCGCGAGGCGGGCGAGACGTTCCCGACCTGGCTCGAGCGCTCGGGCGGGGCCAAGGCCGTGGGCGCTGAGCTAGCCCACCTCGACGTGTTCCCCACCCCCGAAGAGGGCCCCGAGTACTACATCGACTTCGACGAGACCGGCCCCTTCAGCGCCGAGATCGGCGTCGGCGAGTGCGCCACATGAGTGTGGTCGAACTCACCGAGGTGTCGGCCGGCTTTGAGACGGCGGCGCCCTCGGCCGTGATCGCCTGGACCGTCGAGCACTACGGCGACGATGTCACCGTGGCGTGCTCGTTCGAGGACGCCGTGCTCGTCGACCTGGCCGTGTCGGTCAAGCCCGACATCGAGATCCTGTTCCTCGACACGCAGTACCACTTCGCCGAGACGCTGTGGTACGTCGAGGAGCTGCGCCAGCGGTACAACCTCAACCTGCGGGTGATGTCTCCCCTCGTCGAACCCGACAACCGCTGGCAGCGCGACGTGGCCGGTTGCTGCGGCGTGCGCAAGGTCGAGCCCCTCAACCGGGCGCTCGAAGGCAAGCGAGCCTGGATCACCGGGCTCAAGCGGGTGGACGCGCCGACCCGGGCCAACGCGCCGATCGTTTCCTGGGACGGCGGCCGCGGCCTGGTGAAGGTCAACCCGCTGGCCACGTGGACCCCGCTGGACCTGGCCGTGTACGCGGCCGAGCGCAACCTTCCCGCCAACCCGCTGATCGAGCGTGGGTACGCCTCGATCGGCTGCTGGCCCTGCACCAAACCGGTGGCCGAGGGGGACGACCCCCGAGCGGGCCGCTGGGCCGGACTCGACAAGACTGAATGCGGGCTGCACACATGACCTTGCTGACCGAAACCCCCACTCGCTACCGGCTCGACCACCTCGACGCGCTCGAGGCCGAGGCGGTGTTCATCTTCCGGGAGGTGGCGGCCGAGCTGGAACGGCCCGTCCTCCTGTTCAGCGGCGGCAAGGACTCGATCGTGCTGCTGCGGCTGGCCGAGAAGGCCTTCCGCCCGGGCCGGTTCCCGTTCCCCGTCATGCACATCGACACCGGCCACAACTTCGCCGAGGCGCTCGAGTTCCGGGACCGGCGGGTGGCCGAGCTGGGCGAGCGGCTGATCGTCGCCTCCGTCCAGGACGACATCGACGCCGGGCGCGTGCACGAGGAGCCCGGGGCGCAGCCGTCGCGGAACCGCCTGCAGACCGTCACCCTGCTGCGGGCCATCGAGGAGCACGGGTTCGACGCCGCCTTCGGCGGGGCCCGGCGCGACGAGGAGAAGGCCCGGGCCAAGGAGCGCATCCTGAGCTTCCGGGACGACTACGGCCAGTGGGCGCCCAAGATGCAGCGCCCCGAGCTGTGGAACCTGTTCAACGCCCGCATCCGCAAGGGCGAGCACCTGCGGGCCTTCCCGCTGTCGAACTGGACCGAGCTGGACGTCTGGGAGTACATCGCCCGCGAGGGGCTCGAGGTGCCCTCCATCTACTTCGCCCACCGGCGCACGGTCGTCCAGCGCGACGGCATGCTGCTGGCCGTGGGCGGCCCGGTGGAGCCCCAGCGGGGGGAGGTTGTCGAGGAGAACGCCCTGGTGCGCTACCGCACCGTGGGGGACATGAGCTGCACCGGCGCGGTGCGCTCGTCGGCCACCACGTTCGGGGAGATCATCGAGGAGGTCGCCGCCACCCGCATCACCGAGCGGGGCGCCACCCGCGCCGACGACCGGTTCTCCGAAGCCGCCATGGAGGACCGCAAGCGCGAGGGATACTTTTGAGCGGGGGGAGGGGCCAAAGCCCCCTCCCCCCGGCCCCCTCCCGCCCGACGTGCCGCCTCCGGCGGCGCTCAGGCTCCTCGCCGGCAAAGCCGGCTGCGGGCCTCCTGTGGGGGGCGGCGCCCCCCACACCCTCATTTCGGCGCCCACGCTCGTGTTCGCGCCCGTGAGCAACGGCGAGTCGATCGCCAACGCGGGTCTCCTCCGGGTCGCGACCGCCGGTTCCGTCGACGACGGCAAGAGCACGCTGATCGGGCGGCTCCTGTACGACAGCAAGTCGATCCTCGAGGACACGCTGGCGGCCGTCGAGCGCGACTCGTTGCGCCGCGGCCTGGACGAGATGAACCTGGCGCTGCTCACCGACGGCCTGCGGGCCGAGCGGGAGCAGGGCATCACCATCGACGTGGCGTACCGCTACTTCGCCACGCCGCGGCGCACGTTCATCCTGGCGGACACACCCGGGCACGTGCAGTACACCCGCAACATGGTCACCGGGGCGTCGACCGCCGACGTCGCCGTCGTGCTGGTCGACGCCCGCAAA
>JAHFUQ010000313.1 GCA_023265045.1 Acidimicrobiia bacterium
CCGATCCGCAGCGCCTCGTAGACGGTGTCCTCGGAGCTGAGGATGGTCAGTATCAGGACACGGGTGGTGGCGCCGGCCAGGGTGATGCGCCGGGTCGCCTCCAGTCCCCCCATCTCGGGCATGCCCAGGTCCATGATCAGGACATCGGGCTGGGACTGCTCCACCAGCTCGATCGCCTCCACGCCGTTGGCCGCCTCCCCCACGATCTCGATGCCCGGCTCGGCGCGCAGGAGCATGCGCAGGCCCTGGCGGGCCGCCGCATCGTCGTCGGCGATGCCCACCCGGATGGGCGGCGCCATCATCGTCGGGACCCGCTTCCCCCTGCCGCCTTCCCTGCGATGGGAATGGTGGCCCGCACCTCCCACCCGCCGCCCGCGAGCGGCCCCGCGTCGATCTGGCCGTTCACGAGCGCAACCCGCTCCTTCATGCCGATGAGGCCATAGCCCACCCCCTCGGGCGCCGTCCCGGTGACGGGCTCGGCGCCGGTGCCGCCGTCGTCGGTGATCTCGACGAACAGGTCGGGTTCGGCACGACGCACCTCGACCCGGGCGTGCGAGCCGGCGGCGTGGCGGCAACAGTTGTTCAACGCCTCCTGGACGATGCGGAACCCGGCCAGGGCGCAGGCGCGGGGCACGCTGTCGAGATCGCCGGCCAGGGTGACCTCGACGACCAGGCCGGCGGCGCGGGCCTGCTCGACCAGGCGGTGGATGTCCCGCAGGTCGGTGCGCTCGGGCGCGGCTTCACCGTTCGCACTGGCCGCCAGCCCGGCCTCGACGGGTGCCCGGTCGGGCGGGCGGCGCGCGACCAGGCCGGCGATCGCATCGTCGTCGCCGTCGTCGCGCCGCAGCACGGTCAGCAGGCCGCGCATCTCCTCGAGGGCTTCGCGGCTGCGCCCTTCGATGGTGCGGAGGGCAAGCAGCGCTTCGTCGACGTGGCCCGCGTCGGTAGCCAGCAGGCGGCGGGCGCCGCCGGCCTGCAGGATCACGGCCCCCAGGCTGTAGGTGACGAAGTCGTGCATCTCGCGGGCGACCCGGTGGCGCTCGGCCTGGCTGAGGGCCCGCAGCTCGACCTCGTGCTCGACGGCCCGCTGGCGGACGTGCTCGCGCACGAGGATGGCAAACCGCACCCAGACCAGCCCGAGGAGGACGGCGCCGAAGACGACGACGGGCAGGTCGCGGTCGGGCCGGCGGAGCTGCTCGCCGATGAGCAACCCCGGACCGAGCAGCGACGCCAGCACGAGCATGGCGACCCGACGGTTCGACAGGCCGCGCCGGCTCGTGTCGGACTGGACGCCGACGGCCGCCATCGAGGGGTGGAGCATGGCCGCCGTCCAGAAGACCGACGAGGCCAGCCAAAACAGGTCGAGAATCGAGCCTCGCTCGTATCCGCTTCCCGACTCGGCCAGGCTGAAACCGACGTCGGCGGCGATGAGCAACAGCACCCCGGCGAGGAGCAGGTAGTGGCACCCCGTGCGGCGCGTGCCTCCCATGGCGAGCCGGGCGGCGACGACGAGCAGCAGCAGGTCCATGATCGGGTAGCTCACCGAGACGGCCGTGGCCAAGACGTTGCCCGACGAGTCCTCGAAGGCGGGACCGAACACGGCGATCCACAGGATCATCCCGACTCCCGCCGCCGCCACCCCCGCGTCGACCAGCGCCGGGAGCTCGTTGCCGGTGCACAGCCGGATGAGTTTGAGCAGGCCGTAGATAATACAGGCGTAGCCGCCGACGTAGCAGACATCAGCCACGGAGGGGAACGGCTCCCCACCGAAGGACGCGATGATGTCCCAGGTGACGTCGCCCAGGCCGAAGAGGATCTCGCCGACGCCGAAGAGGTACCACGCCCGGCTGCGGGCGGGGGCGAGGCGGCGCACGACGACCACCGCGACCACGCCGGCACTGATGCGGAGGGCATCGTAGAGGGCATCCCGAAACGTGCCGGAGGTGGCGAAGTAGGTGGCGGTGATCAGCGCGCCGAGGACGAGGCTGCCGATCCACGCCCGCGACGGCCGCTCCCGCTCCCGCTTGGGCGCCGAACGGCGCGGGGCCACTGATTGCTGCCCTCCGACCGTCCCTGCCGCGAGCCCCACTGGACGCAGGTTAGTGGGCGCCTCGCTGGAGAAGCACTGAGGGAACGGTGCGGAGCACGATCCGCAGGTCCATGGCGA
>JAHFUQ010000157.1 GCA_023265045.1 Acidimicrobiia bacterium
CGGCGCCCGGTCCGACGGCGCAACGAAGCGCCGCCGCTCCCTCGACCTCGACCTCGACCTCGACGTCCACGCCGGCGCCGCCTGGGCCCCGCCCTACCACGGTGCTGGGATTGACCGGCGGTCCGGCAGCCGTCCGCCCGCCGAGCCCCGCTCCTACCGCTCCTCCCGTTCTGCCCGCCACCCCATCGGTTCCCACCGTGCAGCGATGGGGCTTTTCCGACCTGGGCGGCATCGCCAACACCCTCGGCGTCCCCCCGAGCGTCACTAGCGCCGCCTCCCAGCTCGGCACGAACCCGCTCGGCGCCGCCACCGGCGTGGCCAATACGTTGGGCGTCCCCGAGACGGTCACCGGCGCCGCCCGCCAGGCCGGCACGAACCCGCTCGGCGCGGCCACCGGCCTGGCCAATACGTTGGGCGTCCCGACCGGCGTCACCGACACCGCCTCCCAGCTCGGCACGAACCCGCTCGGCGCGGCCACCGGCCTGGCCTACACGTTGGGCGTCCCGACCGGCGTCACCGACACCGCCTCCCAGCTCGGCACGAACCCCATGGGCGCCGTCACCGGTATGGCCAACACGTTGGGCGTCCCGACCGGCGTCACCGACACCGCCTCCCAGCTCGGCACGAACCCACTCGGCGCGGCCACCGGCCTGGCCAGCACCTTCGGCGTCCCCGAGGGCGTCACCAGCGCCGCCTCCCAGCTCGGCACGAACCCCATGGGCGCCGTCACCGGTATGGCGAACACGTTGGGCGTCCCGACCGGCGTCACCAGCGCTGCCAGCCAGCTCGGGACGAACCCGCTTGGCGCCTTGGGCGGCCTCGCCAGTGCCGGCGGCATGACGCTGCCCAGCCTGGGCGGGGGCGGGGGCGGGGGCGGGCAGCAGCTGACCCTTCCGGACCTGCGCCCGCAAATGCCCCAGATGCCCGATGTCATGAACCAGATCACCTCGGGCGTGGGCGGGGCCGCCTCCCAGGTCATGAACACGGTGACGAGCGCGGTGGGCGGCGATACGTCGGCCGAGACCTCGCCCACCGGCACGGCCACCGCAAGGCCGACGGACGCCGACCTCGACGAGATGGCCAGGAAGCTCTACGACAAGATCCGTGATCGCATGCGAGCCGAGCTTCGGGTCGACCGCGAGCGGTGGGGAAGGATGACCGACCTTGGCAGGTGAACATGGGTGACCCGAACGAAGATCCGGCGGTAGCGGTTTGCTTTGCCGTCGAGGTGGCCGGCATGTCGCTGGGCGCCTTCACGTCGTGCGAGGGCCTTGGCTTCGAGGTCACCGTCGAGCAGCGCGAGGAGGGGGGCAACAATCTGTTCGTCCACCAGCTGCCGGGGCGGATCAAGTACACGAACGTCAAGCTCACCCGCCCCGTGACCAAGGACACGGCAAAGGTCGCCAAGTGGGTCGCGAGCATGGCGAGCACGCCCGAACGCACGACGGCGTCCATCACGGCCATGACCAGCAACTTCCAACCGGTCGTCACGTGGGGCCTTTTGGGTGTCATCCCGATCCGATGGACGGGGCCCCAGCTCACCGTCGACAGCCCCAAGACGGCGACGGAGACCCTTGAGCTGGCCCACCACGGCTTCGACCCCTCCACCACGGGACCGGCGAGCTGATGGCCGAGGCAGTGGGGGCCAAGTCGGGCAAGGCGTACCTCGAGATCAGGGAGCCGTCGAAGGACGGTGGCCAGGGCAAGCTCGGCCGGATCGAGTTCCAGTACAACCCCAAGGAGTTCGCCATCGACAAACAGGCGACGTGGAAACCCACGGACGCCAAGGCGGTGTCGGCCAAACCGCAGTACCTCACCTCGCCGCCACGGTCGCTCACGGTCGAGTTGTTCCTCGACTCGACTGATCGGAAGGACCACGACATCACCAAGGACGTGGCCCTCCTGCTGACTTGCTGCGAACCGACAGCGAAGTCGATCCAGCAGAACCAGGACTCGCCGCCGTTCGTCACCTTCGGATGGGGCCAAGTGATCCAGTTCGAGGCGTGCGTCGAAAAGGTCGCCATCAAGTACACGCTCTTCACGCCGGAGGGCAAGCCGCTGCGCGGCACCGTCAGCCTGTCGCTGAAGGAGATCCCCAAGGAGTGGGGAAAGCAGAACCCGACCTCGGGGGCGGTGGCCGCGCTGCGGGTGCATTCCGTGGTGGAAGGCGACAGCTTGGCGTCGGTCGCGTACGCCGAATACCGCGACGCGCGGCTGTGGCGGGCCATCGCGGAGACGAACGGTATCGACGACCCCATGCGGCTCCCAGCCGGGACGACGCTCCTGCTCCCCGACATCGAGGAGGCGGGCGGCTTCCGCTAGGCGATGACGATCCAGCAACACGCCAACAACTTCCAGGTCAGCGTCGCGGGCACGAAGCTCTCGGACCAGCTCGAAGCCGAGCTGATATCGGTCTTTGTGGACGACAGCCTGCATGTCCCTGACATGTTCCAGCTGACCTTCCGCGACCAGCGCCGCGCCATCGTGGCGGACGCCGGCCTGCTCATCGGCGCCAAGGTCGCCATCAAGGTCTTCAATAACGAGTTCACGGCCGGCGTCAAGCTCATCGAGGGCGAGATCACATCCTTAGAGGCGGAGTACGACCCCCAGGGTTCGTTCGTCACCGTGCGTGGCCTCGACATGTCGCATCGCCTCTTCCGCGGCCGGCGGACCAAGGCTTTCAAGAACGCGTCCTACTCCGACGTGGTCAGGAAGGTGCTTGGCGACGCGGGGGTGCCAGTCGGGAAGATCGACTCGTCGTCGCCGGTGTTCCCGTTGGTGAGCCAGACGGCTGCCAATGATTGGCAGTTCCTCCAGGGCCTGGCTCGTGAGCTCGGGTTCCAGATCGGTTGCGTGGACGGGAAGTTCAACTTCACCAAAGCGCCGGCCGCGTCCACTGGCCCCAAGCCCGGGAGCTCGAGCTCGGACGACCCGCTGCAGCTGGTCATGGGCCAGAACCTGCTCCGGGTGCGGACGTCGGTGAGCGCGGCCGAGCAGGTCACAGAGGTCCAGGTGCGCGGCTGGGACTCCAAGAACAAGCAAGCGGTCGTCGGGGTTGCCCCGGCCAAGACCGGCAGCGCCGCCATCGGGGTGACGCCCGCGCAGCTGGCCGGGTTCTTCGGGAGCCCGAAGTTCGCCTTCACCAACGCCCCGTTCGCAAGCCAGGGCGAGGCCCAGAGCGTGGCGGAGGCGATGGCTGACCAGCTCGCGAGCGCGTTCGTCGAGATGGAGGGCCTGGCCCACGGCAACCCAAAGCTCCGGGCCGGCACGGCCGTGAGCCTCGGCCTCGCCGGCGCGCCGTTCGACGGCAAGTACGTGCTCACGAACACCCGGCACAGCTACACCCCGGATGATGGCTACACCGTCCGGTTCAACGTGAGCGGCGCCCAGGAGCGCTCGCTGCTCTCGCTCGTGAACGGCAACGGCGGCGGTAGCGGCGGGGGTGGTGGCGGCGGTCCGAACAATCGGGTGTTCGGCGTGGTCGTGGGCGTTGTTACGAAGAACGACGACCCCGAGAAGCTGGGACGGGTGCAGGTGCAGTTCCCTTGGCTGGACGCCGACTACGAGTCGGATTGGGCGCGCGTTGCGCAGATGGGCGCCGGGCCCGGTCGCGGCATGGTGATCCTGCCCGAGATCAACGACGAGGTGCTGGTCGCGTTCGAGCACGGCGACACGCGCCGGCCCTACGTGCTCGGAGGGCTCTACAACGGCAAGGACAAACCCGAGCTGGGCAACGCCGGCGACCTGTTCAGCAGCGGCAAAGTCAACCGGCGCGGGTTCATCTCGAGCCAGGGCCACAAGATCGTGTTCCTCGATGCGTCCGGCAAGAAGGGCGTCCTGGTCGCCACCAAGGGGAACAAGTACCGGCTGTCGCTCAACGAAACCAAGGCGACCATCCGCATCGTCAGCGACGGCAAGCTGGAGATCGAAGCGAAGCAGGACGTGATGATCACCACCAAGGCCAAGGTCACCATCGACGCCACACAGGACATCACGGCCAGCACCGTGGCCAAGATGGACTTCAAGGCCAAGGGCGGGATCACGATCGACGGAAGCCCCGGCCTCGTCGAGGTCAAGGGCTCGATCATCAAGCTGAACTAGGGGAGGAGGGCGATGGGCGTTCCCGCCGGGATCCTGGGAGACAAAATCGTGGGCGCATGCCCCGCTCACCTCATGGTGGGTCCCATGGGCGCGCCGGTGAAGTCCCCGCCCCTCCCGTTCATGGCCCCGGTCATGCTCATGACCGCGACCAAGGTCATGATCATGGGAAAACTCGCCCTCGTGGTCGGGTCCAAGGGCATGAACCTTCCCCCGCACATCCCACCCGCCATCCACCCCTCTGACCCCTCCATGGCGCCGCCGATGCAGTTCGGCCTCGTATTGATCGGCAGCCCCAAGGTGCTGATCGAGGGCAAACCCGCCGCCAAAATGGGCTCGAAATGCAGCCTGTGTACCGGGCTCCCCCAGGGCACCCTCATGGCCACCGGCATGAAGGTGCTCATCGGCCCATGAGCGAGGAGTTCATCGGCGCGGGGTGGGCGTTTCCCATGGCGGTGGACGCCACCGGGGGGATGGCGCTGGTGCGGCGCGAGCGTGAGCTGGAGGACAGCATGCGCCTGATCCTCGCCACCGCGCCGGGCGAGCGTCCCATGCGCCCGGAGTTCGGCTGCGGGATCCACGACTACGTCTTCGCGTCGGCCGACGCGACCACGGCGGGGCGCATCGCGGCCGAGGTCAGGGACGCCCTCGAGCGCTGGGAGCCGCGCGTCGACGTTGTCGATGTGGACGTGGGCGTCGATCCCTCCGACCGCGCCTGCCTGTTCGTGCACATCACCTACGCCATCCGGGGCACCAACGACCCGCGTAACCTCGTCTTCCCCTTCTATGTCATCCCCGCTGAGGAAGGAGGCTCGTGACCCTCCCCGCCCCCAACCTCGACGACCGCCGCTTCCAAACACTGGTCGACGAGGCGAAGCGCTACGTGCAGCAGCGCTGCCCCGAGTGGACCGACCACAACGTGTCCGACCCGGGCGTGACCATGATCGAGCTGTTCGCGACGATGGTCGACCAGCTCCTGTACCGGCTCAACCGGGTGCCCGACCGGAACTACATCAAGTTCCTGGATCTCATCGGCGTCAGGCTGCTGCCGCCCACGAGCGCCGAAGTCGACGTGACGTTTTGGCTCGCGGCGCCGATGCCGAACACGGTGGCGATCCCGGCCGGCACCGAGGTCTCCACGTTGCGCACCGAGACCGAGGAGCCGATCTCGTTCAGCGTCGTCGACCACCTCGACATCGTGACGAGCCGCCTGGCCAAGGTCGCCACCGCCCAGGGCAACGCGCCGGCCTCGGACCGCACCGAGCAGATGGAGTCGGGCCGGCCCTTCACCGCGTTCGACCGGGTGCCCAAGCCCGCGGACGCCCTCCTCTTGGGCCTGTCGGAGGCGACGCCCTCGTGCGCCGTGCGCTTGATCTTCGAGTGCACGATCGAAGGGGTGGGCGTCGACCCCCGCAACCCGCCCATCCGCTGGGAAGCGTGGAGCGGCAGCGGCTGGACCCCGTGCGAGGTCGAGCGCGACGGCACCGGGGGCCTCAACCGGGCCGGCGAGGTTGTGCTCCACGTGCCCGGCACGCACGTCGCGTCCCTCATTGCGGGCGAACGGGCAGGGTGGCTCCGGTGCGTGGTTGTCCCTGTGGAGGAGGGCCAACCGCCTTACAGCGCTTCGCCGCTCGTCGCCAGCCTTGCCGCGGTGACCATGGGCGGCACCGCGCGCGCCGTCAACGCCCGGCTCGTCACCGACGAGATCATCGGCTTGTCAGAGGGTGTGCCGGGGCAGCGGTTCCCCCTGGCCCACCGGCCCGTCGTGCCGAGCGAACGCCCGACCACCCTGGAGGTCGCCGGAGGCGAGGGCTGGGACGTTTGGACGCCCGTTGACAACTTCGGCCCGAGCGCCCCCGACGACCGCCACTTCGTCCTCGACTACGTCGCCGGTGAGGTCGTGTTCGGCCCCGGCGTGCGCCTGAGGGACGGCTCGCTCGAACAACACGGCGCCGTCCCCCCCAAGGGCGCCCCGATCCGTATCCCCTACTACCGGGCCGGCGGCGGCCGGGCCGGCAACGTCGCCCGCCAGACGATCACCGTCCTCAAGTCGTCGATCCCCTTCGTGGCCAGTGTCGAGAACCGCCGGCCCGCGTCCCGGGGCGTCGACGGGGAGGACGTCGAAGGCGCCAAGGTCCGGGGGCCGATCCTGCTCGGCACGGGCGATCGGGCCGTCACGGCGGACGACTACGAGCATCTCGCCCGCCAGGCCGTTCCCGACGTGGCGCGGGTGCGTTGCGTGCCGGCCGCCGAAGTGACCGATCCGGGCGCGGTGCGGGTGCTGGTCGTGCCCGCGTTGCGCCACGACCCTCGGTACCGCATCCGGTTCGAGGAGCTGGTGCCTCCGGAGGAGATGCTGGCGAAGATCGCTGACTACCTACGGGAGCGCAAGGTGATCGGCGCCCGGGTGGTGGTGGAGCCGCCGTTCTACCAGGGGATCACGGTGGTGGCGCGCATCCGCAACCGTCCCCGCTTCGCCCCCGAGCTGCTCCGGGAGGACGCCCTCGACGCCCTGTTCCGCTACTTCCATCCCTTGACGGGCGGGGCCGACGGCAAGGGCTGGGCCTTCGGCCGGCCCATCCAGGTCGGCGAGGTCTACTCGGTGCTCCAGCGCATGCCCGGGGTCGAGCTGATCGAGGACGTGCGCCTCTTTCCGGCCGACCCCCTCTCGGGCCAGCGGGGCGACGCCGTCCAGCGCCTCGAGATCAACCGCAACGCCCTCGTGTTCTCGTACGACCACCAGGTCCTCGTCCAGAGCTGACGCCGTGCGCGCCCATGTCCCCGACCTGATCTCGCCCCATCCGCTGGGCATCGCTATGCCGGCGGTCTACCACGAGGATCGCCTGCTCCAGAGCTTCCTCACCGGTTTCGATGAGGTGCTGGCGCCGATCTTCTCCACCCTTGACTGCCAGGACGCCTACTTCGACGCACGCTTGACGCCGCCTGACTTCCTGGAGTGGCTCGGCGGCTGGGTCGGCATGACGCTGGACGAGCACTGGCCCCTCGATCGCCGGCGCGCCCTCGTTCAGCGCGCGGTGGAGTTGTACCGTTGGCGAGGGACGGTGAGGGGATTGGCCGCTCATGTCGCGCTGCACACGGGCACCGAGCCCGAGATCGAGGAAAGCGGCGGCCTTGTCTGGTCGTCGCGCCCCGGCGGTCCGGTGCCGGGCACGGCCGACGCCTTCGTCCGGGTGCGGGTGCGGGTGCCCGACCCGTCGGCCATCAACGCCGAGCGCCTCAGCAACATGATCGGGGCGGCCCTCCCGGCCGACGTCATCCACGAGCTGGTGATCGAGCAGGTGGTGGACGAGGCGTGATCGTCTGCCGCAATTGCGGGAGCGAGAACACAGAAGGCGACCAGTTCTGCGCGTCGTGCGGCTCGTTCCTCGAGTTCTCCGGCGAGAAGATCCCGGAGCCCAAGCCCGCGGCGCCGCCCCGCCCCAGGCCCACCCCGCCGCCGACCCCGACGGTCGCCTCGACGCCAGCGGTCCACGCCCCGCCGCACCCGCCGTCGCCGGCGGCGCCCCCGCCTACACCCACCACGCCGGAGCCGCCGAAGAGCAGCAAGGGCCGGATCACCTTCTCCGCCCCGCGCCCGTCCCAAGCGACGCCAACCGTGCCGACCGACGCCTCGTCTACGCCACCCGCGGCGCCGGCGACCGCGTCCACCCCCGCGCCGCCCGCGAACGCACCAGGCGCGAAGGCCCCGCCGCTGGCGCCGCCTCCGCCGCCGGTCAAGGTCCCCGAGGACGGGGCGGCCGACGGCGTGC
>JAHFUQ010000158.1 GCA_023265045.1 Acidimicrobiia bacterium
CGCGATCGTGCGCCACTTGGCGGCGTCTGCCCAGTGGCCGTGCAGCTGGGCGCCGATCTGGTGGTACAGCGGCGTGTACTCGTACTTGTAGGCTTGCGCGACGGCTTTGGCTGTGCGGACCGGGTGGCGGGCCGTCATCTCGATGCCTTTGGGCAGCCCGAACGCGGTGTCCTTGATGTCTCCGGCGAGGTTGCCCAGGAAGCCTCCGAAGGAATGCTTCTTCTTGGCGGCCTGGGCCGACACGGCGGACGGCAGCGGCACGAAAGTGCCGCGGCCTCCCGCGTAGCCGTCCTGCGGCTTCAGAGGAACGAACACAGGCATCAGACGGCGCCCGGGAACGCGTCGTAATACTGGCGGATGGTGTCCATTCCCGCCCCTGTCCGGTAGGCGTTGGGGCCGATCCCCCAAGCGCCGAAGTCGGTGCCGCCGCTCGACATCTGGTAGGCGGCCTTCGCGTTCGCGAGCGGGTCGAGCAGCTGCTGCTCCGACTGCAGCCCGAACTTCTTCACACGCGATTTCATCGTCCCGAGCGTGTTGATCTGGAACAGCCCCCAGGAGCGGTCTCCTGTTTGCGTGTTGCCGTTGAAGGCTTGCGGGTTGCCGTGCGACTCGCGCATCACGATGCCGTACGCGATCCGTAGCCCTTCGCCCGTGAAGCCGGCCTGTTGCAGCAGGCCGACGAGGCCGGTGCCGCCGCCGCCCGAGTACGTCGTCGTGAGCGACGCGTTCTTGGCGGTCTTGCCTTGGTTGCGCTCCTGGAACGACTTCTTGGGGCGGCCGCCGCCGGGCAGCGTTTTGCCGTCCGGGCCGACCTCCCAGGGCTTCACCTCGCCGCGCTTCCAGTAGGTGCCGAGCGCTTTCTGGATGTCGGCGAGCGCGACGCCCTGAGACAGCGCTTCCTTTATCGCCTCCTGGTAGTTGAGGTGAACCTTGCCCGCCACCTTCTTGCCGGTGACCGGGTCGGTCTGGTAGACGGTGGGGCCGTTGCCGATGGCTTCCTGCGCGATCTTGCCGGCCGCCTTGACCGACTGCGAACGCGTGAGCCCCGACGGCACGTGGTTGTTGCCGCCTGACGCGGACGCGACGATCACCCACTTGCTGCCGTCCCACTGCCTCGTGGTGCCGTCCTTGAACGCCCGGGTAGTCGGCGCCTTCGGGATACCCTGCGCCGCAAGCTGCTTGGCAGTCACGACGTCCCAGACGCCGGTCTGGTCGTTGTACTGGCGGGTCGTGCCGTCCGAGAAGTTCCGCACCGTCGGCGACCCTGTGGCCTGTGCTTTCGCGGCCGCCAACCCGAACTTGCGGTCCTCGTTCGCTTGCTTCAACAGCACCGCCGCCGCCTTGATCCTCGTCGACAGCGACGTGTCCGCCAGCTTGATCTGCTGGGCCTGCGCGTCGCGGGCGTCGTTGGCCAGCTGCCCGTAGATGTCCTGCTCGATCGCCGCCGACTTCGACATCACCTGCGCCAGCTGGTCGGCCAGCTTGAACGACTGCTGGTCGAAGTCGCGTGTCACCTCGGAGAACAGTTGGGCGCCCATCTGGCCGGCGACGGCGCCCAGGTAGGAGCCGCCGTAGCGTTCGTGGGCGTAGTCCATGCCGGCCTGGCCGGTCTGGCCGCCTTGCAGCATCTCCGTCAGCGCCTGCGTGAACGAGGTCGCGGCCTGCTGCGAGTTGGTCTTCTGCCGGTCCAGCACGCCCTGCTGGAAGTCGTAGTTGTTCTGGAACGGCGCCAGCTCCTGCGCTGCGGCCGTGTGTGCTTGCCGCCGGATGGCGGCCAGGTCGACGGGCTGCACGTGCGTGTAGTCGGGCGCCAGGCTGGCGACGTACTGGGCGATCGCGTCCGGCCCGGTGCCGGCGAGCGCGCCGGCGGGGTCGGCGGCGTGGACGGGCTTGAGGGGCGCGCGCGGCCAGGGCGTGAACACGCCCACCCCTTTCTGCACGGGGTAGGCGGCCGCCTGGTAGGGGTTGGGTGCCATCGCGTTTGTCTCCTACCGCAGGAAGTTCGGGTCGAGGGTGACGGGGCCGCCCGCGTAGCCGCCGAGCAGGCTGTTCACGGACGGCAGCGGCGTGGCGAGGATGGGGTTGCCGTACTTGTCCCAGCGTTCGCCGCCGGGGCCTTCGTAGACGCCGGTGTCGCTGTTGAAGTACGCGGCCGCGAGCCGCTGCCCGGTCGTCATGATCAGCTGGCCGCTGTCGACCGCGTACTTGCTGTTCAGATCTTGAATGGCCCACTGGGCTTTGATCAGGTCCTGCTGGTGGGCGAGCTCGAGCCTGGCGCCTGCCGTCGCGCGGCCTGCGCCGGCGGCCGACTGGGAGGCGGCCTGCTGGGCGTGCCTGGCTTCTGCCGCCAGGTCGATCTGCTTCAGAAGGTTGTCGTAGGCGTACTTGAGTTCGCCTTGCACGAACGGCGCCTGCCCCGAGTCCGCCATCCCGCGCGACGCCAGACCCTCCTGCGCGGCCTTCTGCTGCAACGCCAGCTCGTGCGCGGCCTTGTCCTTGGCGAGCTGGTCGAGCGCCGTCTGTTGCGCCTCGCCCGCGTTGCCACCGCCGCCGCCGCCGGACGCGAGCGACTGGAGTTGCAACTGATATTCCTGTTCGTTCCAGGCGGCCTGTTGTTTGGCGCGTTCGACGTCTGTGGCGTGCTGCTGGTCGAGCCACTGCTGCTGCTGCTTCAGGTTCGGGTCGCTGGCGAGCGCGTCCTTGATGGTGGACGTCAGGTTGGGCTGGGCGGCGGGGACGGCCGAGACGGCGGACGGGGACAGCCAGACGGGGCTGCCGGAAGGGTTGCTGGCGATCCACGCGTCGATCGCTGATTGCGGCGGCGCGGCGGGGGGGGCCGCGGGCGGGGGTGCGGCGGGTCCTGCGGCGCCTGTGGGCGGCACGTAGGCGGGGAGGGCGGAAGGGATGCCGCCCGGGATGTCTCCTGTTTTCATGCGGCCCGTCCTTAGACGTGGATGAACGCGGAGCCGAGGATGATGTGCGCGATGGCGTCGCTGCCTGCCATGCCGGAGCCGACGGAGCCGGACACGCTGAGGCTGCCGGAAGTAGGGGAGCCGGTCGGAGTGTTGAGTGACGTGATGACCCCGTTGGTGCCGCCGGCCATTATGGTCGAGGCGTTGGTCGTGACGGAAGTGACGAACGTGCCGCCGGGCGAGCCGGAAACGCCGAGCGAATCCGAATGCGTGTGCTTCACCTGCCGCGACGCGACCGCCACCCCGTCGTTCGCGAACAACGCCGCCGCCGCATGCGTGCCCGCAAGGAACACCGCCCGGCCGCGCGTGTCAGGCAGCACGTTCGTGCCCAAGTACGCGTTCAGATCAGGGTAGGAGGCGGCCGCGAAGGTGGCGCCGTTCATGTACATCCAGGTGCCGCCCTTTAAATCGAGCGTGTACACGCCAGTCTGCGCCGTGTAGTCCTTCGCCAGCAGCAGCAGCTCGCCGGTGGTGCCGCCGTACGAGCCGATGCCGGCGATGCTCGAGGCCGTCAGCCGCACCCGCACGAAATCCTCGAGCCAGCCCGCGAACTCGGCCGGGTAGTCGAGCGGGTTCGCCAGGATCTTCGTCAGGGTGGCGCGCTCCTTGTCGCTCAACGCCACGGTCGGGTCGGCTGCCCGCGGGGCGCCGTTCGCGAACGTGCCCAGCCCAGGCGGCGCGGGAGCGGCTGCGTCTACGCTGCTCATGACTGTTTCGACGGCTCCTGGATCTCGATCTCCGCCTGCAACGAGTTGATGCGCAGGTCGCCCGAATACGACTCTCCCACCAGCTTGAACGCGATCCCGTTCGACCTCTGGCCGCCGTACGCGTTGCCGCCGGCCGCGATCGGCAGCCGCACCAAAGACGTGGCCGTGTTCTCCGGGTACGCCTGGTTCAACGTCGAATACGACGTGGACGCCGGGTCGGTCTGGAAGTAGGCGCGCAGCAGCGGGTTGTCGGTCGCGGCGTCAGTCTGCAGGTACCGGACGTACAGGTTCTTCCACCGCTTCAGGCCCTCGCGGCCCTGGTAGTAGGCGGTCTCGACGACGGGGGCGGGGCCTGTGCCGACGTAGTCCTGCCTGTAGGCGGAGTTGCCGGCCTGCGTCCACATCGTCGTCGCGTTCCCCACCGGCCTCGTCGACACCGACGAGTCCCGCACCGCGAAGAACAGGGCCGCGGGCGCGTCCAGGATCCCCGTCGGCGTCGCCACCATCATCGTTGCTTTCACGTTCGACAGCTGCGTGAACACGCGCCGCCGGATGTCCAGCACACCGCACGTGATCAGCGTCGCCCCGTTCATGACGGAGAACACGTACTGGCCGTTGTAGACAGCCCCGGCGATCGTCCACGCCGCCGCGTACGACGCCATCAGCTCCTGCCAATACTGCTTGTTGGAAGACTGGTCGGTCAGGTCGGCGATGCTGGAACCGTCCGTCAGGTAGATGCCGGACGCGTTCGCGAACACCACGTAGTCGTCCGTCACGCAGATCGAGGCGGGGTCGGAGCAGCCGACCGGGAACAGCGGCTCCTTCACGAAGTCGGAGCCGGACACGCCCGGGATGATGTCGCCGCGCACCCGCTCCGTGTAGCCCTCCGAGAACACGATGATCATGTTCCGCAGCGCCCCCAAACCCTGGATCGGGTAGGTGGTGTCCAGGTACTGGCCGGACGCGGAAGTCACCCAGCCCGTGGGGTCGCCGCCGGACGAGAACCACATCCGGTTCGTGTTCGCCGTCGACCGGGCCAACACAAGGTGGTCCTTGTAGACGCAGCCGAGCGCCGCCGACGGGGCGCTAGCGGTCATGGCGGCAACGGTCGACCCGTCGTACACCTTCGGCACCGCCGACGCGTTCACGTCAGGCACGTACAGCTTCTGCCGGTAGAAAACAGGGGGTGCGGCGGGAACGAACGCCGCCCCCACAGACGACGACGACGCGGACGTCACCGAAGCCGCCCACAGCACGCCCGCGTCGTCGAACGACACGACCTTCGAGCCCGCCGTGAACTGGGCGAACCCGACGCCGGCCATGTAGTGCGCCGTCGTCGACGTCGCGGACGGCACGTTCTGCAACGACCACGCCCCCCGCCGCTGCAAAGGCGCGTCGTTCTTCACGAGCCAGTCCGTCAGCGCCCACACCGACCCCTTCGGCAGCTGCTCGCGCGGCAGGTCGTGCTTCATGCCGAGCGAAAAGTCGTCCTGCAGCAGCGTCGGCTTCGCCACCTACCAGACCCCGATGTCCTGGGAGCGGTTGCCTGCCCGCAGGCCGCGGCGACCCACGAACACGCGGCCGAGAGAACGGCCGCCCTTGAGCCGGATCGCTCTCTTGTACTGGCGTACCTTGTCGTCGTAGTACTGGCGGTACACGAGCCCGACCTTGGACGACTGGTCGTCGTCGAAGTCGGCGGCTTTCCACATGCCGTAGAACTCGATCGCGTCGTGGTACTCGGACGGGATGCCGCCGTAGGCGTCGTTGGACGGGTCGTGGCTGGAGACGCTGAGCGCGGTCGGCCTGGGCGTGTAGTAGACGGTGACGGTGTCCGCCGTCTCCGGGGTCGGGAACAGCATCAGCAGGTCGTTGCCGTTGAGGGCGTAGTAGCCGACGACCGACAGCGTCGAGGAGGCCGACTGCCGCATGTTCAGGATCTCGTCGGGGGTGGTGCGGATCAGCCTGGAGGTGGTGGTGGCGGCGGACGCCTGGTAGGTGACGTCTTGGATGCCCATGACGGCGGTGCCGAGCGTGTAGTCGCCCGCGCCGGCTGTGAGGGTGATGGTGCCGACGTTGATGTTGCAGCGGGTCTGCAGGAGGAAGTCGACGACTCCTTGGTTGACCCACTTGTCGACGAGGGCTTCTTCCGCGCCGCCCGCTGTTGAGTTGGTGCCGATGACCGATGACACGGCCAGGCGGAACTGCGCGAGTGTGCTCATGGGCGCCGTCCTAAGGGGTCAGCAGGTGGTTGGCGTGACGGGCGTGGCGGTGAGCGCGTCGGCGGACGCCGAGGAGGCTGTGAGGGCGTCCGTGGCGGCCGCTGCGGCTGTGAGCGTGTCCGTTGAAGCTGCGGCGAGCGCGAGCGTGTCTGTGCCGGCGGCCGTCGTGGTTAGCGTGGCGGTGGTGGCGGGGTCCCAGCAGATCGTTGCGGGGCCTGTGATGGTGGGGCCGATGCCGGAGAGGGCGATGACGCCCGCCGACGGGCTGACGGTGACGGAGACGGTGAGGGTGAGGGTGGGGGCTGCGGCGGCGAGCGCCAGCACGCCCGCTGCCGGCAGCGTCGCGGCTGCGACGGTGGGGCCGCCGGCGGCGAGCGCCAGGACGCCGGCGGACGGGCTGACGGTGACGGTGAGGGTGGGGGCTGCGGCTCCGAGCGCCAGCACTCCCGCGGACGGGCTGACGGTGACGCCGGCGGCGGCGAACGTGCGCTGCACCCTGCGCACCGGGTGCCCGTAGGTGAACAGCGGCACCGACGCCGTCGACACCGACGTGGACACGATCGCGGATTCGTTGGCGCCGCCGCCCGACCAGTCGACGACCTTCTGCCCGGTCGTGGCCTGGTCGAGCAGCCAGGCGGCCTGCGGTGCCAGCGACAGCAGGTTCGTCCAGGAGAAGGCCGCCTGCTCCACCTGTACGTCCGTCAAAGCGGACGTCCACACCGCCACCCATGCCAGGTCGGCGTTCAGCGGCGCCGACTGGGTGGCGTAGTCGAAAACGCCGAGGGCGTTGGAGACGGGCGTGCCGGCGGCGTTCCCCTGCGTCGTCGCCGAGTTCTCGTGCGTCCACGTGCCCGCCGCCACATCGAAGATGTGAATCCGTACCGTCTGCGCCGCACCCGCGGGCCGCGACGTCGCGATCACGTACCAGCTGGAGGCGGCGATCGAGGTGAGGCCGTCCGAGTCGGTGCCGGAGGTGCCGTAGCGCACCTTGCCGGTGGCGGAGTAGCCGAGGCCGATGATGCCCGAGGGGCCGGAATTCTGGATCGTGAAGCAGTGCTGGGAGGCGCCGATCGTGGTCGGCCGCACCATCGCCATGAAGGTGGTAGCGCCACCGCTGGCGACGGCCCCCAGCGAGAGCTGGATCTTGTCGGGGTTGGCGGCGACGAAGGTTCTGGCCACTGGCCGCCTCCGCCTAGGTCGTCGTGTAGGAGAAGGTCGCGACGATCAGGCTGGCGTCGACGGTCGCCGTGTCGGCCGCGTCCGCGGAGTCACGCACGACCGCCAGGAACGTCAGGTCGCCCGCCGCGCTCGAGTCCATCGTCAGCGTGATCGACGACTCCGTCAGCCGAAACGCCTCCACCGTGTTCACGTTCGTCGTCACCGTCGCCGCAGCCGCCTGCGCATGCTCCAACGGCGTGTCCGCGTCCGCCGGCGTCACCGACCCCACCTTCGCCTGCCACTTGACGGCGTTCGCGGTCGCGTTCGCCATCCACAGGATCTTCAAGGTGCCGCCCGACGCGTAATCGTCCGGCAGCCGAAACACCCACCACGCCTGCTCCACGTTCCCCGACCCGTCGAAATCCAAAGTCAGGAAATGCTTCTTCGGGCTCGCTTCGGTGCCCTGGCGTCTGGAGACGCCGCACGCCAGGTTCGACGCCGACCCGTCCGGCGGCGACGCCGCCCCGGGCAGCAGATCGATGATGCCGGTCGCCACTCTAGTAGGTGGCCTTCAGCACGCCGGTCGCGTCCCACACGATCGTGAAGGTGGCGGCCGAGACGGTCTGGTCGGCGCCGAAGTCGACGGCCGCGATCAGCGGCGACGTCGCCGCCACCCCCGTGCTCTTGTAGATGACCGCGTACCGGGCCGTGAACGTCACCGGCGTCCAAGACACGTCTACGGCGTCCAAAGACACGTAGTCGGACG
>JAHFUQ010000159.1 GCA_023265045.1 Acidimicrobiia bacterium
CCGGCGAAGCCCGCGCCCAGGAAGCCCCCCGTGGCGAAGCCCGCGGCGGTACGGGGGTCGAACGGGCCGCGGTGAGGTCGACCGCCTGAACGCACCGACCTGATCCCTCGTCCGCAAAGATCGGGTAAGTGTCCGCGCGGGCGCCCGCCGGTGCCGCACCCTGGTCCAAGGACCGATCGAGCCTGGGGCGAGGACAGATGACGAGTGCAAGGCGTGGGGGCGGCCGCAGCGCGGTGGCCGTTGGCGGTGCGGTGGCGCTGCTGCTGACCATGGGCGCGTGCGGCGGTGGGGGCGGCGAGTCCGTCACGGTCGCGGCCAACAAGGCGTTGGGCCCGCTGTCGGCGGACGCCGTCAAGGACCTGGCCTTCGAGGTCACCGCCAAGAAGCTGGACGACGTCAAGCTGACGATGGACGGCCAGCCGGTGACCGGCTCCGTCGAGGGCGCGAAGCTGGTGTTCCGGCCCAGCAACGTGACCGAGGGCAAGCACACCTTCGCCGCGGCGGCGGGGACGGGCAAGGCCCAGGAGAGCGCTTTCGAGCTCGACACCGTCGCACCCATCGTCGCCGTCGACAAGCAGGACAAGGTCGACGCCGACTCGCCGTTCACCCTCACCGGTTCGATCGAGGGCGCCACGGCGGTCAAGGTCGACGACAAGGACGTGACGCTCGACGCCGGCAAGTTCAAGGTCGACTACGCCAAGGCGCCGCTCGCGGTGAAGATCTGGGCGAGCGACGCGGCGGGCAACGTCACCGAGCAGACCGTGAACCTCGGGGCCGGCGGCGTCGCGGGCGTCCGCGCCGCGCACATCATGTCGTACGACTGGGCCAACGCGTCGCTGCGCGACCCGATCCTCGCCCTGATCAAGGAGAAGAAGCTCGACACCGTCCAGCTCGACATCAAGGACGAGGACGGCAACGTCGGCTACGACTCGAAGGTCCCGCTGGCCGTCGAGGCCGAGACGACCAAGCACAAGGGCTACGACGCCGCGGAGGCCGTGAAGACCATCCACGATCTCGGCGCCAAGGTGGTCGGGCGCATCGTCGCCTTCCGCGACCCGCGCCTGGGCAAGTGGGCCGTGGAGCACGGCAAGATGGACTACGTCATCCAGAACACCTCGGGTGGGGCGTACAGCGCCGGCAACTACGGCGTCGCGGCGTTCACCAACTTCGCCAACCCCGACGTCATCGAGTACAACGCCGCCCTCGGTGAGGAGGCGGCCAAGCTCGGCTTCGACGGGATCATGTACGACTACGTCCGCAAGCCGGAGAACCAGGGCCAGGTCTACCCGGGCATCGGCTCGCGGACGCCGTCGCAGGCGATGGTGGACTTCGTGAAGACGGCGTCCGACCGCATCCGCGCCGCGGGCGCGCAGGCCGGCGTCGCGGTGTTCGGCGTCGCCGCCTTCACTCCCGCGCTGATCGCGCAGGACGTCCCGGGGATGGCCCAGCACGTGGACTTCATGGCGCCGATGATCTACCCGTCGCACTGGGGCAAGGGCGAGTACTCGGTGGCCTCGCCGGTCAACCAGCCGTACGACATCGTCAAGCGGTCGCTGATGGACTTCAACCGCCTGGTCATCGGTACCAAGTGCCAGATCATCCCGTGGATCCAGAACTTCAGCTGGCCGATCCCCTACTCCGCCGCCGACGTCGGCGCGCAGATCCGGGCGGCCAAGGACGTCGGGATCAACAGCTTCTACCTGTGGAACGACTCCTCGAAGGTCGGCCTCGGGGCGCCTGCCCTCGAGGCGCGCGACGCTTCCACCGACGCGCCCGGCGAGCTCGTCTACTCGATCAACAAGCCGGGCAACACCTCCGACGGCACCAAGGACATGGCGAAGGCGAAGACGTTCATCGACGCCTGGACGGCCTACGTCGACGGCGGCCGGCAGGGCACGTTCGCCAACCCGCTGGAGGCCGTAACCGCCCCGGCCACGGCGAGCACCCCGGCCCCCTCGCCGACGGCGTCCGCGACGACGGCGCCGTAGCACCCTGTGCGAGGCGAGAGCCCCTGACCGCCGTGGCGGTCAGGGGCTCTTCGCTTGCCCTCGCCCCTGGCACCGCGGGACGGCGTTAGCGTCGCGTTAGGCCCCCGATAGCCGCGCCGACCACGCTGCTCGATGTCAGAACCGGGACGAGGACAAGGCGGGGAGCGGTCATGAACAGTGCGGGGTCAGCGTTGTTGGGGGCGTTCAACGGGCCGGCAGCGCCGCGGGCGGACGACCTCCGGCGAGCCGGTGAGTCGCAGTCGCGGTGGCGCACGTGCCTCGTACCGGCGGACGCCCGGACCGTCATCGCCCGGGCCATCGCGGACGCCTACGACGCAGGCTTCTGGCACGGCGGCACCATCCCTGTCGTACCCACATACGCGCGGGCGCTGGGCGCAGCCGCGTACGAGCGCGGTCGTTTCGACGCCATCACGGCGCGAGCGTCCCGGACCGACTCACCTGACCTCGCGTCAGAACCACCTGCAGCCGACTAGAGGCTCTCCTGCTGTAACCGTGGGCCCGGTTCCATGATCGCCTTGTTCCGGTGCCGACCCTGGAATCGAGTGGGCACCACTGGAGCTCTCCACGCTGTTTTCGGCTCCAGTGGGGCCCACTCGATCGGCCCGACGCCACCCTGCGCAGCGCACACCACCGAAGGACAAACCCCGCGGACCTGGCCGCCGGAACCTCTGCCTTCGACAAGCACGAACCTGGGCGCGGTGAGCGCCCAGGTCAGGGCCTAAACGATCATGAGATCCCGTCCACGGTTACGTCAGAAGCGCCCGATCGGACCGCAGGGATGACGGCGGGTCAGCTGTCGAGCTGCGCCGTGGTACTGACGAGGGTGAACTGCTCGACCCCGGTGGCCCGGCCGCCCGGCGAGGCCTCCCTGGCCCGGTCCGCCAGGGCGGCGAGCCCGGGCGCGGCCGCGTCGAGGTCGGCCTGGGTGTTCCAGGCGGTGATGCTGATCCCCTTACCCGTGGCCCGGTCGACGAGCAGCTGCGCGCTCGCGAGCCCCGCCGATCGAGCGGTCGCCGGCAGCGCCTCGTCGACCCAGAAGGCGATGGCGGCGTCCAGCCGGGAAGGGTCACCCTCGACGCGCAGGAAGCGGGCGATCGCCCCCGCGGGGGGCATGGCGAAGCGCTTGGTCACGGCGGCCTCGTAGACCTCGACGCTGACGTCGCCGCCGGCGATGTCGCGGACGGTTTCCCGCAGCTTCGACACCGCGCCCGTGGAGGCCTCGAGCTGCTCAGCCGTGGCCCAGTAGGCCGCGACGACAACGGTTCCGGCGGCCTCGTCCTTCAGCACGGCCAGGCCGCGGTGCCCGGCCATCGCCACCACGGCCGGAGCGGCCTTCGTCTCGAGGTAGTCCACGATCGCGTCGATGTTCGTGGCACCGGTCCATGTGCTGATCCGTACGTACATGGTTAGCCTCCATCCGCGTCCGGCGCCCCCGCCGGAACGGGTCAACCCTGGCCGGGCCCATCACCGGCCGATGGGTATCGGTACCCGACCCACAAGTGACGCAGGTCACTCGGGGCCGCAGCCCTTCCTCGTGGGCTCGACGGCGGTTACGCCGGGGATCCCAGCCGGCACGCCGACGACGCCGCCGAGAACAGCGAGCAGGAGGCGACGGTGACGGCACCCATGATCACCGCAGCCAGTTCGCTTGCAGGGATCAGTTGTGACGTGTCGTCAGCCGTGCGCATCGTGCGTGGTGCGAGGGCCAGGGAGCCGATCCGCGCCGAGGAAGACGTTCCAGGGCTCGATCCCTGCGATCACGAGTCGCTGCTGGACCGCCCAGGGATCCTCGGCAAGGCGGCGGAGGACGTCGTTCTCGCTGGCGGCCTGGGCGATCAGCAGGACCCGGACGCGCCCGTGCTCGCTGCCGGCCAGGGGTCCGCCGAGCAGGATCAGGCCCTCGTCCGCGAGGGTGCTCATGAAGGCGGCGTGTTCGGCCGTGCCGGGCTGCTCGACGGCTCCCTTGCCCTCTGCCCAGCCGGGTCCGGCCTCGCGGGTGACGGCGAACATGCTCATCGGGTGCTCCCTCCGGTGGTGTTTGCGGTGGTGGTTGCGGTGGTCATGGACGGGTGGCTCGGACGGTCCAGGTGGCGGCGTCGTAGCGGACGCCTGCACGACGGTCGCCTCGCCCATCCCGTCCACCTTCGCTATAGTCCTTAGAGGACCATTTAGTCCTTGGAGGACTACCGATGTCAAGGCGTGCCGACGACCTGAACACGACGTCCTTCGCCATGCTCGGGATGCTGGCCATCCAGCCGTGGTCGACGTACGAGTTGGCCAAGCACGTCGACCGCAGCCTCCGGCCGTTGTGGCCGCGGGCGCGCAGCAACCTGTTCAACGAGCCCAGAAAGCTGGTCGCGCACGGCCTGGCCACAGCGACGGAGGACGCCGTCGGACGCCGGCCCCGCACGGTCTACACGATCACCGCGAAGGGGCGCCAAGCGCTGCGCGAGTGGCTCGGCACGCCCGGCGAGGGACCGGTGCTCGAGTTCGAGCAACTCCTCAAGGTGTTCTTCGCCGACCACGGCACCCGCACCGACGCCCTCAACGCCGTCGCCGGAATCAGGGCCTGGGCCCGCGAACACAACGCCGTCAACATCGCGGTCGCCCGCGCCTACCTCGCAGGCACGGGGCCCTTCCCGGAACGGGCGGCCGTGCTCGGCGTCGTCGGGCGCTTCCACACCGACTTCGCCGACATGGTCGGCTCCTGGGCGGACTGGGCGACCACCACCATCGAGGCGTGGCCCGAGGACCCCAGCCACGCGGAGCCGGACTGGGCGTTCATGAAACGCCTCGCCCGCCGCGACCCCGATCGGTGAGTCGCGCCGGCCGGCATGAGCCGCCGCGCGTGCCCGATGGCCGACCCGCGACCACGACGACTGACGGTACGTCACACCGGGGAGCCGAGTGTGATCTTGCGACGAGGGTGGGCACCGGCCCTGCTCGCCGTCGACAGGCCGCCGCCGTCGGGGGCCGCAGGCTTGCCGCCCAGGCGATCTGCTGCCCAGGATGATGGGGCGATCCCTATTCCAGCGGCATCGGTGGTAGCAGCCGAAGGCGCCGGGAGCCGTCTCGGTTTCCCGCCGCCGCGGTCAGGGCCCAGGACGGGCGGTCCAGGATTCCATCGAGGTGCCCAAGGGCGGCGGCGAGCAGATTCGCGGCACGGGCCAAGTCTGGTCGGTCGTTGTCGGGCGCCAGCAGCAGGGTCAACGCCTCGGCAGCCAATTCGGCAGCCGGTCTGCTTTCATTCCTGGCGTCGTCGGCGGACGGAAAGTGGCGTGCACCTTGCAAGCCCTCCGCAAGGCGGATGGACTTGTAGTGCAGGAGGGATCGGAAGCTGTCCGTGTCGGTGATGCCCGCTGCGAGCCACGCGAGCTGGCGCGGCGCCTCCAGACCGTCGCGGAGTGCGGCTTGCTCGGCGGCGCGTAGTCGGGCCAGGTCCGCTCCGTAGCGAGCACTGGCGTCGCGCAGGGTCTGCAGAGTCAGATCCTGTGAGGCATCTGGTGGTGGGTCGTCTAGTGGAACCACACCGGCACCCTAGCGCCGAGGCCCGCCTCGGTGTTGGCCCGGGAACATGAGATTCGCCCGGCCGGGCGCCCGCTACCCGGCCGCAGGCGCCCCCGATCGAGCTGGGTGGACCTGACCGTTACGACGAAGCTGCAGGTCGCCGGGCGTACGGTCGTCGCCGTCGCCGGCGAACTCGACGTGGCTGCTGCCCCGTTGTGAGCGAGCACCTCCGCCTCATCGCCGAGGGCGAGCACCGCCTGATCGTCGATCCTTCGGGCCGGGTCGTTCATCGACTCCGCGGGCCTGGGCGCGCCAGCGACGACCGTTCGTGACGCCACGGTGTCGGTGGGTCGCTGCGCCTGGTGTGTACGTCTGATCGGGTGCTGAAGATCCTTGCAGTGGTCGGGCTGCTCACGACGGTTCCGGTGCATCGCGTCCGGCATCCGGCGGTCGAGCGCAGCGTCGCAGACTCAGGCGCGACCGCGCAGGGTCTCGACGCCGGGGCCCGAGAGATCCGCGAGGGCGGACATGCGCCCGGCAGCGACGAGGAGCAACGAGATCGCCGGGCCGGTGACCAGCGGCCCGGAGCCGACGCTGAAGTCGGTGTCGGTGGCCTGCAGGGTCAGCCCCGCTATCCGCTCCCGGCCGCCGATGATGGCGTTGCTCTTCGCGTAGAAGGCGATCGTCCGCGCGACCTGTCCCGCCGGGTACGTCCGCTTGATGCCCAGCGGGCGCCGGATGTCCTCGCCGTGCACGAACGCCTCGCCGAGCCAGGTGTCCTTCGGGCCCGGCGGCGCGGTCTGCCGCGGGATCGCCGCGCGGAATGCCGCCAGCGTCGCCTCAGGCCCGCCCGCGGACTCCGCCGCGACCTCCTTCGCCGCGAACTTGTCGAACTTGAACCCCGACGCGGCGAACTTCACGAGGAACTTCGGGGGCGTCATCTTGGCTGCCGCCAGTTGGTGGGCGAGCACCTGATGGACGTCCCACTCGCTGCACAGGGACTGGGTGCGCCACTGCTCCGGCGACAGCCCGGCGAGGTCGTCGGCCAGGGCCTTGCGTTCGGCATGAATGGTTGGCCAGATGCTGTCCGCCACGGCGATCCCTCCGGTAGCCCGTCCCGATCATGCCACGGCCCTCGGTCGTCGGACGTCCGACGCCGGTGGCCCGGGGTGCCGTTGAACAGCTTGCGCCGGGTGATCCGTTGCGGGTTCAGGGAGGGTCCATCCGCGTGGCAGCCGGTCGGTGGCCTTCGGGCGCCGTTCCGCTTGAGCGCCGCCGTCAGAACTGACAGCCCCTCAGAAGCCGGCGTTCCACGCGCCGCCCGTCGACCACCGCGTGCCGCGGCACGACGTCCGGCGCCCCGGCAGGGTGCGGAGTACGGTCCCGGTGGACGGACGTGGCGCCGGCTCGTCTGATCGTCGACGTCATCAACGACAGCAGGAAGGGGCCAGCATGAAGATCGTGGTCATCGGTGGGACCGGGCGCGTCGGCGGCAACGTCGTCCGCCGGCTCCTCGCGCAGGGGCACGAGGCGGTGCCGGCCTCCCCCTCCACGGGCGTCGACACGGTCACCGGCCAGGGTCTCGCCGAGGTGATGAAGGGCGCCGACGTCGTCGTCGATGTCTCCAACGCGCCGGTGTGGGGCGACGACGCGGTGCGGGAGTTCTTCACCACCTCGACCCGCAATCTGTTGGCGGCCGAGCGCGACGCCGGCGTCGGCCACCACCTCGCCGTGACGATCGTCGGGGCCGACCTGCTGCCCGACAGCGGCTACCTGCGCGCCAAGGTCGCCCAGGAGGCCGAGATCGACGCCGGAGGCGTTGCGTACACCATCCTGCGCGCCACGCAGTTCTTCGAGTTCCTTCCCCAGATCGCCGAGGCCGGCGCGGAGGGCGACCACGTCCGGCTCTCGACCGGGCTGATGCAGCTTGTCGCCGTCGACGACGTCGCCGCGACCGTCGCCGAGCTGGCGACCGGAGCGCCGGCCGCTGGCCGCGTCGAGCTCGGGGGGCCCGAGGCGCTGGGCATCGACGCCTGGGCGCGGCGCCTGTTCACCGCCACCGGGGACAAGCGGACGGTCGTATCCGATCCACACGCCCCGTACTTCGGCACCGAGCTCAAGGGCGCCGAACTGACGCCCGGCGACGGCGCGCGCATCGGGACGACCGCCTTCGACACGTGGTTCACCACGCAGCAGCAGGAGACCGGAAAGTGACGAGGTGCGACGAGTGACCCTCGTCGGACCGTCGCCCCTGGTGACCACCCCTCGACCGCGGACCGCATGATCGCGCCCGT
>JAHFUQ010000314.1 GCA_023265045.1 Acidimicrobiia bacterium
AGCGCGCCCGCCTCGTGGCGGCCTCGCATCTGGCGGCGGCGGCCCTCGCCGCCACCGCGCAGGCCGGAGCGGGCGAGGTCCCCGCTGCCATGGCATCGTTCTGCGTGCAGAACGCCAGCGAGAACCTACGGCGGCACGACGTGTGCGCCGCCCGCGGGGATGCTGCGCGGCTCGACGCCCTCTGGGAGGACTTCGGGGAGCAGCCCACCTTCTGGTTCCACCGGCTGGGGCGCAAGCCGTTGTCCGAGGCGTCGCTGCAGTCGGTCCGCGTCGGCCCCCACGGGCCGTCCATCGACTGCAGCACGCCGGACCGGGCGAGGGCCTGCGCCGACGCCGTGGCCGACTTTTTCGATGGCGACCGGCCCGGTGGCCTCTTCTCCCAGCGCCCCGTCGACACGGCCGCCCAGGCCGCTGTCCTTGCCGCGCTCGACCGGCGCCTCGGTGCCGAAGAGCGGGCGGCGAGTGAGGGACCGGGAGACGGCCGCCTCACGCCGGAGGAGATCAAGCGCGTCCTTGATGCAGCGCCGAGAGGCACGTCGCCGGGCAGCGACGGCCTGCCTTACGAGTTTTACGCGGCCTTCTGGGCGGACGTCGCCGACCCCCTCGCCGATGCGCTCAACGAGGCCTTCCTCTCGGCCGACCCACGGCCTCGGCTGAGTTGGACGCTGCGGCACGGCGTCATCGTCCTCATCTACAAGGGCGGCGGCAAGGACCAGGAGGACGTGGCCAGCTACCGCCCCATCACCCTGCTCAACTGCGACCACAAGCTCGCGGCCAAGGTCGTCGTCCTCCGCCTCGCCCAGGCCCTCTCCTCGGTCACCGACGGGTCGCAGACGGCCTTCCTGCCGGGGCGGTGGATCGGCGACAACATCCTGCTGCACCTCAACCTCATCGATTACGTCGCCAGCCGTCAGCACAGCGGATGCCTTCTCTTCCTGGACTTCGAGAAGGCCTACGATCTGCTCGACCGCGAGTGGATCCACAAGTGCTTCGAGGCCCTCGGCTTCGGGCCGCGGATGCGTCGCTGGATCCGTCTACTGCTGGAGGGAACCACAGGGGAAGTACGCCTCGGGTCGGCGCGCTCGCGCTTGTTCGGGGTGCGGTCCGGCTGCGCGCAAGGGAGCCCGCTCTCGCCGCTGCTGTTCGTGGCGGCCGCGCAGCCGCTCGCCGCCCTCCTGCGTTCCCTCCAGCGGGACGGCACCGTGGACGCCATCCCGCTCCCCGACGGCACGCCCGTGCCTCCTTCCAACCAACACGCAGACGACACCACGGTCGTCACCGCCACGGTTGCTGGAGCTGCGGCGGCGCTTCGTCAGGGCGTCGAGCCCTACTGCCGGGCCTCCGGTCTCAAGCTCAACATCAGTAAGTCCCTGGGGTTGACGCTCGGGGCGCACGTCCCGCTGGACGGGCCGCACGCGGCGACGGGGGTCCGGTTCGTCGGGCCCTCGGAGACGCTGCGGCACTTGGGGGTCCTGCTCACGACGGGGGATCCAGCGTTGGCGGCGAGGGCGATGTGGCAGAAGTGCTACGCGTCGGTCGCCGCGGCCGTCGCCGTCTGGCGGCGGCACGATCTCACCCTCATGGGGAGGGTTCACGTCGCGAAGCAGGTGATGGCGTCGATGGCGACCTTCGCCGCGACGTTCGTCGAGCCTCCAGGGGAGGTCTTAACGGCGTTGCAGCGCCTCATAGACGGGTACGTGCTGCGTGGCGGCCAGCAAGGGGCGGCGGCCGACGACCGCCCCCTGCGCGGACGCCCGAGCGCGGCCGTTATGTGCCTCCCACGCGACGAGGGAGGCATGGCTGCGGCGGACGTGAGCCTGCAGGCGGTCGCCCTGCGGGCTAAGGTCGCGTTGCGGCTGCTGCATCCCGAGCCGCGCGTGTGGAAGGCCTTGGCGGGGGCGGCGTTCGACGCCGCCTACCCGGGCCTAGGGTGCTCCGTCATGCTGACCGGCGTCCGCTACGACGCCCGGTCCGCGAGCTCGCCCCTTCCCTCCCACCTCGTCACGTGTTGGCGCGCGCTGTCGGCCATGCGGCCCTTCCGCCTCGTGACGGAGCAGCAGATGCTCCGGCCCATGGTGGCGGCGGAGCCGCTGGCCGGCAACGCGCGCGTGGCCGCCCGGCGAGGGGCGGTCGTCTCGCTCG
>JAHFUQ010000028.1 GCA_023265045.1 Acidimicrobiia bacterium
GGCCGTGAGATCGTGACCTACCACGGGCACGTCCAGGCGCTGGGCGAAACCCCCGGGTTCGTCGAGTTCCGCCACGGGTTCGAAGACGTGACGATCCGCGACATCCAGGCCGCCGTGCTCGCCGCCGGCGCGTTGTTCGGCGTGAACCACCCCACCACCTTCCCCGGTCCGCTGTTTCGCGCCATGTGCCGTGGGTTCGCGTTCGAACTCGGCGACGAGGTCGACTGGGACGCGGTCGACACCCTCGAGGTGCTCACCGGCGAGGCCCTGGTGCGGTCCCGCGAGTACGGGATGCCCGACGTGGGCGTGCCGCTTGACAACCCGTTCTCCCAAACCGCCATCGACCTGTGGGAGAGCCTGCTCAACCGAGGCCACCGCATCACGGCCGTGTGTGGGTCAGACGACAAGCTCGGCCCCCGGCTGGGCTCGTGCGCAACGGCCGTCTACGCCACGGAGCTGTCGCGGGCGGGCCTCGCGGAGGCGATCCGAGCAGGGCGGGCGTACGTGCGCACCCGGGGCGTCGAACGCAGCCCCGCCCTCGAACTGTCGGCGGCGCCGCCCGAGCCTGGCCAGGAGCCGGGGACCTTTGGCTCCACGCTGGCGGCGGATGAGGCGGAGCTGCAGGTGACGGTCACCGGCGGGCGCGGCCAAGTGCTGCGCCTGGTTGCGAACGGCGAAGTGGTCCAGACGGTCGTGGTCGCGGGCGACCCCTTCGAGCAGGCCTTTGCCGTCGACCGTGCGCAAGGCGACTGGTTCCGGATCGAGACCCTCGACGGCCGGGGGCGGACCACGATCGGCAATCCGGTGTTCCTCGCGTGACCGTCCGCTTCACGCTGGAACAGCGCTTCAACGCCGCGATCGACGACGTCCAGGCCGCCTTCCTCAACCCCGAGGTCCTGGCTTCGCTCAGCGACCTCCCCAACGTCGGCAAGCTGCGGCTGCTCGATCAGGCGCGCGACGGCGCCACCGTCCGCCAGCGGATCCACTACGCCTTCACGGGCAAGCTGTCGGCCGCGGCGCGCGCGGTCGTGGACCCCGCTCGCCTGACCTGGGTGGAGGAGCAGCGGCACGACACCGCCGGCCACCGCGCCGCAGTGCGCATCGTCCCCGACCACTACGGCGACCATTTCACCTGCGCAGGCACCGTGGCGCTGTACGAGGCATGGGGGGCGGTCCGGCGCGTCACCGAGGCGGAGATGACCGTGGACATCCCGCTGGTCGGGCACAAGGTGGAGCAGACGATCGTCGACGGCCTGCGCGAGCACGCGGCGGCCGAAGCCAAGGTCGTGCAAGCTTGGTTGGACAAGGTTGGATAGTCGCCATGGCGAGGCCGTCCTGCACGGTTGGAACCCCATCTCGGAGTGGCCGACCGGCGCCCAGCACGAGCACCCCCGCCGGAGGACTTCCGCCGCCTCACCCGCGACCTTTGCGTTCCCGCGGGTGACGTCGGGTTCTGGCAGGGCCGATGAACTCGCGGCTGACCTCGCCACCCCCGACGTGCCGTGCCAGAGTTGTGCGGTGACACAGCCCGCGGCAGACGCACGCGCCGTCTCGGCCGATGCGCTCCTGGCGTTCGTGCGCGCCCTCGCCGACCCGACCCGGCTGCGGCTGTTCCTTGCGCTGCGCGAGACCGAGCGCTGCGTCACCGACCTGGTCGCCAGTGAGGGCATCGCCCAACCCCTCGTGAGCCACCACTTGCGGGTGCTCGCCGACGCCGGGCTCGTTCAAGCGCGCCGGGCCGAAGGCTTCAAGCTGTACGCGGTCAACCTCGAGGGCATGGCCGCCGCCCGGGCCCTGGCCATGGACCTCCTCGACCCTGACGCGGTCAGCCCCCGCGCCCGCCCCGGCGGGAACGAGGAGTGCTGCCGGTAGCGCGAACAGTTCAGCGGGGGCGGCCCCGGGGTAGGGGTGCGGGGTGTCCGACAATGTGAAGACCGCATTCGAGAAGTCGATCGATGAGGGCGAACGGCGGGTCGGGCGGACCTGGCCGACGCTGCTCGCCACCGGGACCGTCGGCGGGATCGACGTCAGCATCGGCGTCCTCGCCCTGTTCCTCGTCCTCCACGCCACCGGCAACGAGTTGCTCGCCGCCCTGGCGTTCGGCATCGGGTTCATCGCCCTCACCCTGGCGTCGAGCGAGCTGTTCACCGAGAACTTCCTGGTGCCGGTGACTGCGGTCGTAGCCGGAAAGTCCAATGTGCGCGGCCTGCTGCGGCTCTGGGCCGGCGCCGCGGCCGGCAACATGGTCGGCGGCTGGGTGTTCACCGGGTTGGTGATCGTCGGCTTCCCCGAGCTCAAAGGAGCGGCGCTCACGGTGGGCGGCCACTACGCCTCGATGGGGATCGGCGCCCAGTCGTTCGCGGCCGGTGTCGTCGGGGGCGCGTCGATCACGCTCATGACGTGGATGGAGCGGGGCACCGACTCGGTCCCCGCCAAGCTCACCGCCGCGATGTCGGTGGGCTTCCTCCTGGCGGCGGCGAAGATGAACCACGCCATCGTCATGTCGCTGACGATGTTCGCCGCGCTCCACGCCGGCGCCCCGTTCGGCTACGCCGACTGGCTGGGCGCCGCCTCGTGGGCCGCCCTCGCCAACATGGTCGGAGGGATGGGCCTCGTCACGGTGCTGCGGCTCGTGCAGGTCGGCCGCGCCCGCGTGGAGGCTGAGCGCCGCCGCCCGCCCGGCGAGCCCCGTCCCGACGAGGACGCCGCCGGGCACGTCGAGCCGAAGATCCTCCTGCCGTCAGAGGTCGGCTGACTAACGTCGGCGGCCGAGCATGAAGCAGTCCGTCGACTTCGCGCTGGACGACCATCCGCCAGACGGGGAACGTCCCCGGGTCTCGTGGGCGGTGGCGATCACCGACGACTGCGAGGCCTGTGACGACCTCCGGGTCGAGGTCACCGTCGAGGAGGAGGGCCGCCGCGGCGGCGGGCTGACCGCCCACCTCGCCCCCGAGTCCGCCCGCCGCCTGCGCGCCGCGCTGACTACGGCGTTGAGGGAGCTAGGCGAAGGCTGACGAGGAAGCCCTCGATGATCCCGATGACCTGGTCGGGAACCTCGACCATGGCGAAGTGGCCGGCGCCGGCGACGTGGCCGACGACGAGCTGGGGCGCCAGGGCCCGGAAGCGGTCGAGGTCGCACGACTGCGAGAAGTAGCTGCCCACGTACAGCAGTGGCCCCGTGACGGCCGCGACCGCGGCGGGGATGTCGTAGGCCAGGTACTCCTGCAGCGATGACGCCAGCACGGGCTGGGCCGTGGCGGCCATGACGGCCACGAGGGCGGCCTTGCGGGGGGAGTCGTCGCCCGGCAGGAAGGCGATGTTGTCGGCCACGTAGGCGAGCACGTCGCGGTAATCGGGTGTGCGAAGGCCTTGCCGCGCCTGCTCCAGGCCGCCCCGCATCTCGGGGGACGGGAACGTGGGGCCGTCGATGATGACCAGCGCGCCCACCCGGTCGGGGTACCGGGCCGCGAGGTCGAGGCCGATGGCGTCCATGCTGTGGACCACGACCACCGGCCGGTGCAGGCCGAGCTCGTCGGCCAGCCACGCGAGGTCGTCGGCGAAGCCCTCGATCGTGTACTCCTGGTCCGGCTGGTCGCTGCGGCCGTGCCCCCGCCGGTCGACGGTGACGACCCGGTGGGTCGACCGGAAGTGGTCGAAAAGCGGCGCCATGTGGGTGTGGTCGCCCCCGAAGCCGTGGACGAGCAGCAGCGGCGGCCCGCCCGTCCCCGCCTCGTCGTACCAAAGCTCGACGCCGTCCCTGCGCAGTGTGGGCATCTGTTCCTCCTCGAATCCGTCGGTGCCTGTGAAAGATGCGCTCCGCCCGTCCGCGGCGCATCGTCCAAACCGATCGACTTCGGGTGACACGAACTATGTAGTCGCCTGCCCTTGCAACCGCACGGCGTACGCCGTCGCCGAGGCCCGGTTGCGGGCGCCGATCTTGACGTAGAGGTTGGCCACGTGGCGGTTCACGGTCGGCACGCTGACGTGGAGCTGGCCGGCGATCTCCTGGTTCGTGTAACCGCCGGCGATGAGGCCGAGGATCTGCGCCTCGCGTGAGGTCAGGGGCGAGCGGGCCGGCAACGGGGCCGCCGGCGCGCCCTCGGCCGCCGCCATCGACGCCAGGGTCCGGTGCCCGAGCCCTTCGAGCTCGACGCGGGCGGCGGCGAACAGGGCGGGATCGCCGCAGAGGCGGGCGCGCGCCAGGCTCCACGACGTGAACGGCCCGGCGCCGATCCCGGCCGCTTCGAACCGGTCGACGAGCGCAGTGTGGCGCGCCGCGAGGTCCGTCCGGCTCAGGTGCCAGCACGCCGCCACCGCCATCCAAAGCGCCCCCGGCGCGCCGTAGTCCCGCGGCGCCGAGCGCTCGAGCAGGGTGGTCAGGGGGTCGACGAGCGCCCGGGCGCGGCCAGTGTCGCCGCCGACCCCGAAGGCCAGCGCGCCGAGGCCGGCGCAGATCAGCCCGAGCGGCACAGAACGGCTGAGGAAGGGTTGCTCGACCAGCCGGGCGGCCCGTTCGCCCCAGCGGCGCCAGTCGGCGCCCGGTGCGTCGTGGGGGCCGAGGTAACCCACGAGGATGGCGTGGGAGACGCTCACCGCGAGCTGCTGGCGGTGCAGCGGGCCGAGGGGCTCGACGACGACCCGAGCCTCGTCCAGCTCCTCCTGGGCCCGGCCCACCTGCCCCAGGAAGGCGTGGCACAGCGCGAGCTGGGTGAACGCCTCGCCCTGGGCGGCCACCGAACCCCAGCGCCCGGCCGCCTCGAGCAGCTCCTGCATGAGCTGTTCGGCGCCGTGGACGTCGCCGTGGCGGAACAGCAGCGAGCGGTTCGCGGCCTCGTAGGCCCGCAGGATGGCGGCCGGGCTGCGCCACGTCCGGGCCGTCTCGAGCAGCGCCATCGTCTCCTCCGGGCTGCGCCAGTCCCACGCCTCCACGGTGCGGGCCCGGTCCTCCTCCGACCCTTCGGCGTCCACCCGCGCCACCGCCGCGGGGTCGTGCCCCATCCAGCGGCCGACGTGCACGCCTGCCTCCGCCAGGGGCGCCATGGGGCTGATCAACAGGCGCAGGCGGGCCCACGCCAGGTCGCGGCGATCACCCACCAGCGCCAGGCCCCGCTCGACCAACGGCCGCCAGCCGGGGCCGGGCGCGCCCGCTTCCTTGAGGAGCCGGGCGACGCTGACGACGAAGGTCGTGATCTCGTCAGGATCGGCCAGGGCGTCGATGGCCCGAGCGGCGGTGACGGCGGCCGCGTCCAGGGCCAGAGCCTCGGCCTCGGCGATGGCGAGGCGCGCGAGGAGCCGTGCGTCGGGCTGACCGCTCATCGTGTCGAGCTCGACCGCCATGCGCAGGAAGCGGACGGCCTGCTCGTTGGCGTGGCCGGCGCGCGCCTGGTCGGCGGCGGCGACGCAGTGCGCCACGCCGCCCCGGGACCCTGCTCGGTAGTGCTGAGCGGCCAGTTCGGCCGTCCGCCGCGACGAGGGGGGCGCGGCGTCGATGGCGGCCGCCACCCGCGCGTGCACCTCCCGGCGCCGGGCGCCGCCCAGCTCCTCGTACAGGGCGTGGCGGACGATGGCGTGGGAGAAGTCGTAGCTCGCGCGCCGGTCGCCCATCGCCGCCATGACCCCGGCTGCCACCGCTTCGTCGAGGGCGTCGAGCACCTCGGCCTCGGAGCGGTCGACGACCTGCGCCAGGACCGCGGGTTCGATCCCGGCCGTGAACGCGGCGGCGGCGGCGAGCGTCTCCTGGGCGGCGGGGGACAGGCGCGCCACCCGGCGGCGGACGACCCGGCGGACGCTGTCGGGGATCCCTAGCTCGGCGATGCTCGCCTCCGTGGTCCACCGCCCGTCCCGCCGGGCGATCTTCGCCTCCTCGATGAGGTGGCTCAGCACCTCCCGTACGAAGAACGGGTTGCCGCGGGTCTCGTCGTGGATCGCACGCACGATGGCCGCCGGCAGGGCGTCGCCGGTCGTGCGCGCCAAGTACTCGCCGACCTCCTCGACGCTGAACCCGCCGAGCCCGATCCGCATGACGTCGGCCTCGCGGGAGACGTGCGCCAGCAGGTCGTCGAGCGCGGGCGACTCGCCCGAACGGTGCGTCCCGACGATCAGCAGCGGGATGCGCGCCGCGGCGCGCGCGGCGCGCCTGAGGATGGCGAGGGAGTCGGGGTCGGCCCACTGCAGGTCCTCCAGCAGTACGAGCGCGGGCTCGGCGGCCGCGATCGCGAGGAGCCAGCTCGTCATGGCGTCGATGAGGCGGCGCTGTTCCTCGTCCGCGGGCAGGCCAGGTGGGCCCGCCGCGGTCCTCTCCGTGCCGAGGCCCATCAGGCCCGCGATCACGGCCGCACCAGGCGCGCTCGGGTCGAGGGTGGCGGCCCGGTCCCGCAGCAGCTCGGTCCACAGGTGGTAGGGCGGCTGCCACTCGCCCTCGAAGCACGCCGCTTGCAGCACCGTCGCCCCTCTGGCGGCGGCCCGGATCGCCGTCTCCCGGGCCAGCGCCGTCTTGCCCACGCCCGGTTCGCCGGAAATGAGCACGATCCCACCGCCGCGACCGCCGCCCGCGCCGCCCTCGCAGAGGGCGGCCAGTCGGGCTTCGAGCCGGTCGAGCTCGGGCCGGCGCCCCACCAACCCCACCGCGACAGGCTACGGAAATGTCTGCGCGGCCGCCGACGTTGTTCCGTCTGCAATGACTTTGACCAACCCACGCACCGACGACGACTGGCGTCGAGACGCCGCCTGCCGCGACCTCGACACGGACATCTTCTTTCCCGTCACCGACGAGGAGGCCGGCCCCGCCCGCGAGATCTGCGCGAGCTGCCCGGTCCGCGAACAATGCCTCGAGTTCGCCCTGGCCACGCGCCAGGACGACGGCGTGTGGGGTGGGCTCACCGAAACCGAGCGACGCCGGCTCCGGCGCCGCCGCCGGGAAGCGACTCGCCGAGCGGCGTAGGGAAGGCGACAGCACGCCAACTGGCCTGCGCAAACGGGCTTATCGGCGCGTCTTGGCAGGGCAGTCCGATGAAACCGGCGGTGGAGGTGTGAAGCTCGACCCGGCTGGGTAGGCCGACGTGGATCACATTTCCGCTCTCGGAGGACGCAACGACGCCCGTGCTTACAGCTACAGCCTCGCCGACCATCCTCTCCCGTGAGCCGCGGCCGCGTGCCCTGGAAACGTGGATCTGCCGCGCCGCGTGTCGTGCCCTGCCGACGGAGCTGTTCTTCCCGGCCGGGGAGCTGGACGATCAGGCCGTCGAGCAGGCCGAAGAGGCCAAGGCGGTGTGCGCGGCCTGCCCCGTACGGGTCGCTTGCCTGGAGTTCGCCATCGCCACCAACCAGCCCTACGGCATCTGGGGCGGGGTCAGCACCTCCGAACGGCGCTCGATCCGCCGCCGCCGCCAAGCCGACCGGCGCCGCCAGGCGAGTTAGGCAACCGCCGCCCCGGCGGCCCGCATCTCGTCGATGGCCCGTTGCCCGTCGCCGGGCTGGAGGTCGACGGCGGCGATGGCGTTGGCCAGGACCGTCGTCCCGAAGCCTTGCCGGATCGCGTCGAGCGCGGTCTCCTTGACGCAGTAGTCGGTGGCGAGCCCGACCACGACGACCCGTTCCACGCCCCGGGAGCGAAGCAGGTCGGCCAAGCCCGTCTCCGAGCGCTCACCCGTCACCGGCTGGCGCACGCTGAAGCCCGAGTAGCCGTCCTGGCCGTCGGCCCCCTTCGGCACGAACAACGCCACGTCGGCCACCGTGAGCCGTGGGTGCAGCTCCGCCCCCCAGGTCTGGCCCACGCAATGCACGGGCCACACACCCCCGTCCTTGTCGAAGTGGGGGGTGTCGGGGGGGTGCCAGTCCTGGGTGTACACGATCGTGGCGCCGGCCGCCGCCGCCCGCTCCACCTCGTCGTTTACCGCCGCCACCGCGTTTTCGGCGCCGCGCACGTACAGGCTGCCGCCGGGGTCGGCGAAGTCGTTCTGGACGTCCACCACCACGAGCGCGGTGGCGGGGTCGTACTCCGCCGCGGTCATGCCGCGCCGCGCTGGAGCGCGCGGGCCTTGTCACGGATGCTGGCCATGAGCTGGTCGTAGGACGCCTGGAAGCTGGCCACGCCCTCGCGCTCCAGCGTGGCGGCCACGTCGTCCAGGTCGACGCCCGCGGCCCGGAGCCGCTCGAGCGTCTCGTGCGCCTCGTCGACGCCCTGGTCGATCGTGCCCGCCACCCGCCCGTGGTCCTCGAACGCCTTGATGGTGGGCTCCGGCATGGTGTTCACCGTGCGGGGGCCCTCGAGGGACTCGACGTACAGCAGGTCGGCATAGGCGGGATTCTTGGTCGACGTCGACGCCCACAGCGGGCGCTGGACCGTCGCCCCGCGTGCCGCCAGCCGGTCCCAGCGCGGCCCCCCGAACCGCCGCTCGAACAGCTGGTAGGCGAGCTTGGCCTGGGCGACGGCGGCGCGGCCGCGTAGATCGCCGCCGTCTCCCAGCCGGCGGTCGACCTCGGTGTCGACGCGGCTGACGAAGAACGACGCCACGCTGTGCACCCGGGAGACGTCGCCGCCGTACGCTTCGAGGCCCGACAGGTACGCCTCGATGACCTCGTCGTAGCGGGCCAAGCTGAAGATCAGCGTGATGTTCACGCTGCGCCCTTCGGTGACCATCCGGGCGATGGCAGGAATCCCCTCGGCGGTCGCCGGGATCTTGACCAGGAGGTTGGGCTCGCCGATGCGCTCGTGGAGCACGCGTGCCGCCTCGATCGTCCCGCCCGTGTCGTGGGCCAGGCCGGGCCCCACCTCGATCGACACGAAGCCGTCGCCGCCCCCGCTCCCGTCGTACACGGGCCGGAACAGGGCCAGCGCATCGCCCACGTCGGCGATGGCCAGCTCCCAGTACGCATCCTCGACGCTGTGGCCCGCCGCCAGGAGCTCGGTGAGCTGGCCGTCGTAGTGCGACCCGCTCGCGACCGACTTCTGGAAGATGGTGGGGTTGGACGTCACCCCCCGGATGCCGTCGTCCCGGGCCGCTTCGAGGGCGCCCGAGCGCAACGCCGCCCGCTGCAGGTTGTCGATCCACGGACTCTGGCCGACCCGGTCGTACAGCTCGTGGAGCTTGGTCATCGGCGGTGCCTCCTCGTCACGAGGACGCCTCGATCCTACCCCTTGACAGGTCACTTGACCTCAGATAACTTGAACTCTAACAATCAGTGTTCGAACGAGGGGGAGGACAAATGGCTACGGTTGCGGTCCTGCACAAGGTGAACGACTACGAGGCGTGGAAGACGGCGTTCGACGAGCACCGCGAGAACCGCCAGCAGTACGGCTGCACGGGCCACCGGGTGTACCGCGCCGGCGACGACGGGCTGAACATCCTCGTGCTCACCGATTGGCCCTCGATGGAGGCCGCCCAGGCGTGGACCGCGGACCCGTCGTTGGCCGAGGCCATGGGACGGGCCGGCGTCGCCGGCGCACCGCGGGTCGAGTTCTTCGAGCAGCTGGAAGCCCGTGAGGGGGCCAACGCCTGACCCATGGCGGACGAGCCGGCGATCCGCGTCGACCCCGACTTCGAGGACGAGTACCCCGGGGCCGACGCGCGCGCCACCGAGTGCTACGCCAACCTCATCCGCACTGGCGACATGCTGATGGCCGAGCACGCCCGGCGGCTCCAGGCCGACTTCGGGATCTCGCCCACGGCAGGCATGGTGCTGTCCGCCGTCGAGGGCGCCGGGCGTCCGCTGACGCCGACCGACATCGCGTCGCGGCTCATCGTCACCACCGCCAGCGTGACGTCGCTGCTCGACACGCTGGAGCGCCGGGGCTTCGTGCGCCGCCGGCCCCATCCCGACGACCGCCGACGCCTCCTCGTCGAGGTCACCGCCGACGGCCAGCTTGTCCTCGACCGCCTCCTGCCGGGCATGCACGCGTTCGAGCGCCGCATGTTCGAGGGAGTGCCCGAGGCCGACATGCGCCAGCTGCTCGGCCTGCTCGGGCGCGTGCAGGCCCGGGCCGCGGAACTGGCCGCCGAGGCGCCGCAGCCCATGGGCGGCGACCGCCGCAAGCCGGCGCGCCTCGGCCTAGGTGACCCCGAGTAGGCGTTCGACCGGGTCGATGGCGAAGTAGACGACGAACAGCGCCGCCACCAGCCACAGCAGCCAGCTCACCTCGCGGGCCTTGCCTTTGGCGGCCTTGATGACGACGTAGGACACGAAGCCGGCGCCGATGCCGTTGGTGATCGAGAACGTGAACGGCATGAGGATGATGGTCAGGAAGGCGGGGATGGCGATGTCCAGGTCGTCCCATGGGATGTCCCGGATCTGGGCCATGAGCAGGAAGCCGACCACCACCAGCGCCGGCGACGCGGCCTCGTAGGGCACCACCTGCACCAGGGGGGTGAGGAAGAGGGCGCCGAGGAAGAGCCCGCCCGTCACCAGGTTGGCCAGCCCGGTCCGCGCCCCCTCGGCCACCCCCGAGGCCGACTCGATGTAGCAGGTGTTGGACGACGACGAGGCGGCGCCGCCCGCCACCGCGGCAATGGAGTCGACCAGCAGCACCTGCTTGATGCCGGGCAGGCGGCCTTGCTCGTCGAGCAGCCCGGCTTCCCGTCCGATGCCGACGACGGTCCCCATGGTGTCGAAGAAGTCGGCCAGCATCAGGGTGAAGACCAGCAGGACCACGCTGATCACGCCGACCGCGGCGACGCCCCCGCCCAGGCTGAAGTGGCCGATGAGGCCGAAGTCGGGGGACGCCACCAGCTTGTGGGGCAGTTTGGGCACGTTCAGCCCCCAGCCCCGGGGATTGAACGCGCCGTTGGCGCCGAACTGGGCGGGGACGTCCACGATGGCGTTCAGCACGATGGCGAAGACGGTCGTGCTCACGATGCTGATGAGGATCGCCCCCCGCACCTTCTTCGCCATGAGCACGGCGGTCAGCAGCAGCCCGACGCAGAACACCACCGTCGGCCAGCCCAACAGCCGCCCGCCGATGCCCAGCGTCACCGGAACCGGCGTGCTGGCGGCGTCGGGGATGCGGCGCACGAAGCCGGCGTCGACGAAGCCGATGAAGGCGATGAACAGACCGATGCCGACGCTGATGGCCTGCTTGAGGCCAAGGGGGATGGCGTCGAAGACGTGCTCGCGGAAGCCGACGACCACCAGCACGGTGATGGCCAACCCTTCCAGCACGACGATTCCCATCGCCGCCGGCCACGACATCTGGCCCGCCAGCTGGAACGCCACCACCCCGTTGAGGCCCAGCCCGGCCGCGATGGCGATCGGGTAACGGCCGAAGATCCCCATGGCCAGCGTCATCACCGCCGCCACCAGGGCGGTCGACGTGGTGACCTGGGCGAAGTCCAGGTGGCGGCCGGCGGCGTCGGCCGCGGCGGCCAGGATGATCGGGTTCAGCACGACGATGTACGCCATGGTGAAGAACGTCGTGAGCCCGCCCCGCAACTCGGTGCGCACCGTCGAGCCCCGCGCGCTGACGTCGAACCATCGATCGAGACTCGACGACGCGCTGGTGACTTGACTCACCGGTCACGAGTTCTAGTACAGGTCCGAGGGGGCGCGCTCGGGAACGTTGGAGAAGTGCAGGACCCGCTGCGGGAACGGCATCTCGATGCCGGCGTGGTCCAGCGCGCGCTTGGCCGCGATGGCCACCTCGCTGCGGACCCGCCACAGCGTGGGCAGGTCCGGCGCGTGCCAGAAGCGGACGACGACGGTCACGCTCGATTCCCCGAAGCTCTCGACCCACACCTCGGGCGGCGGCTGGTCCCTGGCGCCGTCCACCTGTTCGACGGCCGCCAGGAGGACCTCGCGCACCCGCTTCAGATCCGCGTCGTAGGGGACGCCGATCTCGAGGGCGGTGCGGCGGCGGCCGAGCGTCGAGTAGTTGACGATGGGCCGGCTCAGCACCTCGGCGCACGGCACCATGACCCGCTCGCCGCCGTAGGTCCGCAGCACGACGGTGCGGAAGTTGACGTCCTCCACCGTCCCGTCCTGGTCGTTGGTCTGGATGAGGTCCCCGTTGCGGAACGGGCGTTTGACCTGGAGGATCACGCTCGCCAGGAAGTTGGACAGGATGCTCTGGGCGGCGAAGGCGATCGCCAGCCCGCCGATGCCGAGGGCGCCCACCAGCGGCCCCAGCCGGATCCCGAGCACCGACAGCGCGTAGATGAACGCCGCCACCGCCGCCAGCGACGTGATGATGCGCCCGACGACCTGGACGGCGAGGGGTTCGTCCTCCTCGTCGGGCTTCCCGATGGCCCGCACGACGATCGAACGGCCGATCCGTCCTGCGGCCAAGCCGGCGGCGAGGATCACCGCCGCGACGACCCAGTCGCTGAGGGTGAGGTTGGACGCGACGACCTTCTCGGCTTCGGCGGCGAAGATCATGGGTACTTCAGTACCCGCTGGGCCGTCGGTCTAAGGCTGGGCCAGCCGGTTCAGCTCGTGGTCGATGAACCGGGCCCGGCCCCGAAGGCGGCAGAACATCAGCGTGATGGCGTCCTGGTCGAGGCCGACGGCCGACGCGTAGGTGCGGACGTAGCCGCGGGCATGGGTCGCCTCGGGGATCAAGTCGAGCCGGCCCTGGTCGATGATGGCGATGAACCGGACGGGGATGCCGGCGCAGCGCGCCAGTTCCTCCTGGCTCATCTCCAGCCGCTCCCGGGCGCCGGCCAGGGCGCGCCCCAGCTCGAACGCTGCCGCATCCCACGCCGCTGGACGCCGTCGAGCCATAGCCGCCCATTATGCACCCGTTGTCCCCAAGCCATCCACAGGCAATGTGGAAGGCGGGCGGTTGGGGCACCATTTCCGGGTGGGCTTCCGGGAGTAGGCGGCGGAGCACGAACGGGGGGCCGGGAGGTCCGGGCCGAGAGCGAGGCCAATACGGCGCGCCTGTTCACCGAGCACTCGTTCCTCTGGCTGTTGGCGTGGGCGGGCGTCCCCATCCTGGTCGGCACCGGCCCGATCCTCGCCATCGCCCTCGGGAACGCCCGAGGGCGACCAGCGGGCGGCCCGCCGGCTGGCCCAGGACGGCGTGGTGGTCCGCGCCCGGGTGGTCGACGACCGGGCCTGGGGGAACGTCGAGTTCTACCCTCAGGCCCGGGTCTCGTTCACCACCGACGCCGGCGAGACGGTCGTCACCTGGGTCTCCACCGACAGCCGGCACACCCGCGGTGAAACGCCCGAGGTGCGGTACTCCCGTTCGTCGCCGCGGACGGCCCGCGTCGTCGGCGAGGAGTTCCCGCACCGCGACGACTGGCGCGTACCGGCCATCATGACCGGCGCCGGGCTGGCCCTCTCCGTGGGCACGATCGCGCTGGCCGAGCACGAATGGCGCATCTGGCTGGGCTATTAGGGCGGCTGGTTCCGCCTGCGGTTGTGATAGCCGCACGCAGGCCGGCCGTTATCGTCGATGGTCAGGCCGCCGTCGCGGTATGGCTGGACGTGGTCGACTTCGCAATCGTCGGCCGGAGCCTCGCAGAAGTCGGAGAAGCACTCGCGATCGCGCACCTCAACCGCCCGGCGGGTGCGCCGGTGAACAGCCGCCGGCGCACGCCAACGTTTTTGACTCGGTCGGGACCGTCGAACACGACCCGCTCGATGTAGGCCTCGGTCAGCAAGGGGAGCAACGATCCCGGTGTCACAACCGTCCCGCTCGCCATCTCGCATACCCGTCCCGCGAACGTTTCGTAGCCGACGAGGATCGTCACGAGCGGCGACGGCAGGCGGGAGCCGGCCGGCATCGCCGACCCTCGCCGAGCCATCTCGACGAGCGCGTCGGCCCGGCGCTGAGCCGGTGTGCGGGTCGTGGCTTTGAACTCGGCCCACTCCGCTTCGAACAACTCGTCCTCGATGGTCTTCAAGGCCCGGGAGACGATCTCCCCGCTGATCGGGTCGAGCTGCCCGTCGAGGAACCATGTCCCTTCGAAGCTCTGCGAGAGGTGGACGCGGCGACCGTCGCGCTGTGCTTGGGCCTGCTCCTCGGCGCCGTCGGGGTCGGCTGCCTGAGACCAGTACGCCAGTGCGTGGACGAAGTCCCGATGGCGAAGCTCGCGGGCGTGCTCCACCAGCGACGCCTCGTCGGGATCGAAGAGGTCGGCGCCGACCTGCCGCCGAACCGCCGTCAAAGGCTCCACATGTGCCTCGCCGATGTCACCCGCCAGCCACGCTGACTCGGTTGCCGGCATCGACCGCAATGCCCGCCCCAACCGCACTCGCCGCCGAGCCGTCGGCATCGGTACGCGGCAGCGGGTCGAGATCCATGCCGCCGCTGTCCGCGCCCCGTCCGCCTCCCACGTTCGCCCGGCGTCGAACGCGGCAACCGCGCGCGTCGCCACCGCGTTCAGCCGCTCGAGCTGGCGCAGCAACGCCACGATCGTCTCGCCGTCCCCAAGGGCGTCTGCTTCAGCGGCGGAAAGGCCATCGAGCGCAACTGTCAATTCTCGAAGCACGCATACCCCGATTATCGAGGGCATGACCGAGGGGGAAGCGGTGCTCTTATTGTACCCGAACAGGCGTTCCCTGTCGAGCAGTTTCGGCGACGCCCGCAGGATCGTCGTTTCGCGATCGAGGGCGAGAGATTCTGCACCTCGCGGTGCCCTGCCCACCGAGACCTCAGTCCACCGAGACCTCAGGCCCGAGCGTCAGCCCTCGCGACGGGATCGACCTGCCCGACCAGATGATCCGAATGCGAGGCGAAAACAGAAGACGAGTATCGACACGAAGACCGTGACTCCAACGATCCATGGTGGCAGCCCAAAGGAGAGCGACACACAAAGAACAGCTAGCAGGAGAACATAAATGCCGACAAATGTACTTAGAAAGGTTCTCCTAGCGTTCCTGAGCCTATACATCTTCGTAAGCCTGTATGCCACTTTCGTGCACCTGGTAACGATGGCCGCATCGACGACTGATCAGCGCGGCCTCGGAAGGTCGCATTTCAGGAGCAGGCCTCATCCGGATCCTCGGCGGACAGGTTCTCCATGACGGTGTCGGAGATCTCGGCGATGGCGTCGAGCTGGTCGGGGGTGAGGACGTCGATGAACAGGCGGCGGACATCCTCGACGTGCTGGGGCGCGGCGGCGGTGATGGCGGCCCGGCCCGCGTCGGTGATCGCGACGAGCGAACCCCGGCTGTCGGTGGTGCAGACCTGGCGCTCCACCAGCCCGCGCTCGCCCATCCTGCTCAGGTGGTGCGAGAGGCGGCTCTTCTCCCACTGGGTGATCCGGCCCAGCTCGTACGGCCGGAGCCGGCCCTCGGGCGCCTCGGACAAATGGACGAGGACCTCGTAGTCGGCCTCCGACAGGCCCGAGTTGCGTTGCAGCTCACGGGCGAGCCGGCGGCGCACCTGCTGGTGCAGGTTGACGAACCCGCGCCAGGCGCGCTCCTCGCGTTCGTTCAACCAGGTCACGAGCAAAGAGTACAAAGCGCGGGGGCGGGGAATAGTTGATGCGTCACCCTGGTTGCTGGTAGTTGACAGATCAACAACCAGGAGGACAGACCATGAGCAACACAACGATCACGCTGATCCCTGGGTATGTCGCTGGCACGTGGGCGATCGACCCGGTGCACTCCGAGGTGGGCTTCTCGGTGCGCCACATGATGGTGAGCAAGGTGCGCGGGAAGTTCACGTCGTTCCGCGGTGAGATCGTCACCGGCGAGAACCTCCTCGACTCGAGCGTCACCGCCGCCATCGACCTCGGCTCGATCGACACCGGCAACCCCCAGCGCGACGGCCACATCCGCTCCGCCGACTTCTTCGAGGTGGACGCCAACCCGACCATGACCTACCGGTCGACGGGCATCCGCCCCGACGGCGAGGACTACGTCCTCGACGGCGAACTGACGCTGAAGGGCAAGACCCTCCCCGTGTCGCTGCACCTGGAGCCGGGCGGCTTCGGCCCCGACCCCTACGGCGGGTACCGCGCCGGCCTCACCGCGGTGGGCGAGATCAGGCGCAGCGACTTCGGGATCGACTTCAACCCCGCCCTCGAGACCGGTGGGGTCGTGATCGGTGACAAGGTCACGCTCCACCTCGAGATCGAGGCGGTGCTCAACCCGTAGTTGTGCGGGGTTGTGCGTTCCGTGCCACGCAGGCGACGGCCGGCCCTTCTCGGGGCCGGCCTGCAAGCTCCGACGTCTGCGGCGGCCGCGACTCGTCGGGCCGCCCGATGATTCGAAGGCGCAGCCGTCGTCCTATGGACGTGTACCAGGACCCCGTGCTCTGCTCCGTCGTGCTTCTGCACGGCGAGGTGGAAGTGGCGCGCTGGGAGGTCCTCACGGCGGCGTGCCCGGACGTGGGGTTCATCGGCCGCTTGGCGCGGCTGCAGCTCACCGCCCTGCGCATGGGATGTTCGATCGAGGTGCGCGACGGCAGCGCGGCGCTCACCGAGCTGCTCGACCTCGTCGGCCTTTGGGGCCTACTCAGGCAGGTGGGTCGGGAGCCCGAAGAAGGCGAAGAGCCCGGGATCGAGGAAGTTGTGATGCCCGACGATACGGTCGCCTGAGATTTCGAGCAGCTGAATTGCGAACGGCGAGTGGCCGCCGGTCGGGTCGACCCGGTAGGAGCCGAAGGCCGCGCCCCCGTTGGCGGCGACGGCGATGAGGCGTGAGTCCTTGCAGCCGATGCCGGTGCCGAGGAACCAGCGGCCCATCTCCTCGGGCCCCTTGAGCCAGAACGCGTAGGGCGGCATCGACATGACCGCGTCCTCGTGGAGCAGCGCCACCAGCGACGTGATGTCGTAGCGCTCGAAGGCGTCGACGTAGCGGGCCAGGAGCTCCTTCTGGTCGGCGCCCACGACGGCGGTCTGGTCGTCACGGGCCGGCCGCGACGCCAGCGTCGCCCGGGCGCGCTGGAGGGAGCTGTTGACCGAGGCCACGCTCGTGTCGAGCAGCTCGGCCACCTCGCTGGCCTGCCAGCGCAAGACCTCGCGCAGGATCAGGACGGCTCGCTGGCGGGCGGGGAGGTGCTGGAGGGCGGTGACGAAGGCGAGGCGGATCGTCTCGCGCGCTTCGGCCACGTCGGCGGGGTCGCCGTCCTCCGCGATGACGCGGCCGTCGGGAATCGGCTGGACCCACGTGTGCTCGGGGCGCGTCGTGCCCTTGAACGAGTCGGAGCGGTTGGCCGGCCCCATGTCCATGGCCAGGGCCCGGCGCTGCCGGCCGCGCAGCATGTCGAGGCAGACGTTGGTGGCGATCCGGTAGAGCCACGAACGGACGGCCGAGCGACCCTCGAAGCTGTCGAGGCCCTTCCAGGCCCGGACCATCGTCTCCTGCACGGCGTCGTCGGCCTCGAAGGCCGAGCCGAGCATGCGGTAGCAGTAACCGGTCAGCTCCCGGCGGTGCTGCTCGAGGTTGTCGAGGTCGATGTCGGTATTGGCGACGGTGTCGGTCGGTGCTGCCATGGGCCCGAAGTCTACGGCGAGGCTCATCGTTGTCCTCCGTCGCGCACCGGCCGGCGCGGTGCGTCCGTTGTTTAGACGTCGCCGGCGGGCGGAACTCATCGCGCCCCGGGCTACGCTGGTCGCAGGTGCGCCGGGAAGCCTGGTCGGCAAGGTTTGTTCGCCGACCCTGGAGTTCACGTTGCCCCGCACCCCAAACGATGCGCCCGTTCGGCGTTTCGCGCAGACCGAAGTGGCGGCCGGCGTCATCCTCGTCGTCGCCTCGGTGGTGGCGCTGGCGTGGGCCAACAGCCCGTGGCGAGCCGGCTACGAATCGTTGTGGTCGACGACGGTGCAACTCCACGTCGGGTCGCTGCATTTCGACGAGGACCTGCGCCACGTCGTCAACGAGGGGCTGATGGCGGTGTTCTTCTTCGTCATCGGCTTGGAGATCAAGCGCGAACTGGTGGCGGGGGAGCTGCGCCAATGGCGAGCGGCCGCCCTGCCGGTCATTGCCGCGCTGGGCGGGATGGCCGTCCCGGCGTTGCTCTTCACGGCGTTCAACGCAGGCGGGCGGGGCGCCCGGGGGTGGGGCGTGCCGATGGCGACCGACATCGCCTTCGCCATGGCGGTGATCGCCCTCCTCGGCAGTCACGTTCCCCCGCCGCTCAAGCTCTTCCTCCTCACGCTCGCCATCGTCGATGACGCGGGCGCCATCGTCGTGATCGCCGTCTTCTACGCAGGCGGCGTCCGGTTCACGGCGCTGGCGCTGGCGGCGGCGGGTGTCGTCGCCATCGTCGTCCTACGGGCGCTCGGCGTGCGTTGGGCGCCGGTGTTCGTCGTGCTCGGGATCGTCGTGTGGTTCGCCACTTTCGAGTCCGGCATCCACGCCACGATCGCCGGCGCGGTCCTCGGGCTCCTCGTGCCGGCGGGGCCGCTCGGCGACCGTTTGCATGACCACCTCCATCCGGATGCCGGCCTCGTCATCGTGCCCCTTTTCGCTCTGGCGAACGCGGGCGTGAGGCTGCGCGGCGACGCCTTCGGGGCGCCGGGCGCGTGGGCCGTGTTCGCCGGCGTCGCCATCGGGCTGGTCGTGGGTAAGGCGTTGGGCGTCAGCGCGGCGACGTGGGTGGCGGTGCGCACGGGCATCGGCCGTCTGCCTGAGGGCACGAGCTGGAGGCAAGTGGTGGGCGTCGCCAGCGTCGCCGGCATCGGCTTCACCGTGTCGCTGTTCATCACCGACGTTGCCTTCGGCGAGACGGTTCTTGAGCCGAGCGCCAAGATCGCGATCCTTGTCGCATCGGCGGTTGCAGCCGTGATCGGCGCCGCGATCCTTGCGGCCGCGCCGAAGCGCGACCGCTGACGCGCCTCGCGCGCGGCGTCGAGACGGGCGGGCGCCGGCGGGTGCGTCCCGGGGAGGGGTTCGACCTCTGGGTGCCGGTTGCGAGCGCGTCGGTCGCGACCGGCTCGCCGTCCACCAGGACCACGCTTGGGTTCCCCGACGCCCGCCACACCACTCTTCGCGCGTCTCGCGACGGAACGAGCGGCGCCCGGTCGCGGTGGAGGAGGAACGGGTCGAAGGGCGGGAGGAATCGGGCGGCTTCGACCTGAGCGCAGCCGGCCCTGAGTCAGAATGGGAACGTGGCGACCTCGGAACGCCCCGGCTCCGTGCGGATCGGTCGTGTGGCGGCTGAGCTCAAGATGCGCCGGCGTCGCCTCGACGCCTACCACGGGTCGCCCGACTGGCCGGGGAAGGGGCCGGCGTGGCGCTCCGAGCTGTTGCACTACGACCAGTTCCTGTTACTTGCCGCGTCGATGCTCGACGTCGCGGTCCCGAAAATCGATGCGGTCCCGTTGGCCGCCGAGGTGCGCGCCCTCGTTGAGGATCGGCTTTCGCAGGCCGGCCTCGATGTCTGGGCGCCGCGCGTCATTCGTGAGGGCGGTTGCTACTGAGACCGTCGCTTGACGGCCACTACCGGCAAGTGGCGGCCGCCCTCACCGCCTCGGCGTGACCAACGCGATCACGGCGATCGCGACGCACGCCGCCGTGTTCAGGCCGAACAGGACGAGCGCTCCCGTGTCGACGCCCGACTCGTCGGCGATGGGCGACCTCAGGAACATGCCGGCGCATCGCCCTCGTCTTCTACCGTGATCCCCAACGCGCCGAGGAGGGCGAGGCCGACAGGCAGGACCCCGTCGCTGCTGATCGAGACGCCGCGCAATGCGTCGGCGCCCTTGAGGCGGTCGAGCATGCAATGACGGATCCGGCTCCCGTCGAGGTTGGCCTTCGCGAACTGGGCGCCGGTCAGGTCGCAGCTCGCGAACCGGCTGTTGGGTAGCCCCGCCGAATAGAAGTCGGCGTCGGCGAGGCCGCAGCCGTCGAACTCGGCACGGTCCCACGTCGTCATCCGGAAGTTCACCCCGTCGAGCTTGCAGCTGATGAACGCCACGTTCGAGAACCGGCAGGCGCCGGCCTGGAGGCCCGAGAGGCGGCAGTCGCGGAATTCGACGCGCGTGAGCGCGCAGTCCTCGAGCACCAACCCCGAAAGCTCGCAGCCGGTGACGAGGCAGTCGACGAGGCGGCTGCGTCGGAGGTGGCCGCCGGTGAGCCGTGCGCCGTCCAGCCGGCAGCCGATCAGCTCGACCAGCGAGACCGGCGGGCCCATGACGTCGCCAGAAATTGTGGCGCCGGTGATCTCGTCGCCGTCGGCAAAGGGTTCGCCGTGTTCGTCGCGCGCCGCGGCGGGATCGAGACGGGGCGCCACCCGGGCGGTCGAGGACGGGGCCATCGGGCAACGCTAAAGCAAACGCGGGAACGGTAGGTCCTTGCGCATCATCGACCGCCGCCCGTGGAATCCCATCCGCTCGTAGAAGCCGCGGTCGGCGGCGATCACGCCGCCCACGGCCACCGACCGGCTGCCGAACCTGGCTGCCTCGGCGGCGACCTGGTCGACGAGCCGGCGTCCCAGCCCGCGGCCTCGGAGGCGCGGCGGGAGGCCGATGATCCGAAGGGCGGTGTCGCCGCTCTTGGTCCGGAACGCGAGTGCGCCGCCCGCCAACGCAGGTTCGCAGACGACCAGCATCAGGGAGCGATCGAGGACGAAGCGCTGGGCCAGCTCGGTGAACCGGCGATCCGCGGACGTGAGGGCCGGCTCGAACTGGGCGCCGATGACGTCAAAGGCTTTGGCCAGCTCGGCGGGGCTCGCCACGGGCCGGATCATGGGATCGGGCGAAGCAACCGGCGCGCGCCGGCGCTCCACCTCCGCCTTCAAGGCCGTCCAGCTCGTGAAGCCGTGTTCGCGCGCGATCGCCAGCTGGGCCGCCCAAAGGGTCGGATGGGCCGCGAACGCCGCCATCCTGGCGATGGCCTGCGTGTCCCGGTGCTGCGCGGCGCGCAGCAACTCGCGGGCCTGGCGACGAAGTTGGTCGAGGTCGGGGCGTTCGGGGAGCGGCGGCACGGCGGTTCCTTCCCGGGCCGCGGTCCGCACGCGAGCCCGTCGGTTCCACAGCCGGCTGGCCAACGCCTGCAACAATCTCGGTCGGAGGTGGACTCAGTCCTGCCCGCGGACCCGGCTGCGCCCTCCGTACGCCGCACCTACCGTAGCGTCGGCCGTCGTTCGGGGAAGGGGAAATATGCGAGTACTCGTGGCGACGACGGCCGGCTCGGGCCACTTCGGCCCGTTGCTGCCGTTCGCCGGGGCCTTGCGGGAAGCGGGCCATGAGGTCGTCGTCGCCGCGCCGGCGTCGTTCGCACCGGCCGTTTCACGCGCCGGTTACCCGCACCGCCCGCTGGCCGACGCGGCGCCCGGCGAGCTGGGCGCCGTGTTCGCGCGGCTGCCCAGCCTGTCGTGGGAGGAGGCCAACGCCCAGGTGATAGGCGAGGTCTTCGGTCGCATCGACACCCGCGCTGCCCTTCCGGGGATGGAGGCGGCCGTGAAGGCGCTGCGCCCCGACCTCATCCTCCGCGAAAGCGCCGAGTTCTCCTCGTACCTGACCGCCGAACGGTTGGGCGTTCCCCACGCCCACGTTTCGGTCGGCCTCGGGCTCCTGAATGTGTTCAGCCGCCCGGTGCTGGAGGCCCCGCTGACTGAGCTCGGCGCTGAGCCGGGGCTTCCGGGGCTGTTCTCGTTGGCGACGCTGACGATGGCGCCCGCGTCGTTCGAGGATCCCGCGACCGCAGGCGGTGACGAGGTCCGGCGCTTCCGCGACGACACTGCCGACGGCGCCGAAGATCCCCTTCCGGGCTGGTGGCCCAACGCTGCGGATCCGCTCGTCTACATGACGTTCGGAACGGTGGCGGCCGGCATGGGGCTCTTTCCGGACTTGTACCGGGGGGCGGTCGGCGCGCTCGCGGATCTGCCCATCCGCGTCCTGCTCACGGTCGGCGACGCCGGTGATCCGTCTGCTCTCGATCCGCTCCCCGCCAACGTCCACGTCGAACGCTGGTTCCCCCAGCGGGCCGTGATGCCGCACGCGTCGGCGATGGTCGGCCACGGGGGCTTCGGCACCACCATGTCCGGCCTTGCCAACGGCGTCCCTATGGTCGTCGTGCCTCTGTTTGCGGACCAGCCGCACAACGCGCGGCGGGTGGATGCGATCGGCGCGGGCGTCGCCCTTGACGGCGGCCCCGCCGCCATCGGCGCACTGGCGGGCGCCGTTGCGCGCGTCCTCACCGACGATTCGATCCGCGCCGGTGCGCGGCGGATCGCGGACGAGATCGCCGGCCTGCCGGCCGCGGCCGAGGCTGTCCCCTTGCTGGAGGGCCTGGCGCGTTAGGCGTGCTGGCCGGGGAACACGTCCTCCTCCGACTCGTGCCAGACCGGGTGGTCCCCCGAGGTCTCGACGTTGAAGCCGTAGTCGTAAGCCAGGGAGCCGCCGATCGTGCCGCCCAGGGTCGTGAGCAGCGCCACCAGCAGGCTGAGCACGAGCGCGACGGCGCCGGTGTGGGCGTCGCTGTCGTACACGAACCAGCGCAGGGCGAGGGAGACGAAGACGAGCACCGTCACCGAGACCATCGTCCACGCATGGGCGTTGACCGTCCGGCGGGCCTGGGTGCCCTTCTGGGTGGACTTGAGCCAGTCCCAGTAGCCCGTCAGCAGGGCCAGGAGGGACACGGCGGCGCCAGCCGTCAGGGTGAAGGTCGCCGCCCGGTAGAGGTCCCGCGCCCAGGAGTGGTCTTGGCCCAGGCAAGAGATCACGTCGAAGGCGGCCGCCACCATGTAGGCGCCGACGGGGATGTCGGTGAGGGGCGGGTGCAGCGGCTTGCCCGCCCACCCTCGGAGGCCCTTGAACTTCCGGCCCCGGAACGTGAAGGACGGGCGGAACGAGAGGGCACGCATCAGTTCTCCTTTCTGGGTGTGACGGCCACGCAACACCGTCCGGGCTGCGGGTCGGGGACAACGTCGAGCCGGCGTGCGCCGGCGCCGGCGAGGACTCCCTCCAGCAGCGCTCGGTTCATTCCGCACACGAGCTCGCGGTGGCTGTCCGCCAGCGCATGGAACGGGCAGTTGCGCAGCTCGATCCGGCGGCCGACGAGCTGAGGCTCGTAACCGTGCTCGGCGAGGATGCCGGCCAGCGTGGCCCGGCTCGCCCCGCGCCCCTTCGACTGCCGTGAGGCGAGCCGAGCGCCGTAGGCGCGTGCGACCTCGTCGATCACGGCGGCCACTGGCACGCCGGCCCGGGACGCCGCGGCGACGGCCGTCGCCAACACGTCGCCCGCGACGTCGTAGGCGCGCGGGGGCAGGTTGACCGCGATCTCGCGGTCGGAGCGCCGGTAGAGCTTCGCCGGGCGCCCGGCTCCCGGCCCCACCCGGCCGCTCAGGCGCCGGTAGTCGACATCGAGGAGGCGGTCCGCCACCAACCGATCGAGGTGGAACGCGGCGTTGGCGCGCGACAGTCCAAGGGCTTGGGCGGCGTCGTCTCGGCTCACCGGCTCGCCGCGATCGACGACGAATTGGTACAGCGCCCTTCGGTGCGGGTCGGCCAGGGCACCGACGGCGGTGATCGGGTCGGCTTCCATGAAGCCAGTGTAGCCGTGTATTGTCAGTCGCAACTAGTTTTAGAAAGGAGCGATCGTGTGAGCACGAAAGCGTTGCACGTAGTGCGCCCTGAGCCGGGCATCGATGTCGACGCCGCCGAGCAGGCGGTGCGCCGGCTCCTGATCTCGCTGGGCGAGGACCCCAGCAGCGAGCACCTGCGCAACACGCCGCGACGGGTTGCGCACGCGTACGAGGAACTGCTCACGCCCGTCCCGTTCACGGTGACGACGTTCCCGAACGACGAGGGCTACGACGAGCTGGTGATCGTCCGCGACATCCCGTTCAGCTCGCTTTGCGAGCACCACCTGCTGCCGTTCCACGGCGTCGCGCACGTCGGGTACCTCCCCGGCGACCGGATCCTCGGCCTGTCCAAGCTCGCCCGGGTGGTCGAGCACTTTGCCCGCCGGCTCCAAGTACAGGAGCGGTTGACGAAACAGATCGGCGACTGGCTGACGGCGCGGCTTGCGCCCAAGGGGGCGGGCGTCGTATTGGAGGCCGAGCACCTCTGCATGTCGCTTCGAGGCGCAAAGGCGACGGGAGCCCGCACAACTACGTCGTCGCTCCACGGCCTGCTGCGCGACGACCCGCGCTCGCGGGCCGAGTTCCTCGCCCTCACGGGAGGCACCAGGTGACGATCCTCGCGACCCCGCTCGCGGCGGTCCAGACGGTCTCCGTCTGCATCCCGGCTCGCAACGAGGCGGAGACCGTCGCCGCGACCGTCGCGGCCGCGCGGCGCTACGCCGTGGCTGACGTGCTCGTCGTCGACGACGGCTCGGTGGACGGAACCGCTCACGCCGCGAAGCGCGCAGGCGCCCGCGTCGTGCGTGCCTCCGGCGCACCCGGCAAGGGCCGCGCCATGGCGGAAGGGGCTCGGCACACGGCCGGGGATGTCGTTGTCTTTCTCGACGCCGACGTGCGCAACTACGGCCCCGACACGATCGAGCGTCTCGTCGCGCCGCTGGCGTCAGACCCGGGGGTTGTCATGGTCAAGGGGGCCTACACCCGCCCGCTCGACGGGGTGCCGCACGAGGGCGGCCGGGTCACGCAACTCCTGGCGCGGCCCCTGCTCGAACGGCTGTTCCCCGCGCTGGGCCACCTTCGGCAGCCGCTGGCGGGCGAGGTAGCGATCCGGCGCGACGCGCTCGATGCGCTGTCGCTCGAGCCGGGCTACGGCGTCGAGATCGGGATGCTCATCGATGTTGCGAGCCGCTTTGGCCCCGCCGCCATCCGCGAGGTCGACCTGGGCGAACGAGTGCATCGCAACCGTCCCCTCGCCGAGCTCCGGCGCCAAGCGCGCGAAGTCCTCGACGCGGTGATGGACCGGACTTAATCGAGCCGTCGCGCCAGGAGGCAGACTCGTCGTCTGGTCGGGAATGCCGGCAGCCGATCCATAGGCTGTTTGGTACGACGACCAGTCGATCGACGTGAGCTGGTCCAGCCAATCACCCGCATCGTCACTCATACGGCCAATGTTGCCGCCGCGCTGCCCCGATCAGCTTGTTGAGCGCCGCGCAGACTGAACACGGGCGGGACGTGTAGCGACACACATGGCGGGGACGGGACGGGGGCGAAGGATGGTACCGAGCCGGTCGGCGGGCATGGCCGGCGGACCGACGGTCAGCGCCGATGTCCGTTTCGTGCACACCCAGCGGAAAACAGGGGCGAAATTCGGTTAGCAGGGGGCAACCGCGGTCAAGGCCGAAATAGGCCTTGACCTGCGGTTTTGCCTCAAACCGCTGGTGGAGGTGAGCGGACTCGAACCGCCGACTTCCATGTTGCGAATGTCCTCGGAAACGCCGTGCTGACCTGTGGGTATCCGCAACAGCGCAGGTCAACAGCTATGTATTCGTGACTATCAATGACCGCAACTGACCCCCCTCTGCCACGTCCCTCGGGATGAATGCGGGATGGCGGGACGGTGAGCGATCGCCGCGACCGGGACGCGACGCCCGTTGCGCGGCAGGCGTGGGCACCCTCCGGCGTCGCGCGGACCGGACGATGACGGCCTGCGCCCCCAAGCGGATGGGTTGGACCGTTTGGATGACAGCGGAGGCAGCGTCCTGCCAGTCGTTGCAATGTCGCACGGCCTAGGTAGGTTCGCCTTGTGCCTCGGCTCTCCTCGTTCTACGGCATCGTGGTCTACATGTACGTGCGCGACCATGGCGTCGCTCACTTCCAGGCGCGCTACGGCGATGACGAGGTGGTGGTTGAGGTTGCGACCGGCGCGGCCTTGCGAGGCGGTCTCCCGCCCGCCCGGGCGAAGCTCGTCACGGAGTGGGCGGAGCTTCACCGGGCCGAGCTGCTTGAAGCCGGAGTCGGGCCAACAGCGGGGAGTTGCCCGGTACCATTGATCCGCTGCCATGACCTCAGGTGATCGCACCCCAGCCGTCGTCGGCGTCGCCGTGATTCGTCCGCACGTGATGCGATTGTTGTTCGACGACGGCGTCGTTCGCGACGTCAAGTACGTTCCGGGCGAGGCCAGCGGGTCGCTGCTCGTGCCGCTCGACGACCCTGCCTACTTCGCCCAGGTTCGCGTCGACACCGAGGCGCGCACCGTCGTCTGGCCGAACGGACTCGACCTGGCTCCTGAGGTCCTTCACGGGGACCACGAACCCGAGAACGGAATGGGCTTCCACGACATCACGTCGGCCCACCAGCCCGCCTGAGTCTGGCCTTCCGTGCGGGTCCGGACAGGGATCCAAGTCGCCGCCGACTCGCTGATCCTGGATTTCAAGGACACTCCCCGCGCAGCCTTGAAGAACGCCTCGACCTGGCAGCGACTCGCCAATCGAGGTCCAGCAACTCGTACTGTTTGTCAGGTCTCGCCCAACTGGCAGGATTTCGGCATGGCCCACGAGGACTTCGAGGAGATCAGGTTGCTCGATGACTGGGTTCGCCACGCCGAGCGGCATGGCGAAGTGGGGCCCTACGTGAACAAGCCCGAGGCCCAAGAACTCCACCGATGGCTGAGCGAACAACTCCCAGTCCTGGAGGTACTCGCTCGCCGAGAGGCCGGCGCGTCGCTTGCGACGCAGGTGTGGCGCTTGCGGGCCCGGGTGTCACGGGTGACGACGCCCTTGGCCCGATAGGAGGAGTAGCCGAGTCGGTCCATCTCGGCCTCTATCTCGGCCGCCCGCTTCGAGTGGACCCCCATCGCCTCCTCGGGCACGCCGGCGATGGCCCAGTGGCCGAGCCTCCCTGAAGGGCCATGGTCCGGGACGATGCCGTAGCCGAGGCGTCAAGCGGGCCAGACGGGTAGATCCCGAGCGCCTCTTTGCCGGCCAGGATGCCGTACAATCGCCGTACAGCCGTTGAGGAGGTGGCCGTGGCCCGGACAGCCAGGATCGAACTGCGGGCGGATCCCGAGCGTGAGGCGAGGATCCGAACCGCGGCCCGCCTTGCCAACCAGTCGGTGAGTTCCTTCGTGCTCGACGCCGCCTCTGAGCGGGCCAACCAGGTGCTGCGAGATGCCGCGACGACGACGGTGCCCGCCGACTACTTCGACGAGCTGCACCGGGCGCTGAGCGATCCCCCGGCGCCCAATCCGGCGTTGCGGCGTGCCGCCCGACGGGCCCGGCAAGTCGTGCAGGCCTGACCGCGCTTGGCGTTCACCTCCGAGGAGCTGCGCCCGGACCACGACTGCACGCGCCTCGACTCCAGCAACGACGCCCTCGACGCGTGGCTACGAGATCACGCGCTGCACGCGAGCGCAATGAACACCAGCCGGACGTTCGTGTGGCACGTCGGCGATGGCGTGGTCGTCGCCTACTTCACCCTTGCCGCGCATTTGGTCGCCCGCGCGGCCGTGTCGAAACGCACCGGGCGGGGCGGCCCAAGCATCATCCCGGCGATCCTCCTCGCCCGCCTTGCCCTCGACCGCTCACTGCAAGGGCGGGGACTCGGCGCGGAGCTTCTGTGGGACGCTCTCAGCCGAGCCGTCGCCGCCAATCGTCAGGCTGCTGCCCGGGTCGTCGTCGTGGACGCCGTCGACAAGAACGCCGCAACGTTCTACCGGCATTTCGGTTTTGAGTCGATCCTGGGCAACGAGCTCCGGCTGGTGCAGAAGCTCAGCAGCATCGAGGCCGCGCTCCGACGTTGAGGTATCCACTTCGTGCCACACCCGTGCCACACCCAGCGGAAAACAGGGGCGAAATGCGGTTAGCAGCGGGCAACCGCGGCCAAGGCCGAAATAGGCCCTGACCTGCGGTTTTGTCCCAAACCGCTGGTGGAGGTGAGCGGACTCGAACCGCCGACTTCCACGTTGCGAAGGTGCCAATGGTCTCCGCTTAGAACCGCTGGAGTCGTGTTGGGGCAGGTCAGAGGGCATCTCAGTTCCGTTGGAACCGGCTTCTACCGCTCTAATCCGCTCGATTTGATGGGCAGAAATATGGGCAAAGGACCCACGCAGACCTCACCAGACCTGGCGGCCCCTTGCTCCCCAGCGATGTCCCGGGATGGCCACGGATGCGTCGTCCCGGGATGGCCACGGATGCGTCTCACGATCCCGGCGCGGCTGCTCTCGTTCGCGTGGTCCCCGTCGGCGCCGCCCCCGTCACCCATCCCGTCCCACCAGTTCCCCAGCCCATCAAGGACCGCGCCCGCGGCGCCCGTCGCGACCCTGGTCGGCATCAGGCGGGTCGGCGATCCCTCGGCGACGGCGTTCGTGTGCCAGGCCGGCGAAGGCGTTGGCGAGCTGGAGTCGGGGGCGCCCGCCGTCGCGCGCCGGAATGACGCTGCCACCCTGTATATGCTCTGATACATCACGAGAAGTAACTAGAAGTCAGGGAAAAAGTGCCTCCAGCCGAGCTGTGCGAGGCGACGCATCGAACATACGTACGACTCAGCAGGCTACCCTGCTTGCCGTGCCTACGGTGCCGCGAACTTGTCACACCCTCCTGCTTTACTGCGCGAGGCCGGTCTCGGTCGACCGGGATAGTCGAGTAGAGGGAGTCTGATGCCGACCCAATCGAGTAATCAGCGAACAGGGACACAAGCAGAGGCGTTCGTCGCCAAGGCTGTTGCAGACATGGGCTTCCTTTGGCATGGCCGTCACCTGGACTTCGGGATCGACGGTGAGATCGAGATCGTCGACCGCGATGACAAGGTGACGGGAGCCCTTGTCCTTGCTCAGGTCAAGGGCACGAGGGGTCGGTTCCCCGGCGAGACGGCTGACGTGTTCCACATCTCAGTGCGCGCCGACCACATCGAGTACTGGACCGCATCCAACGTCCCGGTCGTCATCGTCTGCGTGAACACCACTCGCCAGGAAGCATGGTGGAAGCGAGCGGACACTTGGTTCGCCGATCCGAAGAAGCGTGCACAGCGCGTCATCGAGTTCGACAAAGAACTCGATCAGTTCAACGGCGCGGCGGCATTCCGTCTTGCAGCAGTCGCCACACCGGAAGAGAAGCCGTTGCCGCTCTTGCATGGCGACGAGCTGTTGGTGTCGAACCTTCTGGAGGTCGACCACTCCGCGCCAATCATCCATTCTGCTCCGACGGACTGCCAGGACCGAGGCGAGGCATGGGAGCGGATGCGGGAGAATGAGAGCTTCGAGGGCGGATTCAATTTGTTGGGTGGACGGATCTACTCGTTCTGTCCACTGGACAGCGGACCGCTCAGCGTGCTGCGCACAGGTCCTGTTGAGCCGATTGAGGTCGGTCGATGGGCCGGCAGCGACGAGGCAGACGTTCGTCGCGGTTTCGTGGCCCTCCTCAATTTCACGCTCCGCGCCATACACCACGAAGAACTCGCCTGGCACCACAAGAAGAGGATTGTCTACGTTCCTGCGACGGACGATCTGACAACGAAGAAGATCAAGGGTCGAGCCCCGAAGAGCCGGGGCCGGGCCTTTTTCACGGCCTACACGGCTCGGGACGATGTCAACAAGGTCCGCTATTGCAAGCACTACGCAGCCGACCTGGCGTTTCGCCGCTGGGACGGACAATGGTTCTTGGAGATCAATCCGACCTACCACTACACGATCGACGGAATTCGGGAATCGCTCTTTGAGGGTGAGTACCTCGCCGGCATCAAGCGGCTTGAACGCAACCGCGCTGTGCTTGACCTCGTTCGAGCGTGGGCGGACTTCCTGAAGGGCCGCGAGCAGGGAACGCTCCTCCGGCCCAGCGACGACCGAATCGTGTTCCGTGAGCTCGCGACCGTGAGGATCGATGCGAGAATTGACGAGTCCGTCTGGATCGTCGCAGCTCAAGACTCGGACGACGAGTCGCCTGACGGTGCCCTGGAACTTGGCGCATGAGGAGCCAGTTACTACCCGAGCCGGAGCTGGAGTTCCGCGCCAGCAACCGCCACATTGACCCTCGGTTCGGTATCGCCGACTACGGCCCGGCTGACGCCGATACTCCATCGGCACCGACGCAAATCCCGGTCGGGCTGGTGGGTTCGTCTCGCAGCATCGACGGATTGCGCCGCTGGCTGGAGCAATGCCGCAATCCGATCGACGGCAAGACGGCGAAGCCGGGCCAAGACAACATGTTTCCGGCGTTTCCGGGTTTCAACACCGACACGGCCTTCAGCTCGCAGATAGTGTTCGATGACGCCCTGACGCGACAGGTGTCCGACCGCGAGATCCGGAGCGTCGTTGGTAGCGACACCACCAAAACCGTCGCCGACGCTGCGGACCTGTTCTTCGCGGAAGCCAAGTCGCTCGGCGAGACGGGTCGCTGCCGGGTGATCATCTGCGCACGTCCTGACGACGTGGAGGATGAGCCATCTCCGGTGTCTCTCGAGGTCGGGGAGGAGGAGGCCGAGGAGCAGGAGGAGCAAGCAAGTCAAAAAGCGGAAGACTTCCACGACCTCCTCAAAGCCAAGTCACTGACACTCTCGTGTCCTCTCCAAATCATCCGCCGCGATACTTGGGAAGGCAAATCATCTCGCAAGGGCGAGCGAAAACGCCGCCTCCAAGATGAGGCGACGCGGGCCTGGAACCTCCACACCGCCCTGTACTACAAGGCCGGCGGTACACCATGGCGTCTGCCGAGGGCATCGACCGATCTGACGACCTGCTTCGTCGGTGTGAGTTTCTTCCGCACAACCGACGAGTCGGCCCTCCACACCGCCGTGGCCCAGATCTTCAATGAGCGCGGAGACGGCGTGGTCGTGCGAGGTGGGGCCGCAAAGATATCCAAAGCCGATCGTCAATCCCATCTGTCCGAAGAAGATTCGCATCGGCTGCTCGCCGACGCCCTGGCAGAGTACAAGCGAGTTCATGGGAATCTGCCCGCACGAGTGGTGCTGCACAAGTCATCGTCGTTCGACGCGGGCGAAGCTGCGGGATTCAGGCTGGCGGCCGACCAGAAGGAAATCGGACACCTGGAGATGGTGTGGGTTCAGCGCCGCTGGGCACCCCGCCTGTTTCGTAACGGGCAGCTGCCGCCGCTGCGCGGCACCTTGTTGGAACTGGATCAGAACGCTTTCGTCGTATACACGCGAGGGTCTGTTCCGTTCTTCCGAACCTACCCAGGGATGTACGTCCCTTGGCCTCTTCTGCTTCGCCCAACCGGCGCGTGCGATCTGGTTCGGGCGGCGACCGATGTCCTGGCTCTGTCGAAGATGAACTGGAACAACGCGCAGCTGGACGAGCGCGACCCGCTCACGCTCAGGACTGCGCAGCGGGTCGGCAGCATCCTGAAGCACGTTGGGGCTGAGGGCAGGATCGCAACTCGGTACGCCTACTACATGTAATCGGTGAGGATCGTCGTCGTCACCCCAGCCATCCCCTGACCACCGCCAACAACCAGCACATCAGGGGGCGGACGCAAGCGGTCCTCGGCATCGAGGAGTGGGACGGAAGGACTCGAAGCCGAAATCCAGTTCACGCGAAAGACCAGAGGATACTCATGGCCATGGACGAGGCCCTTGCGGCAACCGACCAGATGGCGGACTGGTCCTCGTGGATCCCGTTCGACCAGTTCATGACCGCGCCACGCCTGCCCGGTGTCTACATGGCCCGGCTGGGCCCGGACGGACCGGTCGTGTACGTGGGGATGGCCGGGCCCCGCTCGGGGAGCGGGACTCCGCAGGGCATCCGCGGCCGGCTGGCCCGGTACGCCTCGGGCAAGGCGATGGTGAGCGGGCTCGGCGAGGCGGCCGCCGATCGCGCCCTTGCCGATCCCGTGTGGCTCCGGGAGAGGTTGGCCGAGGTCGAGCGGGGCGAGCCGATGCGGGCGGAGGCGTGGGGGCGTGCGGCCATCGCCCGAACCGGCCTCCACGTCCGGTGGGCCGTGACCGCGGACAAGGCCGCGGCCGTCCTCCTGGAGCGCCTGGTCGAGCAGGCGTTCCCCGCCGGCGTTCTCTGGAACCGCAGCCGGGTCGTCGTGGTCAGGCTCACCGACTGAGCGGCGTGACCTTCCGGTACCGGCGGGCGCTGGCGGTCCTCGGCTTCTGGGCCGCCTGGCTGGCGTTCACCGTGGCGGCGCTGGGCCGGGCGGTGACCGAGCCCCTGTGGTCCGTCCTGGCCGTCCTGGCGGCCTCGTGCGGTCTGCTGGCCGCTTCGGCCGTCCATCTGGTGCGGCCGAAGCGGGCGCTCACGGTCTCGCCCGGGGGCGTGCGGGGGATGCTCAGCCTCCAGCCCTGGGGCGACATCGAGAAGGTCGAGCTGCGAGGGACCGAGCGATGGCCCTCCGTCCGGCTCCGGTCGAAGCGCCGGCTGCGCTCGATCGGGCTGGCGCAGTGGCTCGTCACGGGCGCCGCGGTCGATGGCGTCGCACAGGCCGCGACCGCTGCGGGCGTCGTGGTCGAGGACAGGCGCCGCCCCACCTCAGCCGGCGCCCGGGTGCTGCACGTGGGAGGGCTCGCCGTGTCGGCCGTCGGACTGGTCGCCCTCACCCTTCTGATGGTCGTGCCCGGCCTGTGGGTCGAGGGAGCCGGCACCGTGATCGAGGCCCACGGCCGCTTGCGCACAGCGGGCCAGCGGGAGCGCGGGCAGAGCGGGGGTGAGGTGCTGATCCTGACCGTCCACGAGGGGCCAGCCTCTGTCGAGGACGTCCTGGGGCGGCGCGGTTCCGACAGGTTCGCCTGGCGCAGCCCGTGGTGGAGCGGCGGCGACAACCGGCGCACGCCTCAGGACGACACCGCCGAGGAGTCCGCCGTGGCCGCGGGGCTGCGCTGCGCGGGCAGGCCCGTGGCGGTCGAGCCCGGCGGCGTGCGGGTGGGCCGGGTGGCGGCGCGGCTCGCCGGGCGGGTCCGCACGGGCGACAGGACCGTGGCCGTCGCCGGCGCCCTGGTCGCCTACCCGGAGGACGTGTTCGCCGCGGTGGCGGGCATGGAGCCCGGCAGGGAGGTGACGTTCAGCCTCACGGGGGCGGACGGCGAGACCCGCAGCGCCCAGGTCGTGCTGGCTCGCTCGCCCGACGGCCCTGTCGTCCCCGCCGGCGTCGAGTTGCTGCGGGGCCCGGTCAGGGTCACGACACCCGAATCCGCTCCCGCCTTCGACCTCGACGACACCACTGGCGACTCCGCCGGGCTGGCGATGGCCATCACCGTCGTCGATTCGTCGCGCACTGGCGGGCTGGTGCCGAAGGGGGCGAAGGTGGCGGTGACGGGCTCGGTCTCACCGGATGGGCTCGTGGGGCCGGTCGGCGGCGTCCGGTTCAAGGCCGCCGCCGCCAGGGATGCCGGGGCGACCGTCCTGCTCGTGCCGGCGACGCAGGTAGCGGTCGCCGTAGCCGTGGCCGGCGACGGCCTCCGGGTCGTCGGCGTCCGCACTGTGTCCGACGCCCTTCAGGCCCTCGGGGGAACGCCGTGCTGATGCTTTCGGCGGGAGGATTGCGGACGTGCCGGTGACCGCGAACTCGCCTGACGGGAGGCAGACGCCGTCAGGAGGGTCCGCTGAGCGCCCGGGCTCGCTCGCAGCCGAGCCGGATGTCCTCGAACCAGGCCTTGGTCTCGGCATCGGTCGGCCGGGCGAACTCGCTCTCGTGGTAGGCGGCGTAGGCGGACAGCCCCCTGTGCAACTGCTCCCAGCGTGGGTCGAGCGCGGCGGCCCCGGCGGCTGCGTCCCGGGCCTTGCCGTAGTTCTGGATGGCGGCTTGCCGGAGCAGGCTGTCGGAGGCCCGCCCGAGCTGGGTTGCGACCTGCGACCACCTTGCGAGCACGGCGTCATCGCTCAGCCCGGCCGTGCTCTCACCCCGCAATGCGAGCGCCGTGCGGTAGAGGTCGAAGCTGGCCTTCGTGGACGACGTGTCCCCGAGCAGGCATGCCTCCTTGGCGGCGGCCAGCGCCTCGGCGGCTGCCGATGTGGTCGAGGTCGTCCCGACGACCGCGGCGGGGCCCGCGCCACCGGAGGAGCAGGCCGCGAGGGCCAGCGTCAACGCCACCCCGCCGGCCGCCACTAGTCCCGCCATGAGCCAGGAATCATGGCTCATGGCCGCGCCGGCGACGGGGCCGGCAAGTGGCGGTCCGGCAGAGCGGATTCACGGCAGCGGGACGTACGGCGCCACCGCCGCCCGCACCCGTGCCTTCCACTCGCTCCACGCGGCTCCCGTCCACCCGAAGTAGACGACCTGGCGTTCGGCGGCGAAGACGAAGGCGACCAGGATGCTGGAGGCGAACATCGCCAGCTCGTGCGGGTCGAGGTCCTGAGTCGTCATGGTCCCGGTGAGCCCCGGCGCCAGGCCCGGGACCGGCTTGGCGTTGCGCAGCAGGCCGTCGAGCGTGCCGTGCGTCATGGCCGACAGGTAGCGGTAGACCACGGCGCCCATCGTCGAGGGCGCGCTGCCGTCGTCCATGAACTGGCGGCACAGTGGCGTGGCGTCCGGCCACCCGCCGGCGAGCCACCGCGGGGCGCCCTTCCGCGTGGGCATGAGCCCCAGCCCGGTCTGACGAGCGGTGTCGAGGATGGCCCTGATCTTGGGCTCGCGCGTCTCCGGCACGCCCAGGTCACGCTCCAGCTTCGTGCGTTCGTGGAAGCTGTTGAGGATGGCGTTGCCGCCCCGGCACAGGCGCTCCTCAAGCCCGATCGCCGGGTCGAATATCCACCACGCCCGCGCCGACGCCTCGATGGCGACCCGGCATAGCACGAAGGGCCCGTAGCGGCTGTCGCCGCCGGCGATCAACTCGCCCACCGACCGGAGGTGGTCCTCGGCCGCGTAGAGGAGCGCGTTGCCCACCATCGTCACTTCGGCGAGCGGCTCGCGGCTCCAGGGGCCCGC
>JAHFUQ010000315.1 GCA_023265045.1 Acidimicrobiia bacterium
GGCCGGGCCCGACCGCCGGCGAGCCGACCGCCGCCACCGTGTTCGTGCCCAGCGCGTCGGACCACGGCGCGCCCGTCTCGTCTAAGTGCCACAGCCCGGCCGCGCCCGAGCCGGCCGAAAGGGGCGCCGGGCCCGCGAGGTTCAAGCCGGAGGCGGCGTCCGAGACGGTCAACTGGACCGTCACGCCGGCGGCCAGGTCGTTGAACTGCGACTCGGCCAGGGGACCGGCGGTGGAGCCGTAACTAAGGAAGGAGGACCCGGTGGGGGGCGTGCGGTCAAACCAGAAGGGGCCGAGGTCCGACTGGGTGCCGGCCCCGTCCGTGGTGTCGAAGGCGCGGGCGTGGAAATACCAGTTCTGGGCGTCGGAGGTCGCGGTGACCGTGGTCTTGCCCGCGCTCCAGGCGGGGGTTTCGAGGCCGTTGACGGAGGTCGCCGGCGACTGGTCCCAGCGCCAGTGCAGGTGGTCGATGTTCCCCGACCCGAAGGCGGCGCGGAAGACCGCCGAGGAGACGTTGAGCCAGGAGGCCGTCAGGTTCTCGGCCGAGACCAGAGCCTGAGCCGCCACGATGGGAGCGGTGCCGGAAGCCAGCGGGAAGGACGCCGGCGCGACGCCGTCGACCGAACCCGCAAGGACGAAGTCGGCGGTGGAGGCGAAGACCGCCCCGATGTCGGCGCCCAGCGACGCCCCCACCGACACGTTCCAGGCCAGGAAGTAGGTCTTGGTCGAGGATTCCAGAAGCTGGGAGTTCCCCGCCCCCGACAGGTTGAAGGTGGCCTTCCCGACGGAGAACGACTGGCCGACCGTCAGCGCCGTGTCCGTGAGGCTGCTGAAGACGCCGTCGCCGTTGTCGAGGTAGAACTTGATCTGGTTGACGCTCGAAGCCTGCGCCGAGCCGGTGGCGGCGACCGACAGCGAGTCCAGCGTAATGAAGTCCCCGCCGGTCCAAAGCTGGAGCTTGAGGACGGGGTCGTTGAGGTCGTTGCGGAAGAAGGCCGAAGGAATCAGCGGCGTCACGGCCGTGAACAAAGTGTCGCCCGTGTCGTTGACGACGCTCCCCGTCGAACGCGCGTAGCCCACCGCCGGCTCGCCCTGTGGAGCGCCGTGCAGGGCGTTCGCGGAGGCGTCGCGCACCAGGTTCTCCGGGTCCAAGCCGTCGAAGTGGTACAGGAAGACGGACCCCGCCGAGGCGGCGCGCTTGAGCGGGGGAAGCTCCGCGGGGTAGCGCGCGAAGTTCGACACCCGCACGTCGTCGAGCTCGCCTAAAAAGTACGAGGCGCCGCCCGAGGGATTGGGGCCGCCGACGGCTAAATCGCTCGTCGGATCGCCCAAGGTGCCGGCCATCGCCGCGGTCGCCAGCGCGACGCCGTCGACGAACAACTGGCCGGTCAGGGCGCCGTAGACGGCCGCCACATGATGCCACCGGCCGTCGGCGACGTTGATCGGCCCCGCCCCGTTGGCCGCGCAGAGGACGCTCGAGCCGACGAAGAAGCTGGGAACGCCCGCCGCGCAGCCGCCGGCGTTGAGCCAGAGCCGGTAGCCGTTGTTTCCCGCGTTGACGCCGCGGCTGACGATGCCCTGGTTGGCGCGGGCGGTGTCCGTGGAGCGCAGCCAGGCTTCGAGGGTGACCTGCCCGCCGCCGCCGACGTCGAGCGCCGCGGTATAGGGCACCGTGATCTTGTCGTCGATGCCGTCGAACTTGAAGGCCGGGAAGTCCACGCCCTCAAAGCCCGCCCCGCGAACCGTGGCGGCCTCCCCGTCGAGGCGCAGGCTCAGCGAGGCCCCGGCCACCGGGAGGAAGTTCGGGCGCAGCGTCGCGACGACGAAGTAGGTCTTCGTGGAGGTCGTCAGCGTGTCCGCCGCGCTCAGCGTCAGGGTCGCCTGGCTCGAGACGAAAAGCGCCGGGGCGGTCAGTTGTCCGACGTCCCCGGCGGTGAAGAGGCCGTCGGCCGGGTTGTCCTCGTAGAGCGCGACGTTCGAGACCGCGGCGTCCGGCAACGTGCCGAACTTGCGCACCTTGAGTTTCAGAAAGTCCGCGGTGCCGCCCTCGGTCCACAGTTTCACGCGCAGGAAGGCCGTGGTCTGACCCTGGAGCAGGGAAAACGACGCCGCGTCGGCGACTTGCTCGCGCAC
>JAHFUQ010000029.1 GCA_023265045.1 Acidimicrobiia bacterium
ATCAGCCGGCGGCGGTCCTTGATCCACCGCAACAGCTCGCGGTGGCAGACGATCTTGATGGCCCGCAGCTCGCTGGCCAGCCCGGTGGGGGCGCGCCGGATCGGCGCCACCGGCAGCGAGGGCGGCGCCGGCGCAGGCACGCCCGAGGTCGGGGTGGACGTCGTCGTCAGCGCCGGCCCCCCATGCCGCGGAACATGGCGGGGATCTCGGACCCGGCGGCGCCCTCGGCGTCGCGGATCGTGCGCCCGGTGTAGGCCATGAAGACATCGTCCAGGGTGGGGCGGGTCACGCTCACCGACCGCACGGCCACGCCCAGGTCGGCGAGCAGCCGGGGGACGAACTGCTCGCCGTCGGCGACCTGCAGCGTCAACCCGTCCGGCGTGGTGGCCACGGCCAGCCCGAATTGCGCCGAGATGGCGGCGGCGGCGGCGGTGTCGTCCGCCGTCACGAGCCGCACCCGGTCGGTGCCGATGGCCGCCTTGAGCGCCTGGGGCGTGTCCAACGCCACGATCTGGCCCGCGTCCATGATGGCGATGCGGTCGCAGTGCTCGGCCTCGTCCATGTAGTGGGTGGTGAGGAAGATGGTGAGGTCCTCCTGGCGGCGCAGCTGTTCGAGGTACTCCCAGATCGACGCCCGGGTCTGGGGGTCGAGGCCGACGGTGGGCTCGTCGAGGAACAGCACGCGGGGCGAGTGCAGCAGCCCCCGGGCGATCTCCAGGCGGCGCTTCATCCCGCCCGAGAAGACCATCACGTCCTTGTCCCGCCGGTCCCACAGGCCGACCAGTTCGAGCACCTGTTGCATGCGGGTCTCCAGCTCGGCCGCGGGCACGCCGTAGAGCTGGCCGTGGAAACGCAGGTTCTGCGCCGCCGACAGGTAGGTGTCGAGGGTCATGTCCTGGAACACGAGGCCGATCTCGCGGCGGACGTCGTCGCGCTGGTCGACGACGTCGAACCCCGCCACCGACGCCCGGCCGGCGGACGGCCGCAGCAGCGTGCAGAGCATGTTGATGGTGGTGGACTTGCCGGCGCCGTTCGGGCCGAGGAAGCCGAACGTCTCCCCGGCTTGGACGTCGAAGGACACGCCGCGCACGGCCTCGACGTCGCCGAAGCGTTTCTCGAGGCCCGCGACCCGGATTGCAGGACGGCGGTCAACCATTGGCATTTCCAACTATAGTGGGCGTGTGGACGCTGCGTCTGGTCTTTTTCTCCTGTCCAAGGAGCTGCGCCGCCATATGCACGAGCTCATGGCGAACGAGCAGTGGGCCATCGACGCCGGGTTCCGCCCGCCCTGCCTCGGCGTGCTGGCGGTCGTCGCCGACCGCCAGCCCGTCTCCCAGCGCCAGATCAGCGACCGCCTCGGGCTGGACGCCAGCGACGTCGTGGGCGTGCTCGACATCCTCCAGGGCGCCGGCCTCGTCGAGCGCCGGCGCGATCCTGAGGACCGCCGCCGCCACGCCGTCCTGCTGACCCCTGCGGGGGAGAAGGCGGCCGCCCACGTCGCCGCGCTGCGGGCCTTGGCCGAGGACCGCACGCTGGGGGCCCTCGACGCCGACGAGCGCAAGCAGCTGGCCCACCTCGTGCACCGAGCCCTCAACCACACCGACGTTTCCGCGTAATTGGGCCTTCTGGCCCCCAACCGCGCGGGCTCCTCGCCTGGTTCAGGAGTCCCGCAGCGACTCCTTCCAGGCGCGGAAGCGCTGGTGGACGGCGCCGTCGGCCCCGCGGCCCTCGCCGGCCCCGTCAGGGTGCAGCCGGTAGGTCGGGCGGGCGGGCTCGGCGCCGTCGCGCCCGTCCGCGACGGCCATGTACCGGGCCTCGCCGCCCGCCGCCGGACCGGCTCGCCACAGCAGCCACCGGCCGATCCGGCGGATGTAGCCGACGGCGTCGTGGCCGAGGTCGGACCCCAGCGCGAGCAGCTCGGGCGGCGCCTCGATCCAGGCGGTGGCGGGGATGAACCGGTCCCGCACGGGCGTGGGCGGCAGGTCAGCGGTATGGCGGGGCGTCGAGTCGACGGGCAGGTCCTCGCGGAGGGGCACGTCAGAAGCATGGCGCGGTGCGGTACCCTGGGGATGCATCATTTCGGGCTGCTCGTGAATCTTCTCCGATCGGTCTGTACCAGCTGTCAACCGAATCGGGGTTTCGCGTGTCATTTGAGTCCTTGGGAATTTCGCCTGCGGTCGTCCGCTCGCTGGCCGAGCGGGGGATCGTGGAGCCGTTCCCGATCCAAGCGGCGACGATCCCCGATCTGCTCGCCGGGCGCGACGTCTGCGGCCGGGCCCCGACCGGTTCCGGCAAGACGCTGGCCTTCGGCGTGGCCGTCGCCGCCCGGGTGAAGGACGCCGCCCCCCGCCGGCCCACGGCGCTCGTGCTCGTCCCCACCCGCGAGCTGGCCACCCAGGTACGCCAGGAGCTGTCGCTGCTGGTTTCCCGGCGGGTGGGCGTCGTCGCCATCTTCGGCGGCGTGGGCTACGAGGCCCAGCGCCGGGCCCTGGCCAAGGGTGTCGGGGTGGTGGTGGCCTGCCCCGGCCGCCTCGAAGACCTCCTGCAGAACCGGGACCTCAGCCTCGACAAGGTGCAGCTGGTCGTGCTCGACGAGGCCGACCGCATGGCCGACATGGGGTTCCTCCCCTCCGTGCGGCGCATCCTCGACCAGGTTTCGGCCGACCGCCAGACCATGCTGTTCTCGGCCACGCTCGACGGCGATGTCGACGCCCTGGTCAAGCGCTACCAGCGCGATCCCGTCCGCCACGAGGTCCCGACCGACCCCACCGACGGTGAGCGGGTGCTCCACGTCAAGCAGCCGACCGCTCGCAACGACAAGGTCGGCGCGACGGCCGAGCTGATCCGCACCCACGGGCCGACGATCGTGTTCTGCCGCACCCGGCGCGGCGCCGACCGGGTCGCCCTCCAGTTGCGGGGGCTCGGCGTGCGGGTGGCGGCCATGCACGGCTCCCGATCCCAGAGCCAGCGGGAGCAGGCGCTGGCCTCGTTCGCGGCGGGCCGGGTGGACGCCCTCGTCGCCACCGATGTGGCCGCCAGGGGCATCCACGTCGACGGAGTCGGCTGCGTGGTGCATTTCGACCCGCCCGAGGACGCCAAGGCGTACACCCACCGCTCAGGGCGCACCGGCAGGGCCGGCGCCGCCGGGGTGGTCGTGTCCCTCGACCTGCCCGCCGCCGCGGCGGGCCCGCCTCGACCGGCCGCCGCCGGGCGCCCCAACCCGGCGAGCCGCAACCGCCGCCGGCGCGACACCCGATCTTCCATGGCGCGGGTGCGGTAGGCCTATGTCACGCCGCCGAACCACCTTCGGAAAGCTTGAGCGCGACCGGGCCAAGCAGGCCAAGAACCGGGCCAAGCAGGAGAAGAAGGCCGAGCGCGCCGAGCAGGCCGAATCGGCCCCCGACGCGCCCGAGACGAGCGACGCCGATCAGGCCGCCATCCTCGCCGCCCTGGCCAAGGTGCACGCCGACTTCGACGCCGGCCTGATCAGCCTCGACGATTTCGAGACCCGGCGCGACGAACTCACCCGCTCGCTGCACATCAGCTAAGCACCGCTGCCCTGCTGCCCGCGCCCGGGCCGGTCGCCAGAGGTCGGCCACATGTACGACCAGAGGTCGGCCACATTTACGACCAGAGGTCGGCCACATTTACGACCAGAGGTCGGCGAGCATGGCGTCGACGATGGCCACGCCCACCGGCTCGCCGGCGGTGAGCCCCCCGATATCGCCCCCGGCCGGCGCGCCGACGTGTTCGACGTCCATCAGCGCCTGCACCTCGGCGGTCAGGAACCGGCTCACCTCGGCGAAGGAGTGGATGTCGTCGAGGCGGTTGCGGTGCTTGTGGTACCGGAGGGGAACATCGATCTCCAGCGCGTCCCGGGCGCGAGTCACGGCCACGTAGAACAGCCGCCGCTCCTCGGCCAGCGCCTCCGTGTCGCCCGTGGCGAGATCGGAGGGGAACATGCCGTCGGCGGCGTGGATGAGGTGGACGACGTCCCACTCCCCGCCCTTGGCCGAGTGGACGGTGGACAGCACGAGCCAGTCGTCGTCGAGCGACGGCGGGCCGGCAAAGTCGCCCGTGCTCACGGGCGGGTCCAGCGTGAGGTCGGCGACGAAGCGGCCCCGGTTGGGCGCCAGGGCCGCCTGCTCGGCGAGGCGCTCCAGGTCGCCCAGCCGGGCGGCGGGCGCGTGGTAGCGGCGGCGGACGATCGGCGCCAGCCATTCCCGCAAGCGGTCGACCTGCGCGCCGGGCGGAGGGGGAGGATCCTCGGCGCAGTCGGCCAGCGCTCGGCGCAGCGCCGCCAGCTCGGCTCGTCCCGCCTCGGGCGCGGCGGGCGCGGCGGCGAGGAACCGGGCCAGCGGCGTCGCCGCCCCTGGGTCGCCACCCGCCGACCCGCCCACGCCCAACTGCTCCATCATCCGGCGGGCCGTCGCCGCCCCGACCCCTTCGAGCAGCCGCAGCACGCGGAACCACGCCAGCTCGTCGAACGGGTTGTCGAGCAGGCGCAGGAGCGACAGCAGGTCCTTCACGTGCGCGGCCTCGAGGAACCGGAGGCCGCCGTACTTGACATAGGGGATGCGACGCCGCCCCAACGCCAGCTCCAGCGTGTCGGCGTGGTGGCCGGCCCGGAACAGGACCGCTTGCTCGCGCAGCGCCACCCCCGCCTCGCGGTGCGCCAGCACCGAGTCGCACACCGCTTCGGCCTGGGCGCCCTCGTCGGCGCACGTGCGCAGCACCGGCCGGCGCCGGCCCGGCCGCTCCGACCACAGGCATTTGGTCGCGCCCTCCGAAGCGTCGGCCAGCACCTGGTTGGCGACGGCGAGGATCGGCGGCGTCGAGCGGTAGTTGTGCTCCAAGCGCACGACCACCGAATCGGGGTACCGCGTGGGGAACTCGAGGATGGCGGCGGTGGTCGCGGCCCGGAAGCCGTAGATGGCCTGGGCGTCGTCGCCCACGGCCGTCACGCCCCGACCGCCCGGCCGTAGCTGGTCCACCAAGTCGGCCTGCAGCGAGTTGACGTCCTGGTACTCGTCGACGAGCACGTGGTCGAACAGCCCGCCCAGCACGCGGGCGCCGATCTCCGACCGGCCCAGGGCGCGTACGAGCAGGAGCAGGTCGTCGAAGTCGCACAGCTGACGCGCCCGCTTGCGGGCGGTGTACGCCGCGAACACGGCGCGCATCCCGTCGAGGTCGTCGCCGCACCACGGGAACGAGCGGGCCACGACGTCGGACAGCTTCACCTGCGCGTTGGCCACCTGGCTGACGATGGCGGCGAGGGTCTCCTTCTTGGGGAAGCGGGACCGCCCGGGTTGCACCAACCCCAGGGCCAGGTCGTCGCGCACCATGCCGATCAGCTCGACGCTGTCGGCCGAGTCCAGCAAGGAGAACCCGGGGTCGAGCCCGATCAGCTGGCCGTGGCGGTGCAGCAGGCGCTGAGCGACCGAGTGGAACGTCCCGCCGATCACCCGCGCCGCCCGCGCCGGGTCGGCCACCCGGCCGGCGCGCACCAGCATCTCCGACGCCGCCCGCCGGGAGAACGTCAGCAGGCAGATGCGCTCGGGCTCGACGTCGCGCTCGAGCAGCCACGCCACCCGCGCCGCCAGGGTCGCCGTCTTGCCGGTGCCCGCGCCGGCCAGCACCAGCAGCGCCCGGTCGTCGTGCTCCACTGCGGCGCGCTGCTCGGGGTTGAGGTCCGACGTGTCGAACATGCGTTCGCCACGCTAGCAGGACCGCTACCGGCGGTACGCGTGCGGCATCAGGGCGTTCGGGGGGATGACGCCCAAGCGCCCGGCGCGGTAGTCGTCCATGGCCTGCTGCAGCTCGGCCTTGGTGTTCATGACGAACGGGCCGTACCACGCCACCGGCTCACGGATCGGCCGGCCGCCGAGCACGATGACGTCGAGTTGCTCGTCGGCCCGGATCGACAGGTGGTCGCCGGCGCCGAACACCGCAAGCTGCCCGCCCGCGACCCGGTCGGCCCGCGGGCCCACCGTCCCGGAGCCCGACAGCGCGTAGACGAGCGCGTTGAAGTCGGGCCGCCACGGCAGGTACAGCCGGGCGCCGGGCGAGATGGTGGCGTGCAGGTAGGTGATCGGGGTGTGGGTGTCGCCCGGGCCCGTGTAGCCCCCGACGTCCCCGGCGACGATCCGCACCAGCGCCCCCCCGTCGGCCGACGACACCAAGCCTGCCTGCGCCCCCTCCAGGTTCTGGTAGCGGGGTTCGACCCACTTGTCCTTCGCCGGCAGGTTCACCCACAGCTGCAGCCCGTGGAAGACGCCCCCGCTCTGCACCAGCTCCTCGGTCGGCGTTTCGATGTGCAGGATGCCGCCGCCCGCGGTCATCCACTGGGTGGCGCCGTCTTTGATCAGCCCGCCGCCGCCGTGGGAGTCCTGGTGCTGGAAGTCGCCCTCGATGATGTAGGTGACGGTCTCGAACCCGCGGTGCGGGTGCCAGCTGGTGCCGCGCGGGTCGCCCGGCCCGTAGTCGACCTCGCCCATCTGGTCCATGTGGATGAACGGGTCGAGCCGCTCGACGGGCACGCCCGCGAACGCGCGCCGCACCGGGAAGCCCTCGCCCTCGAACCCGCGAGGCGCAGTGGTGATGCTCACCACCGGACGCTCGACATCGCCCTCGACGGGCTCGTCCAGGCGGGGCAGCGTCAAAGTGTCAGCGGTCACGGCAGGCATCGGCACCCCTTACGATCGATTGCAGCGGGTAGAACCCCGGCAGGAGGTCGCGTATGCCCATCGCCAGCGTCAACCCCGCCACCGGGGAGACCCTCAAGGAGTTCGACGCCCTGTCGGCCAAGGAAGTGGACGAACGCCTGGCCCGCGCCGCCGCCGCGTTCGCCACCTACCGCCTCACGACGTTCGCCGCCCGCGCCCGCTGGATGCAGGCGGCCGCAGAGATCCTCGACGACGAGCGCGACCACGTGGCCGCCATCCTCACCGCCGAGATGGGCAAGCCGATCAGCCAGGCGCGCGCCGAGGTGCAGAAATGCGCCAAGGGATGCCGCTTCTACGCCGAGCACGCCGAGGCGTTCCTCGCCGACGAGCCCCTCGCCCGCCCGGCCGACGTGGGCGCCGCGCACGCGTACGTGCGCCACCAGCCCCTCGGCCCGGTGCTGGCGATCATGCCCTGGAACTTCCCGTTGTGGCAGGCGATGCGTTTCGCCGCGCCGGCCTTGATGGCCGGCAACGTGGGCCTGCTCAAGCACGCCTCCAACGTCCCCCAGTCGGCCCTCTTCCTCGAAGAGCTGTTCCAGCGGGCCGGGTTCCCCGAGGGTGTGTTCCAGACCTTGCTCATCGGCAGCGAGCACGTCGAGGCCGTGTTGCGGGACCGGCGCGTGAAGGCCGCGACCCTCACCGGCAGCGTGGCCGCGGGGCGAGCGGTGGCGGCGACCGCCGGCGGCGTCCTCAAGCACACGGTGCTGGAGCTGGGCGGCAGCGACCCGTTCGTGGTCATGGCGTCGGCCGATGTGGCCAAGGCGGCCACGGTCGCGGTGAAGGCCCGCACCCAGAACAACGGCGAGAGCTGCATCGCGGCCAAGCGGTTCATCGTCCACGAGACGGTGGCAGACGACTTCGAGCGTGCGTTCGTCGCGGGCATGCGCGCCCTCACCGTGGGCGACCCCATGGACGAGGCCACCGACGTCGGTCCGCTGTACAGCGAGCAGGGACGGGATGACGTCGAGGTCCTGGTCGCCGACGCGGTCGAAAAGGGGGCGACGGTCTTGTGCGGCGGCGAGCGGCCGGCCCGCCCCGGCGCCTACTACCCGCCCACGGTCGTCAGCGGCGTCACGCCCGAGATGCGCATGTTCGGCGAGGAGGTGTTCGGACCGGTCGCCGCGCTCTACCGCGTCAACAGCGTCGACGAGGCGATCGGGCTGGCCAACGCCACGGACTTCGGCCTCGGCGCCAACGCGTGGACGAACGACGAAGGCGAGCGGGAACGCTTCGTGCGAGACCTGGACGCCGGCCTGGTGTTCGTCAACGGGATGGTCGCTTCCTACCCCGAGTTGCCGTTTGGCGGCGTGAAGGACTCGGGCTACGGCCGCGAGCTCTCCTCGCACGGCATTCGCGAGTTCTGCAACGTCAAGACCGTCTGGATCGGAGGTGGCTCGTGATCACCGGCGCCCATGTCCTGCTGTACACGCCCGAGCCGGAGGCGGTCCGCGCCGTGCTGGGCGAGGTGTTCGGTTTCCGGTCGGTCGACGCCGGCGGCGGGTGGCTGATCTTCGCCCTGCCGCCGGCGGAGGCCGGCGTGCACCCGGCCGAGCGGCCGAGCCACGAGCTCACCCTCATGTGCGACGACCTCTCGGCCACGATGGCCGAGCTCCAGGCCAAGGGCGTCGCGTTCAAGGGCGACCCCCACGACGCGGGCTGGGGCATCACCGCCACCATGGTGCTGCCGGGGGCGACCGAGATCATGCTGTACCAGCCTCGTCACCCGACAGCCATCTGAAGTCCAGCTCCGCGCCGAGACCTGCGCCGCGTCCCTCCTTCTCCGGCGTCGGCCGCACATTCGGCGTCGAAATGACCTCTGCGGTCGCCTCGACGCCACGGAACCTCCCCGCTAGCCGGGGTCGGCGAGCCGGAGGTCCAGCTCCCCGCCGAGGAAGGCGGCCAGCCGCTCGGCTTCCGTCTCGGCGGCCTTGCGCGCCCACGCGGGCAGCGGTAGGAACGGCTCGATCCTGACCACGACCCGGCTGCCCGTGCGCTCCGACCTCCACAAGCCCTGCAGCAGCCCCCCGACCAGCAGCACCGGCGAGAGCCACCCCTGGGGCCGGAAGACCTTCTTGCGGTGCTCCGGCGCGGGCAGCAGGTGCTCGGCGTGGGGGCTGGCGTTGATGACGTAGGGGTCGAAGGCGGGCAGCAGCCGCACCGTCTTGAGGGGGGCGAGCTCGTCGGGCTCGACGCCGGCCGGCATCCAGTGGGGGACGCCATCGACGTCCACCGCCACGACCTCGTCGCCCAGCGCCGCGATCAGCTTGCCCGCCTGCGCCGGGGACAGCCCACCCCACCAGTGGGCGTAGTCGACGCGGGTCGCGGGGCCGTACGCCGCCAGGTACCGCCGGGTGACACACCGCGCCGCGTGCTCGGGCTCGGCGGGGGGACCGAGGTCGAGCCATGTCTCGGGGTGCGTGAAGCGGACGTTCTGGCCGGCGTTGGGGCCGAAGCACAGCTCGCCGCGGAACGCCGACGGCTTGAGCAGCGACCCCCAGCTGGTCGCCACCTTGGGGGAGACGGCCGCCGCCAGCCCCTCCCGCGTGAGCAGCTGGCCGCGCAGGGCTTTGGGGACGGTCTCGAGGATGTGGCTCATCTCGTCAGCGGTGAGCCCGAAGCCGCGCAGCCAGCTTGCCGTGAAGTAGTGGCGGCGCTGGCTCAACGCGGCCTGGAACGTGCGGTACTCGGTGGTCGCCAGCAGGTGCAGCGTCCCGCGCATGGCCCACGTCTTCACCAGCGTGCGGTCGTCCCACAGGGCTTGGGCTACGCCGGCGCCGGGCGGGAGGCCGTCGGCCCGCGCCCACACGCTCAGCTCCGCCGAGGACATGACCTGGGCGTGGAGCCCGCCGATGGCGGAGGCGACGGCCACCGGGTCAGCGCACGGGCGGCGCTCGTCGAGCCAGTGGCGCCGGGCCCGCCACGCCGCCGCCTGCTTCCAGGTCAGCTCCTGCGGGGCCACCCGCCGAGGATAAGGTCCGGCGCGGCCTCGGGCGCGGCGAGGCGGAGGTGGAAGGCGCCCACGCCGGCGTAGCCCTGGAGGAGGTCGGGCGAGCAAGCCGAGCCGTCGGCGGTGAGCCGGTACGCGCCGGGCCGGTCCGGGTCGGCGAACGCCTGCAACCGCCGGGCGCACGCCCGCGCGCCCTCGAGGTAGCGGTCGTCGCCGGTGAACTGGTAGGCGTCGATGAGGACGCTCCCCGCGCCCGCCTCGCCGCAGCAGAGCCCGCTGCGCAGGCGGACGTCGCGATCGGCGAGGACGGCGCCGAGCGCGCCCGCGGCCTCCTCACGCCGCCCGAGCGCCATGAACAGCGGCGCCATCCCCCCCGCCCCGTGGCACTGGGCTTGGGGGCCGGGCGCGCCGTCGAGCAGCATCGGCCATCGGCGCGTGCCGCCCCCAGCCACCGCAGCCTGCTCGACGAGGAGGTCGGCGGCGTCGGATGCGACGGAGCGGTAGCGCTCGTCGCCCGTGGCCACGCCGAGGCGCCACAGCGCCAGGCCGACGCCCGCGGCCCCGTGGGCGAACCCGAGGAACGGGCGGGCGGCGCGCGACGGGTTCACCGACGCCACGTTCCAGTACACCCCGGCGCGGCCCTTCGGGCGCACGGCCTGCGCCACGACGTCGTCCGCGGCGGCGCAGGCGGGGGCCAGCCAGGCCCGGTCGCCGGTGGCCGCGGCCAGCTCGACGAGGAACAGCACGAGCCCCGCCGATCCTTGCAGGACGTCGACGGTAGGCACATGGGCCCCCACGAGCCGCCGGGCGCGTAGCTCGGCCGCGGCCAGGTACCCCGGCTCGTCGAGCAAGGCCGCCAGCCGGATGAAGAACAGGCCGATCCCCGCCTCGCCGCAGTGGAGCCCCGGCGCGGCGCGCCCCCGGTCCCAGGGAGGACGGGTGAGCCCGCGGGCCGCGCCGCGGGCGGCCTCGCCGTACGCCGCGCCGCCGGTGGCCGCGGCCAGGCCGGCGAGGAACAGGGCGACGCCGGCGGTCCCGTTGTACAGGTCCGGGCCGTAGAAGTTCGTGCCGGGGGCGCCGGACGTGCGGGTCGCCCACCGGAGCCCCCCGTGGCGCTCCTCGGCCTCGGCGCACAGCGCGTCGCCCACGCGGCGGGCGACGGCGAGCGGGTCCTTATCCTCCACGGGCGCCGCCACCGGGCGCAAGGGGCGCCCCGGCGCCGGCACCGGCGCCGGGGCCGGGAGCACTTCGTCGATCAGCGCCAGGGCGCGTTCGAGCTCGCCCAATGCGTCGCCCATCGTCTGGTAGCGGTCGGCGGGGTCCCACGCCAGGGCGCGATCGATCACGGCCGCCACGGCGGTCGGGAAGGACGGCCGCAGCTCGCGCACCGGGGGGAGGGGACGCGGCCCCGGCTCCGCGTCCCCGTCCCCGCGCGCCGCCGGCCCGCACGCCAGCCGGTGCAGCGTCGCGCCCCAGGACCACACGTCGGCGGTCGGGTGCGGCGTCGCCCCGTCCCACTGCTCGGGCGCGGCGGTGGAAGGCGTGCCCAGGGCGCCGACCACGGAACGGTCGGCGGCAGTGTCATAGGCCAGCCCGAAGTCGACGAGGCGGTAGTCGCCGGCCGGGGTCAGGATGAGGTTGTCGGGCTTGAAGTCGCGGAACACGATGCCGACGTCGTGCAGGTGGGCCAGCGCCCGGGCGGCGCCGAGGGCCAGCGCCGCCAGCTCGCCCAGCGGGACCTCGGGCCGCTCGATGGAGTCGAGCCGCACCGTCGCGCCTTCGATGTACTCCAAGACGAGGTACAGGTTGCCGTCGAGGGTGAACCGGCCGTAGGAGCGCGGGAGGAAGGGGTCGCCGTCATGGGCGGTCAAGAGCGCGGCCTCGTTCTCGCCCCAGGAGCTGGCGTCCCGGCCGTCGTCGTCGAGGCCGACGTCGTGCCAGATCTCCTTGATGAGGCACTGGCGAGCGGGCCGGCTGCCGAGGTCGAAGGCGCGGAAGACGCCGCCGCGGTAGGAGCGGTAGAGCGCCTCGACGATGAGGTAGCGCCCCGCCAGCGGCGCCTTGCGCGCCGGCGGCGCCACGTACACGCCCGCCGCCACGAACGGGTCGGGGATGCCCGGGGCGGGCGGGTTGTAGAACTGCAACCGCCAGTCCTGGTCGACGCGACCATCCGGATCGTGCAGCTCTCCCCGGAACGAGCCGTAGCGGTAGTGCACCAGCGAGCGGGGCCGCAGCGGGCGGTCGGACGGCACGCGCGGACCGGCCAGACCCGCAGTGGCATCGGCGAGAACATTGTCGAGGGCGACGGCCAGGCGCACGGCTTGTTCGTCGGACGCCGGGTACACCGTCAGGAACTTGCCGACCTGCGACGCGCCGTAGCCCCCGCTGTTGAGCACGAGGAGCCCCCGTGCGGTGGCGACGGCCTTGAAGGCGACGCCCTCGGCCAGCAGGACGGGCAGGGCCCGCTCCAGCACGGCCGGCGCCGAGTCCACGCTCGCCGAGACGTGCAACTTCCATCCCTGCTCGGGGGCCGTGGCGGCGGCGAAGAGCTGCTCGGTGAACAGCCCGGTGGTGGTCGCCCACGGCACGACCTGAGCGAGGATCCGGCGCACCGGATCCCCGCCCGAGGTGGTCTCTTCCGCCGCGCCGCGCCGTTCCTGCAGTTCGATCACCGGATCAGCAGGCGAAGCAGAAGCCCATGACCTCGGGCATGGCGCCGGCGCCCGCGGCCCCGCCGCCACCGATGCCGCCGCGGGCCGCGGCCTTCGTCTTGGTCCAACCGTCGGGGTAGGTCGCGACCGTGTTCTTGGTGACCTCGGCGGCGCGGCCCATCAGGTCGAAGCCCACCGTCTCGACTCCTGCGAGCCGGCGCAGGGCGTCCTCGTCCCCGGCGGTCAGGGCGACCACCTCGGTGGGGCTGAGGTCTTCGCCTTCCAACGCCGCCTCAGGGTCGTTGGTGAGTTGGTCGCGGAACGCCTCGTCGCTGTTGACGCGTTCCAGGATCCGGCGCAGCGCATCCTCGGACATGTGTGTTCTTCCTTTCGTCAGGTGCCGCTCTCTAGACGAGGAAGGTGAGCCGTGGTTACAGCGACGCGGTGCGGGCGGACGGGCGAGGACCGAGGCGGCGCGGTTGCGAGCCGCGTTTAGAAACCCAGCTTCGTGGTGCTGGTGGTCGACGAGGCGGGGACTGTGGTGGAGGAGGTGGTGGGCGGCGGCGTCGTGGACGTCGACGTGGGGACGGTCAGCGGCGGCGTGGTCGTCGGCGGGATCGTGATCACGGGCACGTCGGGCGGGGGCGGCGGCGGAGGATCGGGCGCCTTCTTGGGCTCGTCGGGCGGCGCTTCGATCTCGGCCGCCGACGGGCCGTTGCCGACGACATAGACCAACGTGCCGGACGGCACCTCGGCGTAAAGCGGGGCCGACGAGTACATCGGCACCCGCACGCAGCCGTGGGACGCGGGGTACCCCGGGATGGACGGCGAGCCGTGGATGGCGATGCCGCCGTAGAAGTACATCGGGTCCCAGAGCTCGCCCAGGCGGCTGACCTCGAGGCCCGACGCCTTGCGCCCGATGCGGAACGTGCCCGTCGGGGTGATGGCGGTGTCGCACTCACCGTCGACGCAGTAGTGCTCGCCGCTGCCGGTCGACACCGACAGGACACGGGTGAGCGCCCCGCCCTTCCACAGCAACAGCACCTGGCGGTCGAGGTCGATCTCGACCCGGTTGGGGGCGCCGCCGGGCACGACCGGGCCGGGCGGCGAGGCCTTGGCCAGGGCGTCGCGCAACGCGTCGCTGTCCTCGCCGGTGCGCTTCAGGCCCTCGACTTTCTGGAAGGCCATGATCGTGTAGTAGGTCCGCGACCCGGCGAAGCCGTCGATGGGGCCGATGTCGTACCCGAGGCCGGCGAGGCGCTGTTGCAGGGCCTTCACCGAGGGGTCGCCTTCACGCGGCGGGGGCGCCGGCGCCTCGGTGGTCGGCTCGGGAACGGCGGTCGTGCTCGTCGTGGGTTCGGTGGCGATCGGGCGCACCGCCGTCGTCGGCGCCGTGCTGGAGGACCCGGGCCCGGCCAGTTGGTGGCGCGCGTCGAAGTCGCTGCCGCGGGTGGCCACGGCATACGCGCCCCCTCCAATGAGCACGAAGAGGCCCCCGCCCAGCGCCAGGGCCTTACCGACTCGTGTGCGCAACAGTCCGCCGCTCATGCTCTCTTGGACGACCGGGGAAGTGGAAACGTTCCGTCCCAGGGCATTCGAAGGGGTGAATCTAGCGGGTCGGGCGACCGCCGCCAACAGGTTGTCCACAGCGGGCTGCCCGCCGGCTGCCCGCCGGCTGCCCGCCGGTTGCGCTCAGTCGAGCAGCCCGAGGCCGATGGCGTCAGCGTCGCGGGTGAACAGGTCGCCCACGATCTCGGCCGCCCGGGCCTCGACCGACGGGTCGGCGGGGCGGGGTCTGCGCGTCCGTTCGGCCTCGTCATCGGCCTCGATCCGGCCGGGTTGGGCGGTGACCCGCTGGCGGCGGCGGTCGAGCTCGTCCCACTGCGCGGAAACTTGCTGGCGGGCCTCGACGAGCATGTACTCGGCGTCGCGCTTGGCGTCCGCCAGCAGCCGGTCGGCGGCGGCGGCCGCGTCGCGCAGCGTGCGGGCCGCCTGCTCGGCGGCCTCGGCGCGCATGAGCACGACCTCGCTCTCGAGTCGCTTGCGCTCGCGCTCGACCTGCTGTTGGGCCGTCCGGTGGGCCTCGTGCAAGACGTGCGAGCGCTCGGCGATCGTCCGGCGCTGGAGCTCGCGGGCCTCTTCGTCGGCCTGGGACAGGAGCGCCTCGACGTCGCGGGTGGCCGACGCGCGGGCCGAGGCCACCAACGCCCGCGCCGTCTCGGTGGCTTCCGCCACCAGCTCGCTCGCCCTTTGCTCGACCGCGGCGTGCAGCTTGGCGGCGGCTTGGTCAGCTTCGCTCAGCCGGCGCGTCTTCTCCCGCTCCACGCCCGCTTCCGCGTCCTCGATGATGCGCCGGGCCTCGCTACGGGCGACGCCGCCGATCCGCTCCGCTTGGGCGGTCGCCTCGGCCAGCCGAGCCTCGGCGTCGGCGTGGGCGCGGTCGAGCACCTCCTGGGCGCGCACGGCGATCTTGCCCTGGGCCTCGGCCAGGCGCCGCACGGTCGCGTCCCGCAGGACCTCGGCCTCGGTCGCGGCCGCTTGCACGATCACAGCGGCCTCTCGCTCGGCGTCGGCCGCGGCCACCTCGACCAGCTGCGCCGCCTCCTCGCGTGCCGCGGCCAGCTCCCGCTCGGCCTGGGCCCGGCTTTCGGCCAGGGTCGCCTCCGCTTGGCGCGCCGCGTCGGAAAGGAGCCGGCTGGCTTCCTCCCGCCGCGTGGCCGCCTCCTCGTCGAGCTTCTGGCGGTTCGCCGCCCGCTGGCGCGCGTAGGTGGTTTCGGCTTGCTGGCTCGTGCGCGCGGCGACGTCGTGGGCCGCGCCCAGGATCGCCGTGACCCGGGCATCGGCGTCCGCCTCGGCGGCGCGGACGATCTCGGCCGCTTGCTGGCGAGCGGTGGCGAGGACGCACTCGTGCGCCGCCTCGGCCGCCTCGGCGGCCTCGACCCGCGCCTTGGCGACCAGCTCGTCGCCGCGCCGGCGAGCGTCGAACATGGCCCGTTTCACCGCGGACTCGGCTTCCGCCCGCAGGGCCGCGACCTGGCGTTCGGCCATGGCCTTTCGCCGTTCGGCTTCGGCCTGATCGGCTTGGCGCAGCGCGGCCAGCGTCTCCTCGGCCTTGCGAGCCGCAGCCTGCTCCATTTCGGCGACCCGGCGGCCACCCTCTGCCTCCGCCCGCGCCAACACCGCCTCGGCCGCGGCGGCGGTCTCGGACGCCAAAGCCTGCGCCGCGGCCGTCCCGGCTTCGACGATCGCTTCGGCGTCGGCGCGGGCCTGCTCGCGGGCGGCCTCCGCCTCGAGGGCGAGCGAGGCGCGCACCTTGGCCGCTTCGACGTCAGCCTGGGCGCTCGCCGCCGCCAGCAACTCGGCTGCGAGCTCCTGGCCATGCGCGGTCGCCTCGCGCTCCGCCCGTTCGCGCACGGCCGCCGCCTCGGCGCCAGCCGTGTTGAGGAGCTCGACGCCTCGGCGGCGCGCGTCGGCGATGACGCCCGCAGCCACCTGCCGGGACACCTCCGCGGCTTCCTCCGCCTTTTGGCGGCGCCCTTCGAGCAGATGGAACACCTCGTCGACGGCCTGCGCCTTGAGCCGTTCGGCTTCCTCGGCGGCGCGGGCCAGGAGCTGGGCGGCCTCGGCGGCAGCCTCCGCGGCGGCCTCCGCCTTCGTCTTCTGCGCCTCGGCCTCAGCCGCCTCGCGCGCGCCGGCCGCGATCTTGCCGGCCGCTTCACGCCCGCGCGCGGCCGCCTCCCGCTCGATGCGCAACGACTCCTCGGCGGCTGAAGCCCGGGACGCCTGTACCTCCGCGATCGCCCGCTGGCGGCGCGCATCGGCGGCTCGTGTCGCGCTGGCGGCGACGGAGGCGGCGCCGGCCTGCGCCTCTTCCACGACGCGCGCCGCTTTGGCGTTCGCGGCGTCGACGATCTTGGTTGCGCCGCGCGCCGCGTCCTCCTCCGCCCGGGCCAGCTTGCGCTCGATCTCCTCCCGGGCCTGCGCCGCCATGGCCTCGGCCGCCCGCTCCGCCTCGGCCCGAGCCTCGTCGATGACGCGTTCGCGATACGCGTCCGACTGGCGCTCGAACTGCGCCCACGCGTCGGCCACCAGCGCGGCAGCGGCGCGCCGTGCGTCGGCGAGCACCTTCGCGCTGGCCTCCGATGCCTGGGTCCGGAGGCTGGCGTTCTCCGCCGCCGTGGCCATCCGGGCCTCCTCGACCGCTTCGGCGACGAGCGCCGCGGCTCGGCCGACGGCCTCCTGCTCGATGCGCGCCGCCTCCACGCCTGCCCGGGCCGTGCGCTCCTCGGCCACTTTCACGGCGGCGGCGACCAATCGCTCCCCTTCGACGGTCGCGGCCCGGATCAGGTCCGCCACGCGGCCGGCGGCGGCCTGTTCGTCCTGTGCCGTGCGGTGGTCGAGCTCCGCCTGCGCATGCGCGGTCATTGCCGCGGTTTCGCGCTGGGCGGCGGCTCGCACCGCTTCGGCTGCCTCGGCGGCCTCGGCGCGGGCCGCGGCGAGGGTGTGGGCGCGGGCCTGGGCCGACTCGCGCTCGAAGCGAGCCCACGCCTCCTCGACGATGGCGGCGGCGTCGTGGTGCGCGGTCGCCAGCAGCCGTTCCGCCTCGCGCTCGGCGTCGGCGCGCGCCTGGGCCGCCGACGCCTCGAAGCGAGCCCATGCCTCCTCGACGATGGCGGCGGCGTCGGTCTGCGCCTCGACCCGGGCGGCGGCCAGCAGTTCCGCGCCCGCCTCCTCGGCCTGCGCCCGCGCCTCGGCGCGCAGCGCCTCGCACTCGTGGTGGATGCGCTCGGCTTCCTCGTTGGCGGCCACGAGCACCTTGAACGCCTCGAGCTTGCTCTGCTGCAGGACCGCATCCTCGTCGTCCACCACCGCCAATGCTACGAGGCGCCGGTTGAGCGCGATGGCTACGTTCGGCTGCATGCCCAAAGACCCCATGCCGAAGGACGCCGGAGCCGAGGACTTCCCGAGCCGGATCGCCAAGGCGTACACCAGCGAGGGGGCGGCCCTCGAGCTGGGCCGGGCCATGCGCGACGGCACGACCTATCCGGAGGCGGTCGTCCAGGTGCCGGCGGCCATGTTGAACCGCCACGGCCTGATCGCCGGCGCCACCGGAACGGGCAAAACCAAGACGTTGCAGCTGATGACCGAGCAGCTGTCGGCCATGGGCGTGCCCGTGTTCGTATCGGACGTGAAGGGCGACCTCACCGGCCTGTCGCGTCCGGGCGCCCCGAGCGAGGGGCTCCAACGCCGGGCCACGGACCTGGGCGTGGAGTGGGCGCCCAATGGGTTCCCGGTCGAGTTCCTGTCCCTTGGGGGCATCGGCCCGGGCGTGCCGTTGCGGGCGACGGTGTCGGCCTTCGGGCCGCAGCTGCTCGCCAAGGTGGTCGACGCCAACGAGACGCAGGCGTCGTCGCTGTCGCTTGTCTTCCGCTACGCCGACGACCACGGCCTGGCCCTCCTCGACCTCGACGACCTGCGCGAAGTCCTGAAGTACTTGACCAGTGACGACGGGAAGGCCGAGCTGGAAGGCATCGGCGGCCTCTCCTCGGCGACCGCGGGCGTGCTGCTCCGCCAGATCGTGGAGCTGGAGGACCAGGGCGCGGGTGCGTTCTTCGGCGAGCCCGAGCTCGACGTCGCCGACCTCCTGCGCACGACGCCCGAGGGGCTCGGCGTCATCTCCTCGTTGGAGCTCGCGGCCGTTCAGGACAAGCCCAAGCTGTTCTCGACGTTCCTGATGTGGATGCTCGCCGAGCTGTTCCACGAGCTGCCCGAGATGGGCGACGTCGACAAGCCCAAGCTCGTCTTCTTCTTCGACGAGGCGCACCTGTTGTTCGACGACGCATCGGAGGCGTTCCTCGATTCGATCGCCCAGACGGTCCGGCTCATCCGTTCCAAGGGCGTGGGCGTGTTCTTCGTCACCCAGTTGCCCGACGACGTCCCCGAAGAAGTGCTCGCGCAACTCGGCAACCGCGTGCAGCACGCGCTGCGGGCGTTCACCCCTCGGGACGCCAAGGGGTTGAAAGCAGCAGTAACGACCTATCCCAAAACCGACGACTACGACCTCGAGGAGGACCTCACCCAACTGGGCATCGGCGAGGCGATGGTAACGATCCTCTCCGAGCGCGGCGCGCCGACGCCGGTCGTGTGGACCCGGCTGTGCCCGCCCCGTTCGTTCATGGGCGCCATCGAGGCGGAGGCGGTGGAGGCGGAGGCGAAGGGCAGCCCGATCTGGTCGAAGTACGCCGAGGAGGTCGATCGCGAGTCGGCGCGCGAGAAGCTGGCAGGGCGGTTGGCGGAGGCCGCCGCCGCGAAGGCGGAGGTCCCCAAGGAGGCGCCGCCGCCCCAAAAGCCCGCCCAACCCAAGGGAAAGGGTAAAAAGGACGAGAACCCGGTGGCGGGATACTTGAAGTCGCGTGAAGGCCGGTCGATGATCAACACCGTCGCGCGGGGCGTCTTCGGACTCTTGCGCAAGCGGCGCTGAGCGAGGCGCACTACAGGGAGGAAGCATGCCGGGGAAGTTCGTCGTCAAGAAGGGCACCACGGGCAAGTTCCGTTTCAGCCTGGTGTCCACCAACGGACAAGTCGTCGCATCGAGCGAGTCCTACAACAGCAAGCCGGCGGCGATGAACGGGATCAAGGCGGTGCGCTCCCTGGCGGCTGACGCCCTCCTCGAGGACCAGACGACCAAGGAGTGGGCGAAGGCCGAGGAAGAGCGCAAGGCCGCGGAGAAGGCCAAGAAGGCCGCGGCCAAGAAGAAGGCGGCGCCCAAGAAGGCCGCGGCCAAGAAGGCCGCCCCGCCGGCCCCAGCACCGGCGGAGTAGCCGTCCCGGGAGCGGCGGGACTCGGCGAAAGGAAGCACGGGGCTCCTGTAGGGGGCTTCACCGAGTCCCTACCACTCCATATGTACGGACAACCTCGTCAGGAGCAGGCGTGGGCTTGAGCGCGAGTTTTGTGCTTTCCGGCCCGGCTACGGTCGTGCGCCGTGTTCCTCGGTGAGGACCTTCTTCCGCTGCTCGTCCTGGCCCTCGGCGGCGCGCTGGCCGTGGGCAATGCGCTCGCGCTCGTGCGCCCGCCGCGCGACGCCAAGCCCGGCGAGCTGGCCCGCGCCCCGGTGGGCCGGAGCCTGACCATGATGGTCATCGGCATCGTCGCCGCGCTGTGGGCGATCGCGAGCCTGGTCAGCTAGCGCCGCCAGCCGGCGCTGGGTGGTTCGTTTCAAGCGCGTCAGCTCGGTCCACGTGAACCGGCCCGGCAACCACCCCGTGGCAGCCACGACTGCGGTCTCCCGCATGGCGTCGTAGACGGGCTGGTCTTTGTGGTGCTGCCCGTCCAGCTCGATGAACAGGCCGAGCCCGGGCCACGCCAGGTCCAGGCGGGCGTGGCCCACCTCGAGCTGGCGGACCGGGTCGGGCAGTCCCGGCACGGTTCGCGCCAGCTGGACCATCAGCGTCTCGAGCAGGCTCTCGGTCGGGGGCGCGCCCGGCGGCCGGCGGGCGAGCACCCGCCGGATGCGGCCCCGCGCGGGCAAGTCGCCCAGCGCCGCCCGCCCCTTGCGCAACGCTGATTCGAGCGCCTGCTCCCAGGCGTCGTCGGTGAGCGTCGACGCCAAGTCGACGAGTGTTTGCAGGCCGTCGGCGCACCGCACGTCGCCCACCACGACCACCCGGTCCTCGGGGAGCGTGCGCCGCCGCAGCGGCCGGTCGTCCAGCACGACGCCGTCCAGCCCGTGCAGCACGCCCGCCAGCGCGCCGCTCGCCACGCCTCCGCTCGCCAACACCCGCGCCCGCTGGCGGTCCAGCTTGCTCGGCTCCTCCGGCCCCATGGCGTACACGCCCCGCTGGACGCGCCGCCACTTCCCCTTGCGCTCGCCCCACCGCAGCGCGGCCGATGTCTCGCCTGAGTCCTCCGTTGTGAACAGGTGGCGCATGCCAACCCCCGTAAGTACCGCGTTAGCGTCGTGATTTCGGCCAAAAAGGCGCGAATCACAGCGCTAACGGCGCAGTGACTGACGGGGGAAGCTGACGGGGGAAGCGGGCGGGGGAAGCGGGTGCTAGTCGGCGTTGAGCTGGATGAGGCGGCGCTCGATGCGCGCCCGCTCGGCCAGTAGGGCGTTGCGTTCGGCCTCGGGGGACTCGATGAACTCGAGCAGGCCCTCGACCGCCGCCCTGACCGACGCCGCCTCCTCGGGGAGGATGGGCGTGCCACGGCGGTCGGCCAGCGGCACGTCGGCGTTCCACGGCACGATCCCTGCGATGGGCACGCCGAACTCGGCCGCCACCTCCTCGTAGAAGGCGGCGTCCTGGGGCAGCTTGGCCTTGTTGCCCACCCCGGCGATGCGGGGGATGCCCAGTTCCTGCGCCAGCTCGATGGTGCGCGCCGCCGTCAGAATGGATTTCCTGGTGGGTTCCATCACCATCAGCAGGATGTCGGCGTAGGCGAGCGTGCCGCCCGAGCGGCTGAGGTGCTCGAGGCCGGCTTCCATGTCGACCAAGGTGATGTCGGCCATCTCCTCGATGGCGGACCCGAGGATGCTGCGCACGGCGGCGTGGCTCGTGCACGTGCACCCGGCGCCGGCCTGGTCGACGCGCATGGCGTGGAGCATCATGATCCCCGACGGCGTGGTCAGGGCGAACGTCTCGATCAGGCGCTCGGGCGTCCACTGCGCCATGCCGCCGACGGCCAGCGCCCGGGGGACGATGGGCGCCGAGTTGGCGGCCTCCTCGGACAACCCCAGGCTGATGGCCAGGTTGGGGTTCGAGTCGGTGTCGATGGCGAGCACACGTTTCCCTCGCGCCCGGAAACCCTCGCAGATGAGCGAGGACAGGGTGGTCTTGCCGACCCCGCCCTTGCCGACGATGCCGACTTTCACCGCGCCCCCACCAGGTCGCCCTCAAGGGCGCGCAACCGGCGGTCGAGACGCTCGCGCCGGTCCTCCAGCTCACGCCGCACGTCTTGGACGGTCTTGTGCTCAGGCTGGCAGCAGCCGCAGCCGGTCTCTTCGACGACGCTCTCGTCCGCCATCCGGACCTCCTTCACGGGACGGGGACCACAACCGGTTCATTCTTGCGCATGTTCGCGGGGTTCGGGGGAGAGACCGTGTCATCGAGCCGCCGCGCGCCCGCGAGGGCGACCGCGGCGCCCATCGCGCTCAGGCCCATGAGCACCCCGAACAGCCCGGGCCGCCGGGCCGGCGGCATGGCCCGGCCCACGAACAAGTCCGCTCGGGAAACGAACCATTGCGCTTCCTTGAGGATCGGCGAGTACTTCCATGCGTACAAGTAGTTCTGCACCTCGCCGGCGGCGACCGCCTCGGGCCGCACCTTGTTCCAGTGGTGCTCGTACCCGATGCTCGCCCCCACGAGCTGGACGCCCACGCTCAGCGCCATGACCGCCACCAGCGCGATGCGCACCGTCGCCTGCCACCCCTTGAACTGGCGGACGACTTCCACCACCCCGACCGCCAGCGCGGGCATGGCGGGCACCAAAAAGCGCGGCCCCCAGCACACGCCCCCCTCCCACTGGCTCCACGACGCGAACAACAACGGGCGGGCGAGCAGGATCGCCCCGGCCGTCGCCGTCAGCACCGGGTCGCGCCGCCACGCCTTGCGGGCGCCTGCTGCGGCCACCAAAACCAGAGGGACGTACCAGAGCAGCCCGCGACCGGGGGAGATCAGCAAACCCTTCAGTCCCCGCACGAACGGGTACGAGAAGCCGGCGGTGCCCTTGTAGCCGAGGCGGAACGGCGACCCGAAGCGCAGGTCGTTGTACCAGCCGCAAAACAGCAGGAACGGAGCCGCCCCGGCGGCGAAACGCACGACCGCGCGCCGGCCCCTCCCGCCCGCGAGCCACACGCCCGCACCGATGGCGGGCACCACGAGCAGGACGCTGTCGGTGCGGAAGAGCACGGTGGCGCCTGACGCCAGCCCGCCCACCAACGCGGCCCACGGCCGCCCGGCGCGGGCGGCGGCGACCGCCAGCAACCCCACCGCCACCAGCGCGGCGATCGCCAGCTCCGAGAACCCGGTCGGCACGTAGGGCAGCAGCATCGTCCCTGCCCCCACCAACAACCCGACGGTCAACGACTTGCCCCACGACAAGTCGAGGCGCCGGGCCAGGGCGACGACGGCGACCACCGCCAGCCCCAGGACCCACGCGTTGGCGGTCATGGCCGCGTTGGCGCCCCCGACGGCGTACGGGATGGCGAACAGCAGCGACATGCCCAGCCCGTAGCTGGCGTAGGGCGTGTTGAAGCCGAACTCGTCCTCGGTGACCCGGACGTCGCCGTGCTCGACCAGGCTGCGGGTGACCTGCAACATGATCTTGGCGTCGTAGCTCTCGGGCCCGGGCCGGGTGAACACGAGGCCGAACGCGGCCGTCGCGACGAACGTGGCGGCGAGGACGACCAGCGGCAAGCGGCGCCGGATCAGCACCGCGGCAGCGTACCGGCGGGCCCGGTCAGGTCATCGGCCGGCGCCCGCCACTACCCGAGCGCCGCGTATGTCATGGGCTGCTTCATCATCGGGTTGCCGTTCTCGGCGAGGCCGATCAGCTTCTCCAACAGGTCGGCCACGAACTTCCGGTCCCGCCACTCGGCCGGGATCGCTTCCCACGCGCCGTCGAAGACTTGAAAGAATCCCTCGATGACGGCCGAATCACGGATCGTCACAAAGCGAGTTCCGGACCCATCCGGAGGTAAACCTACGAAAAACAATGCCGTCTGCGTGCACGACCAATACGACTTCCCGACCGGCACAGGGACCGCGTCGGGGGACTGGACGAGTCCCACTTCGTACTGGGTCGAACTGCGCAGGAGCTCGACCACACCACGCATGTGTTCGATGCGATCCTCCTGCGTCAACTCCATCCCACCGAAGAGCGGATCGTGCTCGACGAAAAGCCGGCCGATGCTCCTGCGGTCGGGTTCGTCGGTCCCCGCGAGGTACGCATGAATGGCCGGGATCGTGCACAGGTGCTGATTCAGGTCGATCGTGCTGGACTGAATCGCGTTCCACCTCCGGAGCCGGTTCTCGGTCAGCTTGTCGATGAGGGGAATCTGCTCGTCGGTCGCGACCAGCCGGAGCCGCGCGGCCAGCTTCAGGGTGAGGTAGGGCTGCATCGTCGCCGCCACCAGGCCCGACTTCAGGAGGACACGGCGGCCCCCTTTGACCGTCGCGTCCGTCAAAGCCTCGTCAAACACGACCTTCGCCGGAAGCGGCGTGAGCCATTTCCTGGTGTCCTCTTTCGACGCGATCTGGGCTGGCTTCGTAGGGCCTTTCGGGACGGTCGGCGGATCGTTCGAGTACAGCATTGTGATGATCCGGGTTGCCTTGGCGCGCAAGACGTGGGCGCCACGCGCCAGATTTCGGCACGCCTCGAGGTACGGCGTTTGCCACGGAAAGTAGGTGCCGGCGGTCCCATTGGCGTACATTTGGAGGACGCCTTGCCCGGGCGCAACGATGAGCTCGACCGCGGATTCACCAGCTGACCCATCCGGCGACGAACCGTCACGGGGCAGTGCCAGCGGGAGATACTCGCGGCCGCGGCTGACCAAGGAAACGAGGTCGCGGACGCGGTCAATCTGGCGATTGGTGTCCTCCTCGGGGGTCACGAGGTGCACGACCGTCCAACCATGGCCGACGGCGTCTTTGAGCGGCGACTGCCAGTCGAGGTCGGCGCGCTCGAGCGACGGCGACAGGACGAGCAGCACCGTGTCCAGCTCGGTGTCGCACGACTCCACCGGTTCCGCCGGCGCGGCCGGCGGCCCGGCGTCGGCGGCCCGCTCGAGCAGGGCGACCGCGTACTGGAGGCAGTGGGTCCGCCCCGTGAGGGAGTGGAACGAGTTGAGCGCGGGGGAGTGTTGCGCGCCCCCCTCGGGCTTCGCCCGCTCGCCACCGTGATCATCGTCGGCGGGCGACGGGTTCGCCAGTTCCTGGACGAGTCGGGTGGTTGCCCGGCTGGCCGGGCGTTTCATGCTCAAGGCCCGCTCGATGACGGCGGCGTCGAACGCCGCGACGAGGCTCGGATCGGCTGGCGGCAGCGCCGCCAACTGCTCGACCCAGTTCCGGCTGGGGAACTTTCGACTACTTTCGCAGTCCGAGATGTAGCTCCGCTGCACGCCCGTGAGCCGGAACAGCTCTGAGACCGATTTCCCGAGCGTTTCCCGGCGCCGTCGGAGCAGGTCGCCGAACAGCGGCGGCTCCTTCTCGCGGTTGAGCCCGCCAAGGCTCCCCGACCCTGAACCGCGATGCTGCGAAGACGATTCTTTTAGCACGCGCCCGGCCCCCTGTGGATCATCCGCCCGCCACCAAGTGCGGACGCTAGTGACAGAAGTGATGGTGACGCAAGTGTCAAGTGTAAACCTCTCGGAGTGAGCGCAGCAACGCGTCGGGTGCTCATAGGGTGCCAGATTCCGTTCAGTCTCCGGGGAACTTACCCTCGATGCACCCGATCCGCTCGGGGCTGTGCCCTTGCGTTGGCCGGTCGGCGGCCGCTCCTGGGCGGGAAACCGGCCCTGCAACCTGCAACCGCCAGGCGCAGGTGGCGCAGCGCCGCAGGAGGTGTTAAGTTCCAGCCGTGGACGCGGATCAGCAAGGCTCTAGGCAAGCCAGGCGCCGACCCGCGTTCCGTTCGGAACAGACGAGGGCCCGCGTGGTTCCGCAGGCCTCCCGCGTTGACACCGGCAGTCTGTCACGTGGGCCCTCCAGAGTCGAGGAGGAGCCCACGTGGATGCCATCGAGACCAAGGCCGGGGGGCGCTCGCGCGCCGTTGGCCTCAGAGTTGGCCTTGTCAGCTTCGCCGTTGTGGCGATCCAGGTCGCGACCGTCGTCACGGCCTGGGCCAATGGGTGCGTAAATGGTTAGCGCGTAGCTAACTGTTCAAACGGGCCTTCAGCACCGGGGCCCGTGGGGCGGAGGCCGGGGCGGAGTCGCCCCGGCCTCCGTTCGGTTCGTCGTGCGCCAGGGCCACCGCGTCCTCCAGGCTCAACGTCCGGCCAAAGGCGAGGTGCCGGGTGCACGCGCCCCCGTCGAGGCGGCGACGGCAGACGGCCAGCGCCTCGGCGTGGAGGTCCTCGTCGTCCGCCAGCGAGGCCCCCAACCGCGCCAGCTCCGCCTCGGCCGCGCCCAGCAGCCGGGCGGCGCGATGGTGGCGGCCGTCGAGGTTGGCGAGCGTCGCCAGCACGATCAAGCTCTCGGCGGCGCGCCGGCCTTCGCCCACGTGCCCGAACACGCTCAGCGCGTCGAGCTGTCGTTGCTGCGCCTCGGCGTGACGGCCCATGCGCATGGCGATGCGCCCGAGGGCGGCCTCGGTGATGGCGAGCCCGCGGACGTCGCGGAGGTCCCGCTGCACGCGGCGGCACGCCGCCATCCACTCGGTGGCCTCGGCGTAGTTGGCGAGCTGCTCGCTGAGAAATCCCAGGTTGCTGAGGCATCGCGCCTCGTTGAAGGCGTCCTTCACTTGGCGGAAGAGCGCGGCCGACCGGATCCAAAGGTCGCAGGCGCGATCGAACTCGCCCCGCCGTCGGGAGATCCAGCCTTGGCCGACCAGGGCCGACGCCTCTCCGCGGCGGTCGCCCAGCTCGAGGTAGCGGGCGAGCGCGTTGGCGAAGCAGTCGTCGGCCTCGTCCAGGCGGTCGAGTTGATCGGCGAGGGCGCCCTTGTTCAACCACGCGAGGGCAGCCACGTCGCTGAGCCCCAACTCGTCGGCCAGCGCCAACGCGCCGTCGAGCGCCGTCCCGGCGTCGTCGAACCTTCCGAGGACCCAGCCCAGGGAGCCGGCCGCGGCGAGGGCGGCGGCCCGGGCCGGCGTCGGCGCCGGCGCGGCCGCCAGCGCTTGGTCCAACCATCGCGCCCCCGTGGGCAGGGCGCGCAAGAGCAAGTATCGCCAGAGGCAGGTCGACAGCTCGAGGGCGGCGTGCGGGTTGTGGACGAGCGCCCAGTCGAACGCCGCCCGCAGGTTCTCGAAGTCCGCCGCCAGCGCGTCGGCGCACCCAACCTGGTCGCCCCCGAGGAGCCCCTTGCCCTTGTCGGCTGCGAAGCGCAGGAAGAAGGCGAGGTGCGCCTGGCGGGCGCTTTCGGCTTCACCCGACTCAACGAGTCGTGCCAGGGCGAAGGCCCGGATCGTCGCCAGGAACTCGAAGCGGGGCCCGCCGGGCGCATCCGGCCGGGCGTTGAGCAGGCTTTGGCGCGACAGGCTGGCGAGATGGCGCCAACTGTCGCCGGTTCCGCAGACGGCCGTCGCGGCGTCGGCGCTGCAGCCGCCTGCAAACACGGCGAGGCGGGCGAAGGTTCGCTGCTCGTCGGCGTCGAGCAGGCTCCAGCTCCAACCGATCGCACTCGACAGCGTCGACTGGTGCGAGGGCAGGTCCACCGGCGCCACCCCGGCCGCGTCCATCTCGTCGAGGGTGAGGTCGATTCGGTTGGGGTCGGTCGTGCGCACCAGGCCGGCGGCGAGGACGATGGCGAGCGGGATGCCGTCCAGCCGGGCGCAGGCACGGGCCACCGCGTGGCGGTTGTCCTCGGTCAGCCGGAAGGGCGGCCACGCCATGACCGCCCGGGTGACGAACAACTCGACGGCCGCGCAGCCTGCGACCTCATCGAGCGACGCGCCGCCGTCGACGTCAGGCACCCGGAGCGGCGCCAGCGCGTAGAGGTGCTCGCCCACCAGCCCCAGCGGCTCACGGCTCGTGACGAGCACCGAGATGCGGGGGGCCTCGGTCAACAGCCGGACGACGAATCCGCTCGCGGCCTTGACGTGCTCCCAGTTGTCGAGGACCACCAGGGCATGCTGGGGCCTCCAGTGGTTCACGACCGCGTCCGCCGGGTCGACGTCGTTGCGGTCGTCGAGGCCGAGCGCGCGCTGGATGTGCGACGTGACATCGCCCGCGTCCTGAATCTCGAGCAGCGAGATCCAGGACGCGCCGGAGAGGAAGCGCGCGTCGAGGCGGTTCGCGACCTCCATGGCGAGGCGCGTCTTGCCGATCCCGGGCGGCCCGACGAGGGTCACGCAGCGGGCCGGCCCTGTCAGCATCGACACGATCCGCTCAACGTCGATGTCGCGACCGACAAGCGTGTCGGACGGCGAGGGAAGTGAGCTATGGCAGCCGCCGGCCGTCGACGCGTGCAGAAGCGTTTCCGGCGGTTGGCCGGCGACCTGCGACAGTCGGGCGAGGAACTGGCGCGACGGCGGCCGGGCGCCGCCCTCGATCTTCACCAGGTACGTGACGTCATAGCCGAGTGTGTCCGCGAGGTCCTTCTGGGTAAGGCGACGGTCGTGCCGCCACGATCGAAGCCACACGCCAAACTCGCGTTCCCGCACTGCCTCCGCGCCCCCCGTCATGCGCCTCACCTTCCACGTGCGTCGTTGCCCCCGGCCACGTCCGGTGACGAGCGCGCGTGGCGGTAGTGCCGCGAAAATGTCGTGCGCCGTCGCCTGACTCCCGTATTCCAGCGCGCCGCGGACTTGCAGTCAAACGCCCCCGGAAATGGGTTAGGGGATTTCCTTCACGGCGGCGCGCACCTAGGGGCTTCTCCTGGTTGTCTCAGTTTGTCTCTTCCGCGTCGAGGCCGGTGTCGGTGATGATCACCACAACTCCGGCAACGACGGACGCGGAGTTCGGCGAGAGCGCGGGATGCCGGGGCCGAACGGCGATGGCACTGCCATTCCGTGCTCATCGCCGCGGCACGGACACCGCCAGGTGCCCTTAGGGGTAAGTATTTAATGAAGGTGGGCTGACAGAAATCAATCTCGGGTTGGAGTGGGGTCCTCGATGAAAGAACCGTGCGCTTTGCGCCCGCCAACTGCACCGTATACGTTGCCAACCTTTAACGGCGTGCGCTGGAACGGTGGCCGGGGTTCACCCGGCGGCGCGTGGGGAGGTGTGTCGGTCATGCCGAAGGTTGGCGCTCAACGGCAGTTGAGGCGCTCGGCGCAAGCCTGGGGCAGGTCTGCGCAGGTGGAGCGCCATGTTGGCGGGGGGCTGCCTTCGGCGCGGGTCCCTCACCGTGACCACGGCGGGCACGCCGGCGGATCGGCGCGGGGATGGAGCGGATGCGGGTGCGTGGCCCGCCAACCGCGGAATGTCACCCCGGGTGCAAATAGTCTTTCCCTAGGGGTTGATCCCACCGCACTTACCGATCATGCGCGACTCATCGTCAGGCCGCGGCAACGCTGCGTTCATTGGGAAGGGCGCGGTGCCCGGTATATGTTGACGACAACTAGGGAGTTCCGTAGCGCAGGTTGGCTGGGGCGCACCGGTCCGGTATCGAGCGGGAGGACTTGACGTGGTTGCGTGTGTCGGAGTTCAGCAGCATTTACGTCTGTTTCGCGACGGCCTCGGCCTGCTCTTGGACCAAGAGGACGACATCGAAGTCGTCGGCATCGTGCGCACCGCGGAGGAGCTGGTGTCGCTCTGTAACGAGCGCCGGCCTGAGGTGGTCGTGCTCGACGCCGCCGCCCCCGACGGGGATGTCGCCCGCGTTGCGACCGCCCTGCACCGGGCTTTTCCGAGCATGAAGGTGATCGGGTTGACCGTGGGCGCACCGAGGCCCGCGGAGACTGTGCGGGCTCGCCGGTGTGGCATCAGCGCGCTGGTGTCGCGCGCGGGCGGCATGGCCGAGATCCTGGGCGCCATCCGCAACACCAACCGCCACGTCACGCGGATGCAACCGCTCGCCGCGGCCGCGAACCAAGGCACGCCCCCGCCAGCCCCGACCGTGCTCACCGAGCGCGAGGTCATGGTGCTCAAACTGGTCGGCGCCGGCTGCACGTCGCGCGAGATCTCCACTCACCTCGAGATCAGCCACAAGACGGTCGAGAACCACAAGCAACGTATCTTCCGCAAGCTCGGGGTGCAGAACCAGGCTCACGCGGTGTCGGTCGCGATGCGAGCGGGCCAGCTCCGGCCCGATCGCATCGGGTGACGTCGCCGCGGGCGTGTAGCGCCTTGTCGGCCGCGTTGGAGGAGGTTTCCCTCGCCGTGGGCCTCGCCGGCAGCCCCGGCTTGGCCATCGAGTTCTTCCGGCACATGCTCCGCACCGCGGGCGTCTTGGTCGCCGGGGAGGACACGGAGCCCTCGCTGGCGCGCGTGGCGGTGCTGGTCGATCCCCAGCCGGAGCACTGGACCGCAGCCAAGGCAGCGGCCCCTCCCATCGTGGTGGTCTTCAGCGAGCCGGCCAACGACGCCGACGCATTGGACGCCCTCCTCGCCGGAGCGGAGGCGGTGCTCCACGGCAACAGCCCGCCCGCGGAGGTCCTCGCCGTGCTCGACGCGGTCGGCCAGGGTGGCACGGTCCTCGACACGATCCAGGCGCGGGCCCTCGTCGACGTGGCCCGTACGGCTGCGTCCCAAGCCCCCATCGCGCTGAGCAAGCGGGAGGGGGAGATCCTGGCGTCCATCGCGACAGGCGACGCGGTGAAGCAGACGGCGCGGGTGCTGGGCATCTCGCCGAAGACGGTGGAGAACATCCAGAGCCGGCTGTTCCGCAAGCTCGGCGTGCGCAACCGGGCCCAAGCTGTCGCCCGGGCGCACGAGCTGGGCATGCTCTGAGCCCATAACCCCCATGGCCGATAGGGGGCCAACTCCCCTGGGCGCCCATCCGGACGAGTCCCTACCGTTCTTGGTGAATGAGCGGCCCGCGGGTTGTCTTTGCCCATGACGACCGGCTTGTCCTCGAGATTCTGAGAAGCGTCAGCGCGGGCCACGGTGTCGAGGTTGTCGGGGAGGCCTCGACCTACGCCGGCCTCGTTCAGGAGGCTGCGATCACGGCGCCCGACGTGGTCGTCGCGGCTGATCGGATCGGGGACTCGATGGTCGAGGACGCCCTCGACGCCCTGGCGGAAACGGGCGCCCGGGTCATCGTCATTTCGGCCGATCTTTCTCCCGACCGGCCCGGCTGGCTTCTCCTCCAGAACGTGGCCGGGTACCTCTCCTACGACACCGCCCCCGACGACGTCGTGAACGGCATCCTCGCCGTGGCGCGCGGCGAAACCGTGGTGACGCCCGAGGTGCTCGCGCTCATCCTCCATCAGTGGCGGCGCTTCCGATCGCAGCCCGTCGCCCTGGGCGCCCGGCGCCGGCCCGTCCTCACGCCGCGCGAACTTGACATCCTCACGGCCATGACCGACGGCCTCGGCGCCAAGGCGATCGCAGCCCAGCTCGGCGTGGCCATCAAGACCGTCGAGAACCACAAGATCCGAATCTTCGACAAGCTCGGCGTGCGGAGCCACGCCCACGCCGTCACCGTCGCGCTGGCCTACGGATTGGCGCGTGCGCCCGAGCCGTGTCCCTGACGGCCACCAGGCCGTCGCGCCTGCCGCCCGTCCAGACGCGGTCGAGAGGGCCGCGGATCGTTCTCCTCTCCGTGGCTGTGGCGGGGTTGGCCCTCCTGGCCGTGACGCAGCTCGCCGCCGCCCGTCGCCACCTGCTCCTGGCCCGGTCCGACCTGAGCTCGTCGCGCCAGGCGCTGGCCCGACGCGATGACGCGGGCGCGACGGCGGCGCTCGATCGCGCCACTCGCAACCTCAAATCCACCCAGTCGGTCGCGTCCTCCCTGCCGCTCAAGGTCCTCCGGGTGGTGCCCCTCCTCGGCAGCCCCGTCCGGGCGTCGACGGCCGCCACCCGAGCGGGCCTCGAGGGCGTGGCCGCGGGACGCATCCTGGTGGCCGCCACCGCCTCGTTCCCCACCTCGGCCAGCGCAGCCGTCGACGGGCAAGACCTGTCCGCGTTCCACGCCGCCGCGACGCGCTCCGTCGGCGCCGTGGACGACGCCGATCGCCACCTCGCGGCCGCGTCCGCCGCCCTGGCTGGGCCGGCCGGCGCCTGGTTGCCGCCGGTCTCGGCCCCCGCTCGGGCCATGCGGGCTGAGGTCGAGCGGAGCCGAAGGGAGTTGGGGCGGGCGGCGAACGGCCTCTCGTTGCTCGAGGATCTGAGCGGCCCCAGCACGTCCGCTCGGCTGCTTCTTCTATCGCAGGACTCCCTGGAGCTTCGGCCCACCGGCGGCTATATCGGCTCTTACGGCGTGCTGGGGTTCGACCGCGGAAAGGTCAAGCTCGCCCAATACGCCGCCACCGAGGATCTGCCGGCGCCCAACCCGCCGGTCAAGCCGCCCGAAGGGCTGGCCCCGTACCTCCCGAGCTACTGGGCCCTCACGAACGTGAACTGGTGGCCCGACTTCCCGACGACCGCCGCGGCGGCCGCCGAGATGTACCGCCGCCAGGGCGGAGGGAATGTCGACGGGGTGCTCGCCCTCACCGAGGCGGCCACGGCGCGCCTGGTCGGCGTGGTCGGTCCCTTACGACTGCCGAGCTACCCCCAGCCCGTGGTCGAGGCGGGCTTCGACGAGCGCGTCGTGCACGAGGTGGAGCTCAAACGGCCGCTCGACAATCCCCGCAAGAAGTTCCTCGTCGAGCTGTCCGACGTGCTCTTCGAGCGCATTTTCGATCTGCCCGCCGGCCAGTTGCCCGGCGTGGCGACGGCGGTCAGCCGCTCGATCGGGGCGGGCGACATCCAGCTCTGGTTCAAGGACCCTGCTCGCCAGGCCCGCCTGGCCGGAACGGCCGTCGCCGGCGCCCTCCCCCACACGGATGGCGACTTCCTCATGGTCGCCGACGCCAACCTGGGGGCCAGCAAGGCCAACCTGGATCTCACCAAGGCGATCACCTACCGGGTCGACCGCGACGACCAGGGGCGTCGGGTCGGCCACGTGCGCATCGAGGTCCGCAACGAGGGGCCCAAGACGGGCATCAACCCGTTCTACAACTCGTACCTGCGCGTCTACGCGCCGGAAGGCTCCCAGTTGCTCCATCCAGGGCCGCTCCAGGCGCAGCAAAAGGCGGCCGACGGCCCCTACGTGGTGTTCATCCAGCCCCTCATCGTCCAGCCCGAGACCACCGAATATGTGATCTTTGACTACCTGCTCCCGAGCCGGCTGGCGCACGATCGGTACCGTTTGACCTGGCCACGCCAACCCGGCACGACCCGTGACCTGCTCTCCGTCACCGTCGACGGCCGCCACGCCGAATCTGACGCGACACTCCGGCGACTGAACTTCACCCGCTGAGCCGATCCCCCGGGGGCATCCGCTTACAGCCAAAATCAGGGGCGAGGCGTAGGGTCAGCGCATGCCCCGGACTCGCGAGGTGTCATTCTCCACACGCGGTCGCCTGTTGGCGGCGTTCATCGCCCTCGTCGGTGTGATCGGCGTGTTCCTCGCTCCGGCTGCGAGCGACGCGGCCCCAACCCGGCGAACGACGACCACCAGGGTCGTCCGAACCACCACGACGACGATCGCCCAGACCGCCGCCGACGACGTGCCGACCCTGGCGGCCGACACCATTCCGACGCTAGAGAGCGCCCCGGCCGACCAAGAGGCCGCGCTCGCGTCCCCGACGTTCACCTTCCCGACGTTCACCTTCCCGCCGTTCAACTTCCCGCCGTTGCCGCACTTCCCGGAGGAGTCCCAGCTCCTGCAGAACGTGTTCGCCAACATCCAGCGCATCCTGAGCCGGGTCTTCCAGTCGCTGTGCGGCCTCGTCGGCGGCAGCTTCTGCGCCTCACCCTGAGCGGATTCGAGGACTGACCCCTAGGTAGGCCGGGGGGATACGTCCCCTGGTTGGCCTCGTCAGCGTTTCCTAGCGTTCTGGCGACGGATCCCCCTGCGGAGGACAACGGCCCTGGAACTGCGCGAATACCTCGAGATCCTCAAGCGCCATAAGTGGTTCATCCTCGAGGCAATCATCGTGGTGGGCCTGGCCGCGGGGATCCTCTCCAACCTCCGGACGCCCCTGTACCAGGCGACCGCCCGGGTGCTGCTGACGCCCAACGACCCGAACCAGCGGCTCAACCCCGCCACTGGCAACGGCGCCGTCGGCAACGACCCCGACCGCTATGTGGCCGGCCAGACCAACATCGTGCAAAGCGAAGGCGTGGCAGCGGAAGCGGCGAAGTCGTTGAACGGCGTTACGGCCAGCCAAGTGGAGAGCAAGATTTCGGTCAGGCAAAGCGGCGAGAGCAACGTGCTCAAGATCTCTGCCACCGACCCCGATCCCGCGCAGGCTCGCGACATCGCTCAGGCCGTGGCCAAGGGCTACATCGAGAACCGCCGGCAGGCGGCCGTCGCCGGCCTCCAGGGCGCCGCTGACGACATCCAGGCCAAGCTCGGCCCCCTCCAGGCCCAGATCGCCCAGCTCGACACCCAGATTGGCGACGGCTCCACTGTGCCGGGCGCCAGTGCGGCCCTCATCTCCCCGGTAAAGCCCGGAAGCGCCGCTGGTCCCACGCAACCCGCCGTGCAGATTCCCGCTGGTAGCGGAACCTTGGGAGGCGCGCCGTCGACACAAGAGTCCCTAAAGGCCGCCCGCTACGCGGCCGCCGTGCAGTACGAGACGCTCTACTCGCGCCAACAAGAGTTGCTCGTTGACATCAGCCTCAAACGCGGCGACGCCGAACTCATTGCCGACGCCAAGACCCCAGGGGCGCCGGTTAGCCCGCACCCCAAGCGTGACGCCGTCCTTGGGGTGATCGTAGGACTCCTGGTGGGGGTTGGTATCAGCCTGCTGCGTGAGCAGTTGAACGACAGGATCCGCTCCGCGCCGGAGGTCGAGAAGCTCACCGGCCTGCCCTTGCTCGCCCAGCTGCCCCTTGACGAGGTCGCCGCCAAGGACCGCTTAGCTGGCTTGGCTATGGTGGAGCGCGCCGCCAGCCCGCTGAGCGAAGCCATCCGCTCGCTCCGGACCAGCATCCAATATCTCGGCGTGGACCAACCCGTTAAGGTCATTGTCGTCACAAGTTCGGCCCCCGGCGAGGGCAAGTCCCTGGTCGCGGCGAACCTTGCCACCTCGTTCGCCCAGGCTGCCTACCGCACGCTTCTCATCTCTGCCGACCTGCGGCGATCGAGTATTGACACTATGTTCGGCGATCTGCCCCCCTCGCCGGGCCTGACAGGTGTCGTGGCGCCCATTCCGGCTTGCAATGGTGCGAGCCCAACGGCCGCCACAAACGGCCATGACCTCAACCGGGCGGCCAGTAAAGCTGCCGAGGCACTCGTAAAAACAGACATTCCAGGCCTTCTCCTCTTACCGGCCGGACCGACTCCA
>JAHFUQ010000030.1 GCA_023265045.1 Acidimicrobiia bacterium
GGGCGGGTCGCCCAGCGCGCCAGTCAGGACCGACAGCTGGTCGTCGAGATCAGCCGTGGGACACCTCCTCGGGGGACAGGAGCGCGGCCAGCCGGTGGCGGGCGTCGTGCAATGTGGCGGCGACGGTGCCGGCGGCGACGCCCATCGTGGTCGCCACTTCGGCCTCGGTGAGGCCGCCCAGGTAGCGCAGCGCGACGGCCGTGCGCATGCGGGGCGGGAGGGCGGTGACCGCCTCCCACACGTCGATGGCCGGGGCGGCCACGGCCACCGGCGCGGGCGCGGCCCGGAGCAGCAGCCGGCGTTCGAGCGTGGCCCGCCGGGCCCGGCGGCGGGCCAGGTTCAGCGCCACCCGGTACGTCCAGCCCCCGGGCGATTCCATCGCCGACACCCGGTCCCAGCGCTCCAAGGCCCGGGCGAAGGCCTCGGCCGTGATCTCCCGGGCGGCCTCGACGTCCCGGACCACGACAGCCATGGAGGCGAGCAGCCGCGGGTGCTCGGCCCGGTACCACGGTTCGAACGCGGGGGTCTCGATGGTCATCTCAGTCACGCCGCCATCGTTTCCTTGGTACCAGGTTCCGTCGCACCCCGCCGGTACCCTTGAGTAGTGCCCGAACGGCCAGACCTCCTCGCCAGCCTCAACCCGGTCCAGCGGGAGGCCGTCAGCCATCCCGGCGGCCCGCTGCTGGTGGTGGCCGGCGCCGGCTCCGGCAAGACCCGCGTCCTCACCCACCGCATCGCCTGGCTGATCCGCGACCAGGGGGTCTCGCCCTTCGAGATCCTCGCCATCACCTTCACCAACAAGGCCGCCGACGAGATGAAGCACCGAGTGGGCCAACTCGTAGGGCCGGTGGCGCAGAAGATGTGGGTGTCGACGTTCCACGCCGCCTGCGTGCGCATCCTGCGCCGGGAAGCCCAGCACCTCGGCTACAGCTCGCAGTTCACCATCTACGACCAGGCCGACTCCGAGCGGTTGACGAGCTACGTCCTGCGCGACCTCAACCTCGACCCCAAGCGGTTCCCGGCCCGCAGCGTCCATGCCTCGATCAGCGCGGCCAAGAACGACCTGCTCGACGTCGACACCTACCACGACAAGGCCCGCACCATCTTCGAGCGGCGCATCGCCGAGGTGTACCGGGAGTACCAACGCCGCCTGAAGGACGCCAACGCCACCGACTTCGACGACCTCCTGCTGCTCACCGTCCAACTGTTTCGCAAGCACCCCGACGTGCTCAAGACCTACCAGGACCGGTTCCGCCACGTGCTGGTCGACGAGTTCCAGGACACCAACCGGGCCCAGAACGAGATCGTCACGCTCCTGGCCAAGGTCCACCGCAACATCTTCATCGTCGGCGACGCGGACCAGTCGGTCTACAAATTTCGAGGCGCCGACATGCGGAACATCCTCGAGTTCGAGGACGCCTTCCCTGACGCGACCGTGATCGTCCTCGAGCAGAACTACCGCTCGACGCAGACCATCCTTGACGCCGCCAACTCGGTCATCGCCAGGAACCTGCTGCGCAAGCCGAAGGCGCTGTGGACCGAGCAGATCGGCGGCGAGCTGATCCAGCGGTACCACGCCGAGGACGAGCACGATGAGGCTGCCTGGGTGGCGCAGGAGATGTTTCGCCTCCACGAGGGCGAGCCCCTGCGGTGGGGGGAGATGGCCGTCTTCTACCGCACCAACGCCCAGAGCCGGGTGCTGGAGGAGCACCTCGTGCGCGTCGGCATCCCCTACCGTGTCATCGGCGGCACCCGTTTCTACGACCGGCGGGAGATCAAAGACGCCCTCGCCTACCTCCGGGCCGTCGTCAACCCCACCGACGAGGTGTCGCTGCGGCGCATCCTGAACGTGCCCAAGCGGGGGATCGGCGACACGAGCGTGTCCCGGTTGGAGGCGTGGGCGGCGGCCCAGGGCCGGCCGTTCGCGGACGCCATGGTGAAGGCCGAGACGGCGGGAGTCACAGGCCGCGCCCTCACCGGTCTGCGCCAGGTGGTCAACCTGCTCGACGAGCTGCGGGCCCACGAGGGCGGGCCCTCGTCATTGCTGGAAACCCTCCTGGTGCGCAGCGGCTACCGGTCCGAGCTGGAGGGCCAGCGGTCGATCGAGGCCCAGGGCCGCATCGAGAACCTCGACGAGCTGATCGGCGTGGCGAAGGAGTACGAGCAGGGCATGGTGAACGAAGGCGAGGAGGCGACGCTGGCCAGCTTCCTCGAGCGGGTCAGCCTGGTGGCCGACTCCGACCAGATCACCGACGACGATTCGATGGTCGTCCTCATGACCCTCCACACGGCCAAGGGCCTGGAGTTCCCGGCCGTGTTCATGATCGGCATGGAGGACGGCGTGTTCCCGCACGTGCGGTCGCTCACCGAGCCCGACGAGCTGGAGGAGGAACGGCGCCTGTGCTACGTCGGCATCACGCGCGCACAGCGCCGGCTCGCCCTCACCAACGCGTGGAGCCGCCAGCTGTTCGGCTCCACCCACTACAACCCGCCCAGCCGGTTCCTGAAGGAGATCCCCGAGGAGCTGATGGCCCAGAAGGGCGCGGGCCGGAGGTCCACCGGCAACGGCGCCGGGTCGTGGCGCAGTTCGCAGAGCCGCGACCGCATCGTCGACCGGGCCATGCGCCCCCCGGCGCCCGGCGTTCCGCCCGTGCGGGGGAGCGGCGGCGAGCGGCTCGGTCTGCGGGTGGGCGACGACGTGGTGCACGCCAAGTGGGGCGAAGGCGTCGTCCTCGACATCACCGGGGAAGGCGACAAGGCGGAGGCGATGGTGCGCTTCCCGAGCGTGGGCGAGAAGCAGCTCCTCCTCGCCTGGGCGCCGCTCAAACGAGCCTGAAGATGAAGCGGTGAGGGTCCCGCTCTCCAATGTCGACATCGTCGTGCGGCTGCTCGTCGCGCTCGTGCTCGGCGGCCTCATCGGCCTCGAGCGGGAGGTCTCGCACCAGCCCGCCGGCCTTCGCACCCACATTGGGGTCGCCCTCGGCGCGGCGTTGTTCGGCGTCATCTCCATCCACGGCTTCGCGGCCTACGCCTTCGACCGGAACTCGAACAACTACCAGATCGACGTGACCCGCGTCGCGTCGCAGGTGGTCGTCGGGATCGGCTTCCTGGGCGGCGGCACGATCATCAAGCAGGGGGCCAACATCCGGGGGCTGACGACGGCGGCCAGCCTGTGGGTGACCGCGGCAATCGGCCTGGCGTCCGGGCTGGGGAGCCTGTTCGCGGCGACCGTCACAACCGGCGCCATGCTGCTGAGCCTGGTCGGCCTCCGGGCGCCCCGGCAACGCATCCGGGCGCGGCTCGCCCGGGGCCGCGGCGTGGTGATCCTGCACCTCGCGCCCGGCGCCGATCCGGCGGCCGTGGTGCAGGCGCTGTACCAGCTCCCCGACGCGACGATCCGGGGCGTCTCGATCAGCCGCCAGGACGAGGACACGACCGTCGAGGTCGACCTGGTCGGCCCCGTCGGCGTCGACCTCCCCCATGTCGTCGCCCCTCTCACCGAGCGCGACGACGTCGTCGAAGTCGACATCGCGTAGCGCCGTCGTCGGGCTCATCCTCCACGTCCTCACCCAGGTGGTGTAGGCCGGGGCCGGTACCCTGACGAGGATGCGCAAGCTCAGTGTTCTTTGCCTGGCCGGGTGCACCGCCCTGGTGATGCAAGCCCCATCTGCGGTCGCTATCACGAACGGCCAGCCCGACGGCGCCCGCCATCCCGCGGTCGGCGCCCTGGTCGGCGCCATCGGCGCCGCCGGCAACCTCGCCTACTGCTCCGGCACGCTCATCTCGCCCACGGTGTTCCTCACCGCCGCCCACTGCGGTTTCCTGGGCGCCACCGCCCACGTCACCTTCGACGAGGTGTATACCGCGACATCGACGGTCTACTCGGGAACGTTCCACGCCCATCCGGAGTTCAAGTCCGGTTCCAACGCCAAGAGCACCAACAACCCGGACATCGCCGTGGTCGTCCTCGACGCGCCGGTGAGCGGCGTCACCCCTGCCAAGCTTCCGACGGCCGGGCTGCTCGACCAGATGAAAGCGGCGGGGACGCTCAAGGGAGACACCGGCTTCACGTCGGTCGGTTACGGCGACGCCGGGTACACCAACGGCCCCGGGGGCCAGACGACCACCCACCTCCAGGCTCGCTACTTCGCGGCGGGGTTGTTCAACTCCCTCGGTACCGCGTACCTCCACCTCACGCAGAACGGCGACAACGGGGGCACCTGCAGCGGTGACTCCGGTGGCCCCAACTTCCTCGGCGCGGGCGCCGACGAGACGCCGGTCATCGCCGGCACGACCATCACCGGCGACACCTACTGCAAGTCGACCAACGTCGACTTCCGCCTCGACACGCCGGCCGCCCGCGCCTTCCTGGGCGACTTCGTCAGCCTGCCGTAGCGACGGGCCGGGAGGGACGGAGGCAGTCGGCCAGCGGTCGGCGGTTCGACCGGGGGACCTCCGCCGTCGGGTGGCCGATGCGGTAGACGGCGACGGGGACGGCGACCGACTCGACGCGGTCGCCGGCGGTCCGCACCAGCCGCCACGGCTGGGCGTTGTGGGCCGACCCCATCCCGCCCTGGGGAGCCCCTATCCGACCATCCCCTCGGCCACCCGCTCGGCCAGGGCGGCGATGGTCAGCGACGGGTTGGCCGCGATCGGCCCGCACAGGATCGACGAGTCGGCCACGAACAGCCCGGGGTGGCCCCACACCTGGCCCCGGTCGTTCACGACGCCGGCCGCCGGTCGGTCGCTCATCACGCACCCGCCCAGCGGGTGGGCGGTGAGCAGCCGGCGGAAGGGGCGCCGCCACGGCAGGCTGCGCACGAAGTCGCCCCCGAGCGCGCCGCTCAGCCGGCGCATGGCCGCTTCCATCTCGCCGTACATCTCCGCGCTCGCCGCCGGGTTCCAGTCGAGTCGCAGGCGTCCCCGTGCGTCGAGGCGCAGGCGGCCGTCGGCCGCGTCGGTGCCCATCCCGAGGTAGGGCAGCACGCGGGGGACGAACGAGCCCTTGAACAGGCTGCCGGCCGGGAACGGGCCTCCTTCGCGCGCGGCCCGCACGTAGCCGGCCCCGGCGGCGGCGAGGCTGCGGACCCGGCTGGGCAGCGGCAGGGTGCCGTCGAACAGCGACGTCAGCGCGGGCGGGAAGCCGAGGTCCTCGATGAGGATGATGTGGCGCGACCCTGCGGGTTGGACGTAGGCGCCGGCGGTGATGCCGGGCCCGTAGCTGGAGTCGATGACGTCGTCGCACTCCTTGGTGGCGGCGAAGAGCATGTCGCCGTTCCCCGACCACCGACGGCCCAGCGCCTCGGGCAGGTTGGGGAGGCTGCGGTACAGGTCCCGGGCCCGCAGCAGCAGCTCCGTCGAGCCCAGCGCGCCAGCCGAGAGCACGACCTGGCGCGCCTCGACGCGCGTCCGCTCGAACGAGCCTGGGCGGTCGGGATCGAGTTGCTGCACCGTCACCGCGTACCCGTCGTCGCCCAAGGGCTCGATCCGTTCCGCCTGGTGCAGCGCCCGGATCTCCAGCCCGTGCTTCTCGCCCAGCGGCAGGTAGTTCACGTCCAGGCTGTTCTTGGAGCGGGGCTTGCACCCGAGCAGGCAGTCGGCGGTCATCGTGCACGGCTCCTGGCGGACGCCGCTGATGGGATGGACGGCGGCCGCCGCGGTGTGGACGGCGATGGGTACGAGGTAGGGGTCGTAGCCGGCCCGCCGGGCCGACTCGAGGAAGGACCGGGTGCGCCCGGGCGTCCGCTCGCCCGCGGGCGGGACCAGGGGCGCGGGCCGGGTCATGGCCTCGACGCGGTCGTAGTAGGGGTCCAGCGCCGGCCGGGTGATCGCGTCCGGCCACTCGGGCCGTTCGAAGATGGCGGCCGGCGCCCGCATCTGGACGTTGAAGTAGTGCAGCGACCCGCCACCGACCCCGGCGCCCTGGATGACGTCGATCCGCCCGAACACCCGGTAGTCGAGGAACCCATAGTTGGCCCGTTCGTCCCACACCGCCGTCTGGGCGGCGCTGAAGGTCCGCGGGTAGTCCTCGGGCGAGAAGCGTGGCCCCCGCTCCAGCAGGCACACCGAGCGCCCCGCCTCGGCCACGCGGGCGGCGACGACCGCCCCGCCGAAGCCCGAGCCGATCACCACCACGTCGTAGCGGGCCACAGCCGAACGCTACCGCCGAACGCTACAGCGGTACGATCTCGCCGTGGCGGTCGACGCGTCCCAACTGCTGACGATGTCGAAGGCGGAGCTGGACGAGCTGTTCCGGTCCAGCCCGGTGGGTGACATCCCGGAAGGCGACACCAACGGCACGGTGATCGCCAACCCCGGCACGTTCCTGGCCAAGCTCAACGCCAAGGCCGCCCACCTCATCGCCTGGCAGGGCAAGGTGTTCAACCCCGCCACGGAGGACCTCAAGAACAAGATCACGCCGTTCCGGATGAAGAGCATCCGGGCCCGGGTCTACAAGGAACCGAGTTGGGTCGACGGCCAGGAGTGCATCGTCCTCGACTACTCGAAGACGTCCAAGGTCGCCCGTTTCATCAGGGACGAGATTCGGGAGGTGAGCCCGGGCGTGTACCTCGGCGTCGTGTTCTGGGGGAAGCGCCGGGTCCTCAAGTTCGCGCTCACTGCGTGAGCTGATGCCGACTCAGGTGGCGGTGACCGTGCGGGCCACGATCACGCCCGGGCACGCCGCGGCCCTCAAGGCGTGGCTCACGGAGCTGGACGGCAGCGACCGCCGCGCCGAGGTCCTCCCCTTCGAGAAGGTTGCCGTGCACTTCGCCCGCTTCGTCGTGCTCGACGACGCCGCCGACCTGTACGGCGAGCCGTTGCCCGCCAGCCTCATGTTCTTCTGCGACGCCGACGGCGCCGTCTACCCGTTCCTGTACGCGCTGGCCGACGCGGCGGCGACGGGCCTGGACCACGCCTTCAGCCACTGCGAGGGCTATCCCGACGCGCCCACCGTGCACGACCGGGTCCGCTACCTGCGGGACCGCATGATCAAGGCCGACGCGACGTACGTGAACACCACCGGCCGTTCGGTCCGCCAAGTCCAGGACGAGGCGCGGCTGCGCGACGCGGTCGAGGCCATCGTCGACGAGGCGCAGGGGAAGTGGTCGAAGTCGAGCGCGGACGCGGTCTACGACGGGGTGAAGCAACGGGTCGGCCGCGATCCGGCGCTCGAGTGGGCGCTGAAGCGGGCCAAGGGCCCCGGCCTGCTCGTGCGCATCCGCGAGTACGCCCACCTCGTCACCGCCGTGGGGGCCGTGCTGTTGCTGCTTCCGCTGCTGCTCGTTGTGGCGCCGATCTGGATGGTCGCCCTCCGGTTGCAGGAGACGCGCGACGTGCCCCACACCGATCCGCCCGACCCCGACCACTTGCGGGAGCTGACCGACCGCGAGGACCTGGTCGTGCAGAACCAGTTCAGCGCCGTCGGGTACCTCAAGCCCGGGAAGCTGCGGCAGGTGACCGTCACAAGTGTGCTGTGGGCCATCAACGTGGCGGCGCGCCACGTGTTCAACCGGGGGAACCTGGCCGGCGTGAAGACCATCCACTTTGCCCGCTGGGTCTTCATCGACGAAGGCCGGCGCATGATCTTCACCAGCAACTACGACGGCAGCCTCGAGAACTACATGGACGACTTCATCGACAAGATCGCGTGGAGTCTCAACGCCGCGTTCAGCAACGGCGTCGGCTACCCCCGCACCAAGTGGCTGCTCTTCGCCGGCGCCAAGGACGAGCAGGCGTTCAAGAACTACATCCGCCTCCGCCAGATCCCGACGCAGCTGTGGTACTCCGCCTACCCGACCCTCACGGCCGCGAACATCGCCGACAACGCCGCGCTGCGGGCGGGTTTGGCGCGCAAGGCGCCTCCCGACGCCGAGGCGGCCCGGACTTGGGCACGGCGGCTCTGAACCTCGACCTCGACGGCATCCAAGGCCTCGTTTCCCGCGGCTACCGCGAGCAGCCCAGCGCGTGCTTCGTGCTCCTGGGGATGGGGGATGAGGCGGGCCGATGGGTGCGGGACGTCGAAGTCACCAGCGCGGCGGCGCGGCCCACGGGCGACGCCGTCAACCTCGCGCTCACCGCCACCGGGTTGGCCAAGCTCGGCGCCCCGCTCGGTGGCTTCCCCGCCGAGTTCGTCCAGGGCATGGTGACGCCCCATCGCAGCCGGCTGCTGGGGGACGAGGGCGACGGCGCGCCGGCGGGCTGGGCGTGGGGAGGGCCGTCAACGCCGACGGTGGACGCCGGCCTCCTGCTCTACGCCCGGGACGACGCGAGCCTGGCCGCCCTGTACGAGGCCCACCGGCGGCGGTGGACCGAGCACGGCCTGGTCGAGGTGGGCAAGCTCGACACCACCGACCTCGACGGCTTCGAGCCGTTCGGCTTCAGGGACGGTGTGTCGCAGCCGGTCATCGAGGGGCTGTCGAAGACGGGCCCGGCGTGGAACACGGTGCGGGCGGGCGAGTTCGTGCTCGGCTACCCCAACGAGTACGGGCTCTACACCGGGGGCAAGGCCTTCAGCCACGGCGTTGGCCGCAACGGCAGCTACCTCGTCATCCGCCAACTGGCCCAGGACGTGGCCGGGTTCCGCCGGTTCCTCGAACAGGCCACGAGCGATCCGGCCGAGCAAACCCGGTTGGCGGCCAAGATGGTGGGGCGGTGGCCGAGCGGCGCCCCCTTGGCGTTGTCGCCGAACGAGGACGATCCCGCCCTGGCGGACGCCAACGACTTCGGCTACTTCGACGAGGACCCGTACGGGTTCAAGTGCCCGATCGGGGCCCACGTGCGGAGGGCCAACCCCCGGGACTCGCTGGATCCCCAACCGGGCTCGGCCTCGTCCATTGCCGTTGGCAAGCGGCACCGGCTACTGCGGCGCGGGCGGGAGTACGAGCACGGGCTCCACTTCCTGTGCCTCAACGCCAACATCTCGCGCCAGTTCGAGTTCATCCAGCACACGTGGATCAACAACCCCCACTTCGCCGGCCTGCACGACGAGCCCGACCCGTTGGTGTCGCCTTCGGCCGGCGCCGCCTTCCGCATTCCCGCCGAACCGGTACGCCGCCGCGTCACCGGCCTGCCGCGGTTCGTCACCGTCCGGGGCGGCGGCTACTTCTTCCTCCCGGGCGTACGGGCGCTGCGGTCGTTCGGCGCGTGAGCGGGCGGCTGCTCCGGCCGCTCAACGCCGCGCTGCTGCGCGGCCTGTGGCTGGAGCGCCGGATCGACCCCTACTTCCGGCCCGCCTTCGACCGCCTGTTCCAGAAGCCGCTGAGCGCGCTGGTGCAGAAGGCCATCAACGCCCGTCGTCGCGACCTGCCCCTGGCGCCGGGCGAGGAGCGCCTCCTCCCGAACGAGGAGGAGATCACCAACCAGATCGTCGAGACGATGACCACGTTCCTGCACCGCCAGTACGAAGGCGCGGGGCCGGCCCTGCGGGCGGGCAACACCAAGACCTACGGCGTCGTGCGGGGCGAGTTCGAGGTGCTGGCGGGCCTGCCCGCGGCCCTGCGCCACGGGCTGTTCGCGTCGCCCGGGACGTATAAGGCTTGGGTCCGCTTCGGCGGCCCCGGGCCGCTGGCGCCGCCCGACCTGCGGGACAACGGCGTGCTCAGCCTGGGCGTCAAGGTCATGGGCGTCGACGGTCCCAAGCTGCTCGACGACGAGCAGGCGACCCAGGACTTCACCGGCATCAGCGCGCCGACGTTCACCACGCCCGACGTTGTCGAGAACCTCAAGCTCCAGGGCTGGAGCCTGAAGGGCATGCCGCTGTTCTATTTCATCGGCCTGCGTGACTCCCACGTGCTCGACGGGATGATGCAGGGGCTCTACGCCAAGACCCACACCAACCCGCTGGAGGCGCGCTACTGGAGCTGCGTCGCCTACCGGCTGGGCGAGGGCCAGGCCATGCACTACGCGATCACGCCTCGGGCCGGCGGGGCCGGGCGCCGAACGCCGTTCCCCCGCAAACCGTCCGCCAACTACCTTCGGGAGGCAATGGTGGCGACCCTGGCGAGCGGGGGCGTCGAGTACGACTTCGGCGTCCAGCTGCAGACCGACCCGTGGCGGATGCCCATCGAGACGGCGGCGGTGGCGTGGCCCGAGCGCCTGTCGCCGTTCGTCACCGTCGCCCGGTTGCGGGTGCCGGCCCAGGGCTTCGACTCCGCTGAGCAGTTGGCGTTCGGCGAGAACCTCGCCTTCAACCCGTGGCACAGCCTGCCTGAGCACCGGCCGCTGGGGAACCAGAACCGGGCCCGCCGGACGATCTACTACGAGCTGTCGAAGGTGCGGCAGGCGATGAACGGGTCGCCGCACGTGGAGCCGACCGGCGACGAGGTGTTCGCGTGACGGCGCTGCCCCGCACGCTGCCGGGCAAGGGCCTGGTGGCGGTGCGGTTCGCGCTGGGCGCCGGGGCCTGGATCTTCCCCAAGGCGCTGCTCAAGCTGCTCGCCGCCCAGGACACCGAGGATCCCGTCGCCCGCTGGACGGTGCGCATGTTCGCCGTGCGCGACGCCGTCCTGGGCGTCGGCGTCGTCGCCACCAAGGGCGAGCACCGCCGGCTGTGGTGGCGGATCGGACTGGCGTGCGACCTCGCCGACCTCGCCGGCGGCGTCATCGCCGCCCGCCACCCGACCAAGCGCCGGGTGCTCTCGAAGTTCGCCCCCCTCATCGGCGCCGCGCTGGGCGCCGCCGCCCTCAAGCAGGACGACGTGTGATACGCGCCGCGAACCGGTCGCCGCATCCCGGCGTCCACGGCACATTCGGCGCTCAAAGCACCGCCTCGGTGCTCCCAACGCCGAATGTGCCTTCGACGCCTCAGAGCCCGGGCGCGCTCAGACGGGCGCGAACCGGGCGGTGAAGTGGCGGAGGAACGGCGGCTCCCACACGATCTGGTAGCCGCCCACGCCGGTTCGGCGCTCGTAGACGGCCTGGATCACCTCGGCCACGTAGTCGATGTGGCTCTGGGTGTACACCCGCCGGGGAAGGGCGAGGCGGACGAGCTCGTGCTGGGCGGCCGGCCCGAACATCACCGAGCCCACCTCCACCGCCCGCACGCCGCCGAGGCGGTACAGCTCGACGACCAGGGCGTGGGCCGGGAAGGCGGCGCGCGGCACGTGCGCCAGCATCGCCCCGGCGTCGATGTACACGGCGTGGCCGCCCGGGGGGCGCACCGTCTGCACGCCCGCGTCCCAGCAGCGTTGGGCCAGGTACTCGGCGGTGCGCACCCGGTAGCGGAGGTAGTCAGGGTCGAGGACCTCCTGCAGGCCCTGGGCGATCGCCTCCAGGTCGCGGCCCGCCAGCCCGCCGTAGGTGGGGAAGCCCTCCGTCAAGATGAGCAGCGCCCGGCAATTGGCCGCCAGTTCGTCGTCGCGCAGCGCCAGGAAGCCGCCGATGTTGGCCAGGCCGTCCTTCTTGGCGCTCATCATCACGCCGTCGGCCAGCGAGAACAGCTCTTGCGCCACCTCCCGGGGGGTGCGGTCGCGGTAGCCGTCCTCCCGCTGGATGACCAGCCACGAGTTCTCCGCGAACCGGGCTGCGTCGAGCACGAGCGGCACGCCGAAGCGGTCACACACGGCCCGCACGGCGCGCACGTTGGCCATCGACACGGGCTGGCCGCCGACGGTGTTGTTCGTGACGGTCAGGATGACGAGCGGGACCCGGCCCGGGTTGGCGGCGAGCGTCGACGACAGCCGCTCGACGTCCATGTTGCCCTTGAACGGCGCTTCCGCCTGCGTGTCGTCGGCCTCGGCGCAGGGCAGGTCGATCGCCTCGGCCTTGTCGTACTCGATGTTGGCGCGGGTGGTGTCGAAGTGGGTGTTGTTCGGGACGATGTCGCCCTGGTGGACCATCTCGGCGAAGAGGATCCGCTCCGCGGCCCGGCCCTGGTGCACGGGGATCACGTGCGCCATCCCGGTGAGCTCGCTCACGGCCGTGGCGAAGCGGTCGTAGGACGTCGCTCCGGCGTAGGACTCGTCGCCTCGCTGCATCCCCGCCCACTGCTCGGCCGACATGGCGCCGGTGCCCGAATCGGTGAGCAGGTCGATCAGCACCTCGGCCCGGCCCAGCCCGAAGACGTTGTACCCGGTGCGCTCCAGCGCCCGCTCGCGCTCCTCAAGAGTCGTGAACCGCAGCGGCTCGACCGACTTGATCCGGAACGGCTCGATGATGGTGCGCCAGTCGCCGTCCATGCGTTGCACAGTACGCGGGATTTACATAGTGTTCTTTGCCTCTATGTACAACGTGTCAGCATTGGCCAAGGCTGCAGGACTGAGTGTCGACACCGTGCGCTACTACGCCCGCCTGGGGTTGCTCCCCGAAGTCGGTCGCACCCGGGGCGGCCATCGCTACTTCGACGAGCGCGCCATCGATCGCCTCCAGTTCATCAAAGGCGCGCAATGGTTCGACCTGCGCCTCGACGAGATCCGCCACCTGCTCAGGGTTTCGGACGAGGGCGGCGCCGACCGCTCGTACACCAAGTCGCTCCTCGAGCAGAAGATCGCCGCCATCGACGCCCAGCGGGACCGGCTCGACCACATCCGCGCCGTTCTCGGCGAGCTGGTCGACAACGCGGGAGAGCGCTTCAACGACATCGCGAGGTCGTTCGGCGCCACCCCGCTCGCGGCCGACGACCGGCTGCGCCACCTCGACCGGCAGCGGCACGCGCCCGTGCCCTGAGCGCGGCGCTAGCCCGGCTGGCGGCCCAGGTAGGCGACCAGGCGGGCCGTCGTCGACGCGTCGTCGCCCACCTCGATGGGCAGCCCGAAGTCGTGGCCCCGGTTGGCGGGGTCGCTGAAGAGCATCGTCGACAGGGCCAGGACGGGCTGCGCCAGGTCGTCAGGGATGGTGTCGCCCTGGCCTGTCGAGCGGGCGAGGTCCCACCCGTGGACGGCCGCTTCGAACAGCATCAGCTGGCTGGCGACGGCGTTCGGGACGGGGCCCCAGGGGAACTCGGTGGCGCCGTCCGGGTCGGCGGCTTCCCATGCCGCGACGACCCTTGGCCACGCCGCGTCGTACGCCGCGGCCGGGTCGTCGCCGAACAGGTCGACGGTCACGTCCGGCTGCGAGTTGGAGATCCGCCCCTGCGGCACCCCTTCGGCGAAGGCTTGCACCGCGCCGATCATGTGGTTGAGCAGCATCCGCACCGTCCAGTCGTGGCACGTCGACGGCTCGGGCATCTGATCGGGCTTGACGTTCGCCATCACGCCCGACGCCCATTCGAACCCATCTTGAAGAGAAGCACCGCTCATGGTCGTCCTCCCTCGTCGTGCAGCGCGGCCGAACGCTACCGCGGCTGGGTGAGATCGACGATGAGCGCGCCTTTCCTATCGGCCGCGGCCGGGTAGGTCACCAGGCCGGCGCCGTCGGCGGGATAGGCCTGGTCCGAGCACGGGTCCACGAACGTGCGGCTGTCCGCCCGCCACCGCAGGAAGCAGGTGCGGGGCTGGCCCGGCGCGTGGGCTTCGAAGGCCGTCCATTTGTCGTCGCCGAGGTGCTGGACGTAGATGTCCCTGGCCCCGCCGAGCAGGTCCTGGAACAGGAGGGGCCCGGTGCGGGCCACGGTCCTGGCCAGGCTCTTGGCCGATCCGACCTTGAACGTGGCGGTCCGCGCCTGGTCGGTCGTTTTCGGGCCGGCGACGGCCAGGACCACGAGGAAGAGGGCGACGCCGGCGGCGACGCCGCCCAGGCCGGCCAGCACCATCGTCGTCGGCTTCATGGGTTGGCGGGCCACGGCACCTAGTATGGGCACGTGGAGCGCCGCTACCGGGTGGTGGTCGCCAAGCCCGGCCTCGACGGCCACGACCGGGGGGCGAAGGTCGTCGCCCGAGCCCTGCGGGACGCCGGCTTCGAGGTGATCTACACCGGGCTGCACCAGACGCCCGACCAGGTGGCCGCCACCGTCGTGCAGGAAGACGCCGACGCGGTGGGCCTCTCGCTCCTCTCCGGCGCCCACATGACGCTGTTCCCCAAGGTGCTCGAACTGCTGCGCCAGGCGGGGGCAGGCGACGTGCTGGTGTTCGGCGGCGGCATCATCCCGCCCGCCGACAACGCCGCCCTCCACGAGATGGGCGTCGCCGCCCTGTTCACGCCGGGGACGAGCCTGTCCACCATCACCGAGTGGCTGGAGAACGCCCTCGACGAGCGCGAACGGTCCCTCGCCTGAGTGGACTTGTTCGAGTACCAAGGCAAGCAGTTCCTGGCGCGCTACGCCGTGGCGGTCCCAGCCGGCGATATCGCCGATTCGGCGGCCGAGGCGGTGGCCGTGGCCGACCGGCTCGGCTACCCGGTGGCGGTGAAGGCCCAGGTCAGGGTGGGGGGACGGGGCAAGGCGGGCGGCATCAAGCTTGGTCGCTCGGCGGAGGAGGTGGCCGCCTACGCTGTCGCCATCCTCGGCATGGACATCCGGGGCCACAGGGTGCGCCGGGTTTGGGTCGAGCGGGCCGCCGAGGTGGCCGAGGAGTACTACGTCTCGTTCACCGTCGACCGGGCCGGGCGGCGGTACCTGGCGCTGGCGTCGACCGAGGGCGGCGTCGACATCGAAGAGGTGGCCGCCGCCACGCCGGACGCCATCGCCCGGGTGCCGATCGGCGTCGGCGGCGGCGACGGCGCGGACATGGCGGTCGTGGTGGACGCCGCCGGCCTGGCGGCCGACGTGCGGGACGAGGCCGCCGCCCTGCTGGGCAAGCTGTTCGACGCCTTCACCCAGGGCGACGCCGAGCTCGTCGAGGTCAACCCCCTGGTCGTGACCGGCGACCGCCGGGTCGTCGCCCTCGACGCCAAGGTGACCCTCGACGACAGCGCCCGTTTCCGCCACCCGGAGTGGGACGAGTGGGCCACGGCCGAGTGGCACGACGAGCGCGAGCAGCGGGCCCGCGAGCGGGGGTTGAACTACGTCGGCCTCGACGGGACCGTGGGGGTCATCGGCAACGGCGCCGGGCTGGTGCTGTCGACACTGGACGTCGTCAGCCAGGCTGGGGGCGACGCGGCCAACTTCCTCGACGTGGGCGGGGGGGCCAGCGCCGACGTCATCACCGCCGCCTTGGAGGTCGTCGACAGCGACGACCGGGTGCGGGCCATCCTCGTCAACATCTTCGGGGGGATCACCCGCTGCGACGAGGTCGCCAAAGGCATCCTCGACGCCATGGCCCGGGTCGAGCTGCGCAGCCCGATCGTCGTACGCCTCGACGGCACCAACGCCGAAGAGGGCCGCGCCCTGCTCGCCGGCCACCAGTCCGACCGCCTCATCTCCCGCCCGACCATGCTCGACGCCGCCCAGGCGGCGGTCGACCTCGCCAAATGACGCGAGGTTTGAAAGCTAGACCCCGCCACACGGGGCAAATCTTGCAAACCTCGCAGGAATCGTCCCCATGAGCGTGTGGGTGGACGCGTCCACCAAGGTCGTGGTGCAGGGCCTGACGGGGAGCCAGGGCCGGTTCCACGGGCTGCGGAACCGGGCCTACGGCACCCAGGTGGTCGCGGGCGTGACGCCAGGCAAGGGCGGTGGGGACGTCGAGGGCATCCCGGTGTTCGACCGGGTGGCCGAGGCGGTGGCTGAGACAGGGGCCGACACGAGCCTGATCTTCGTGCCGGCGCGGGGTGCGGCGGCGGCGGCGCGCGAGGCGGCGGAGGCCGGTATCGGGCTGGTCGTGTGCATCACCGAGGGAATCCCCGTCCACGACGAGCTGCGCCTCGTGGACTGGCTCGCGGCCGAGCGCCCCGGCGCCCGCCTGCTCGGCCCCAACTGCCCGGGGATCATCTCGCCGGGGCGGTGCAACGTGGGCATCACCCCGGGCGAGATCGCCCTGCCCGGCGGCCCGGTGGGGGTGGTGTCGCGGTCGGGCACCCTCACCTACCAGGCTCTTCAGGAGCTGACCCGGCACGGCATCGGCCAGACCACGTGTATCGGGATCGGCGGCGACCCGGTGCCGGGCACTCGGTTCGTCGACTGCCTGGAGGCGTTCCAGGGCGACGCCGAAACCGAGGCCGTCATCCTGATCGGCGAGATCGGGGGCGAGGAGGAGGAGCGGGCGGCGCGCTACATCGCCGACGTGATGACCAAGCCGGTGGTGGCCTACGTAGCCGGGCTGACCGCCCCGCCGGGCCGGCGCATGGGCCACGCCGGCGCCATCGTGTCGGGCCGCGCCGGGGGGGCGGCGGGCAAGGTGGCGGCGCTGCGGGAGGCCGGCGCCCACGTGGTCGCCAACCCGACCGAGCTGGGGTCCCGAATGGCCGAGGTGCTCAGCCCGTCCTCGTAGCCGGCACGCCGCCCCGGCGCCGGCTGGCGAGCGCCACCAGCACGGCGGCCAGCGCCGCCGACGCCGCCGCGCCGACGGCCAGCCCGTCCCGGTCGCTGACCAGCTTCAACGCGACGAGCGCCAGCGCGACCGCCCACAGGCCGAGCAGGGCGCGCCCCGGGTCGGGGAGCAGCGGCCGCGGGGCCAAGACCGCGACCGCCAACCAGGCGACCGCCGCGGCGGCGACCAGCGCAGCCGAGGCGCCGGGCCAGGTCTGGATCGCCGTCTTCCCGGCGCGCCACGGGAGCAACGCGAGGGAGGCGACGAGCAGGGCGCCCCCGACCAGGGCAAGCCGGTCGGGGGCGGAAGGCTGAGCTGGCCGGGTCAGGCCCGGAAGCCCTGGGTGACCTCAGGCTCCTTGCTGATGGTGAACCCGCCGAACGCCAGCGCCGCGCCGAGCAGGATGCCCAGGTAGGCCCCAAAGGAGAGGAAATCCGTCTCGGCGATGAGCTTGATCAGCAACAGCACAAAAGCGGCTGCCCCGGCGATCAGGTGGACCCGCGACCACGGGATCGGCAGGGTGGGCAGCTTGGCCGACGTGAACTTGGCGGCGACGATCTGGGCCACCATCACCAGGGCGATGATCAGCGCCAATATCCCGTAGAAGGAGTTCGGCGACTGCACGCCGGTGCGCTTGACGCTCACCGAAATGCCCAGGATCCCGCCGCCCAGGTCGATCTTGTGCCACGGCAGGATCAACAGGTCGAGGATTAGCAACAAGCCCGCGCCGAGCACGATCTTGTCGCCTTTTGTCAGCTTACTGAGGTCCATTCCCCCCCCAAAGCTTGAAGTTCGGGGCATTAGTGAAGCACGTCTCGCGTGCCGCCGAAAGGGGTCAGTGGTCCCGGCTCGCCCGGAACCCGCCGTACGCCAGGCCCGCCGCCGCCAGCAGGCCGAGGAACGCGCCGAGCTGGCTCTGCAGCGTCACCCCCACGCCTCCCACTTCCACGCTGTCCCCGACGAGGAATTGCACCAGGATCAGGCCGAGCGACAGGCCGCCCAGGATGAGGTGGACCCAGCCCCAGGGGAGCGGCGGCGTGGGGAGTTTGATCTGGGGATGGCGGACGAGGGAGATCTGCAGGAGCATCAGCGTCGCCACCACCACGCCGATGGCGCTCGGCGGATTGGCCCACGCGTTGCGGTCGACGCCGGGTCCGCTGAACCACGTCAGCAGCGAGCAGAGCACCAGGGCGACGCCGCTGGCGACGATGATCTTTTCTGCCTGGGAGAGGGCTCGGGGGGCCAAGGCGCGAGAGTGAAACACGATTCGACCCCGGTTTGAAAGCACCGTGGCGAGAGAGCGGGCGCTGGTACGGTGCAGGGCGAGGACGTGCGCATCGGGGTCTTGGCATCGGGCAGCGGGACGAACCTGGAGGCGATCCTCGCCGCCCGGCTCCCCGTCGCCGTCGTGGTCGTCGACCGTCCGTGCCGGGCCACCGACGTGGCGGCGGCACACGGCGTGGTCTCGGAACTGGTCCCGTGGGGCGGGCATGGCGCCGATCGCACCCAGTTCACCCACGACATCGTCGACGCCCTGGAGCGCCACGCCGTCGACGTGGTGGTGATGGCCGGGTTCATGGTCATCCTCGAAAAGCCCATCTTCGACGCGTTCCAAGGCAAGGTGCTGAACACCCATCCAGCCCTGCTGCCGTCGTTCCGGGGCGCCCACGCGGTGGAGGAAGCGTTGGCGGCCGGGGTCAAGGTCACGGGCGTGACGATCCACGTCGCCACCCGTGAGGTCGACAGCGGGCCGATCCTGGCCCAAGAGGCAGTGCCCGTGCTGCCCGGCGACACGGTGGAGACCCTGCACGAGCGCATCAAGTCGGTCGAGCGGCGGCTCTACCCCGAAACCATCAGGGAGTTCCTCAAATGAGGGCGCTGCTTTCGGTTTACGACAAGACGGGGCTGGTCGAGCTCGCCCGGGGCCTGGTCGAACTGGGGTGGGACCTGGTGGCCAGCGGCGGCACCGCCACGGCGCTGGAAGAGGCGGGGCTGACGGTCATCCCGGTCGAGCGGCTGACGGACAGCCCGGAGATGCTCGGGGGCCGGGTCAAGACGCTGCACCCGGCCCTCCACGGGGCGATCCTGGCCAACCGGGCCGACCCCGACCACGTCGCCCAGCTGGACGACCTCGGGATCACGCCCATCGACCTGGTGGTGTGCAACCTCTACCCGTTCCTGGCCCGGCCGTCGATCGAGACCATCGACGTGGGCGGCCCCACCATGGTGCGGGCGGCGGCCAAGAACCACGCGTCGGTCGGCGTCGTCGTGGCCCCGGCCGACTACGACGGCGTGCTGGAGGAGCTGCGGGCGCGCGGCGGCCGGCTCGGCGACGAGACCCGCCGCCGGCTGGCCCGGGCCGCCTTCGCCCACACCGCCGCCTACGACGGCGCCATCGCCACCTGGCTCGACCCGCCGGGCTCGGTCCTGGCGCCGACCGTCCACGTCTCGCTGGAGCGGGCCGGCGAGCTGCGCTACGGCGAGAACCCCCACCAGGAGGGGGCCCGGTACCGCGTGATGGGCGGCTCGCCCTCGTTCTGGGACGGCGTGCGCCAGCACGGCGGCATGGAGATGTCGTACCTGAACTTCGCCGACGCCGACGCCGCCTGGCGGCTCCTGCACGAGCTGGGCGAGGCTCCCGCGGCCGTCATCGTCAAGCACGCCAACCCGTGCGGCGTGGCCGTGGCCGGCGACATCGCCGCCGCCTACGAACGGGCCTTCGAGTGCGACTCGATGTCGGCGTTCGGCGGCATCGTCGCCCTGAACCGGCCGGTGGACGACGCCCTGGCCGAGGAGATGGTGGCCAACCCCAAGGCGGACATCGTGATCGCGCCCGGGTTCTCGGCCGGGGCGCTCGAGCGGTTCGCGGCCAAGAAGAAGAACACCCGCCTGCTGGAGGCGGGGCCGCCGCCGGCCGAGGGCCGTCACCTGCGCCCGCTCGGCCCCGGGGACTGGCTGGTGCAGGCCCCGTACCGGTTCGCCGCCGGTCGGGCCGAGTGGCGGGTGGTGTCGCAGGTCCAGCCCACGCCCGAGCAGTGGGACGACATCGAGCTGGCGTGGAAGGTGTGCGCCTACGTGAAGTCCAACGCCATCGTGCTGGCCGCCAACGGCATGGCCGTGGGCATCGGCGCCGGCCAGCAGAACCGGGTCGACCCCGGTGAGCTGGCGGTCCGCAAGGCCGCGGGCCGGGCCAAGGGGGGCGCGGCGGCGTCCGACGCCTTCTTCCCGTTCCGCGACGGCCTGGACATGGTGGCTGCCGCGGGTGTGACGGCGGTCATCGAGCCGGGAGGAAGCATGCGCGACGACGAGGTCATCGCCGCCGCCGACGAGCACGGCCTCGCCCTGGTCTTTACGGGCGAACGCCAGTTCCGGCACTGAGCCCGATGGGCGCGGCGATACTCGACGGGGCCGCGGTCGCGGCGCAGATCCGGGCCGAGCTGACCGAGCGGGTGGCGGCCCTGCGGGCGGCGGGCGTCGTGCCGGGCCTGGGCACGATCCTGGTCGGCGACAACCCCGCCAGCGCCGCCTACGTCCGCCTCAAGCACCAGGACTGCGCCGAGGTGGGTATCGCCTCGTTCGGCAGCGAGGCCCTGCCCGCGGACACGCCGGCCGAGGCGCTGCACGCGTTGATCGCCCAGTACAACGCCGACCCGGCCATCGACGGGTTCCTCGTCCAGACCCCGTTGCCTGCGCACCTGGACGAGGCAGCCGCGCTGATGGCCGTCGACCCGGCCAAGGACGTGGACGGCCTGCACCCCGTCAACCTGGGCCGCCTGGTGCAAGGTGCGCCGGGCGCCATCCCGTGCACGCCGAACGGCATCCTGGAGCTGCTGATCCGCCACGGCGTCGAGATCCAAGGGCGCCACGTCGTGATCATCGGGCGGGGGCTGACGATCGGCCGTCCCCTGGCCCTGCTGCTGGCCCTGAAGCGCCCGAACGCCAACGCCGCCGTCACGGTTGTCCACACGGGGGTGGCCGACCTGGCCTCCTACACCCGCCAGGCTGACATCCTGGTGGCGGCCGCCGGGGCGCCCGGGCTGGTCAAGCCGGACTGGGTCAGGCCCGGTGCGGTGGTGGTCGGCGCAGGGGTGACGATGGACGGGAGACGGATCATCAGCGACGTGGACGAGGCGGTCAGCGAGGTGGCGGGCTGGATCACGCCCCGTGTCGGCGGGGTGGGGCCGATGACCCGGGCCATGTTGTTGAACAATGCTGTCATTGCCGCAGAGCGGCGTGCCGTCGACGCCGCGGAGCAGCGGGCATGAAGATCGCCGACCTCCTCATGCAAGGCCGGACGTTCTCGTTCGAGTTCTTCCCGCCCAAGACCGACGCCGAGCAGGCCACCCTGGTCAAGGCGTTGCGCGAGCTGGAGCCGCTGGAGCCGTCGTTCGTGTCGGTGACCTACCGCGGCGGGCGGTCGTCCCGCCAGCGCACCCACGACCTGGTGGTCGGCATGCTGCGCACCACCACGTTGACCCCGATGGCGCACCTCACGTGCGTCGTCCACAGCCGGCTGGAGCTGGCCGAGATCCTGGTCGAGTTCCGCAAGGCGGGGGTCGAGAACCTGCTGGCCCTGGGCGGCGACCCGCCGCCGGAGGAAGAAGCCGGCATGGGCGAGCTCAAGCACGCGGACGAACTGGTGGAGCTGGCGCGAGCCATCGGCGGCTTTTCGATCGGCGTGGCCGCCCACCCCGAGCTGCACCCCAACTCCCACGGCGACCGCGTCGCCGACCGCGATCACGTCGCCGCCAAGCTGGAACTGGCCGATTTCGCCATAACCCAGTTCTTCTTCCGCCTGTCGGACTACACCGGGCTGGTCGACGACCTGGCCGCGCGGGGCATGCACAAGCCCGTATTGCCCGGCATCATGCCCATCACCAACCTCAAGGCCGTCCGCCGGATGGCGGAGCTGAGCGGGTGCGAGGTGCCGCCCGAGGTGGTGGCCCGCTTGGAGGCGGCGGGCGACGATCCCGAAGCGGTCCGGAGGGAGGGCATCGCCCTCGCCACCGAGCTGTGCCAGCAGTTGCTGGCCGCGGGCGCCCCGGGCCTGCACTTCTATACGCTCAACCGCTCTACGGCGACACGGGAGATCTACGCCAACCTAGGCATGTAACGCGGTCAAAAGGGGGTTGCGGTGTCCGAGGACAACAAGCGCGTGGTGCGGGAGTTCCTGACGGAGGTCATCGGGGCCAAGGATCCGGACGCTCGCCCCGACCTGCTCGCGCCGGGGTACGTGTCGAACTTCGGTGGAATGCCGCCGTTCGACCACGAGGGCTGGAAGCAAATGGCGAGCGGGTTCTTCGCGGCATTTCCCGATCTCGACCTCACGATCCGGGACGCGGTCGCGGAGGGCGACCTGGTGGCCGTGCGGTGGTCGTGGACGGGGACGCACAACGGCGACCTGATGGGCATGCCGCCCACCGGCAAGCACGTCTCGACGGGGGGGATGGGCTTCTACCGGGTCGTCGGCGGCCAGATCGCCGAAGAGTGGATCCTCGAGGACATGATGGGAGTCATGCAGCAATTGGGCGCGTAACCTCCCGGAATGCCCCCCGCCAGGATCACGGTCGAAGCTGACGGCCGGCTGAACGTCCCCGACGTCCCGATCATCCCCTTCATTCGGGGCGACGGCATCGGCGTGGACATTTGGCCGGCCGCGCAGGCGGTGCTCGACGCCGCCGTCGCCAAGCACGCCAAGCGCATCGAGTGGCTGCCTGTGCTGGCGGGGCAGCAGGCCTTCGACGAGGTGGGCACGTGGCTGCCGGAGCAGACGGTCACCTCGTTCCGCGACCACGTCGTCGGCATCAAGGGCCCGCTGACGACGCCCATCGGCGGCGGGTTCCGCAGCCTCAACGTCGCCCTCCGCCAGTTGCTCGACCTGTACGTGTGCCTGCGGCCGGTGCGCTGGTTCCGTGGGGTGCCGTCGCCGGTCAAGCGGCCTGACAAGGTCGACATGGTCATCTTCCGGGAGAACATCGAGGACGTCTACGCCGGCTTCGAGCTGGAGGAGGGGACCGACGGGGCCAAGCGGCTCATCGAGTTCCTCCACGGCGAGTACGGGTGGGACATCCGGGCGGACTCGGGGCTCGGGCTCAAGCCCGTGTCCGTGACGGGCTCGAAGCGCCTGGTGCGGGCGGCGCTGCACTACGCCGTCAGCCACGGGCGCCGGTCGGTCACGCTCGTGCACAAGGGCAACATCCAGAAGTTCACCGAGGGCGCGTTCCAGAAGTGGGGCTACGAGCTCGTTCGGGACGAGTTCGCCGACGTGGCCGTCTCGTGGGACGACTGCGGCGGCAAGCCCGGCGAGCGCGTCCTGGTCAAGGACACGATCGCCGACATCTTCCTGCAGCAGGTCCTCACCCGGCCCGACGAGTTCGACGTGATCGCCACCACCAACCTGAACGGCGACTACGCGTCCGACGCCCTGGCCGCCCAGGTCGGAGGCATCGGCATCGCCCCAGGGGGGAACATCAACTACGTGACCGGCCACGGGGTGTTCGAGGCGACCCACGGCACCGCGCCCAAGTACGCGGGGCAGGACAAGGTCAACCCCGGCTCGTTGCTGCTCTCCGGTGTGCTGATGCTCGAGCACCTGGGCTGGCAGGCGGCGGCCGACGATGTCGTGCGAGCCCTTGAGGCCACCATCGGCGAGGGAATCGTCACCTACGACTTCGCCCGGCTCACCGAGGGCGCCACCGAGGTCAAGACGTCGGAGTTCGCGTCGGCGATCGTCGACCGGCTGTGAGCAGGCCGTGAACACCCCGCCGGCGCCGCTCAAGGTCACCGTCGTCGGGGCCGGGTTCTACGGCTCGACGCTGGCCCAGCGCATCGCCGAGGGGAACTACGCCACCGAGGTGGTGCTTACCGACGTGATCGAGGGCAAGCCGCAGGGGCTGGCCCTCGACCTCATGCAGAGCCGGCCGGTCGCCGGCTTCAGCACCCGCGTGACGGGCACGAACGGCTACGCCGAGGCGGCCGGCTCGGCGGTCGCGGTCATCACCGCCGGCCTGCCCCGCAAGCCGGGCATGAGCCGCATGGACCTGCTCGAGGTCAATGCCCGTATCGTGCGCGAGGTCACCCGCCAACTGCTCGACGTCGCCCCCGACGCCGTCCTCATCGTGGTCACCAACCCCCTCGACGAGATGACGGCGCTGGCCGCCGAGGTCTCGGGCCTGCCCCGAAACCGGGTCATGGGCCAGGCCGGCATCCTCGACACCGCCCGCTTCCGCCACTTCCTGGCCGAGGCCGCGGGCGTTGACCCGAGCCAGGTCAAGGCCATCACCCTCGGGTCCCACGGCGACACCATGGTGCCCGTGCCGTCGCTGGCCTGGGTCGGCGGCGTTCGGTTGGCCGATGCGCTGAGCGCCGAGGAGATCGCCGCCGCCGTCACCCGCACGCGCGACGGGGGCGCCGAGATTGTGGGGCTGCTCAAGACCGGCTCCGCCTACTTCGCCCCCGCGGCCGCGGCCGAGGCGATGGTGCGGGCGGTGGCGACCGGCGGCCGAGGCGCCGGCGAGCCGCTTCCCGTCAGCGCCTGGCTCGACGGCCAGTATGGGATCAGCGGCGTGTACCTGGGCGTGCCGGCGCAGCTCGGCCCCGGCGGCGTGGAGGAGATCGTCGAGCTGCCCCTGGCCGACGACGAGCTCACCGCGTTGCGGGCGGCCGCTGAGGCGGTGCGCACCAAGCAAGCCGAGGCCCGCGCCCTGCTCAGCTGACGGGCTTCTCCTGCGGGTTGACCACCCAGGAGGTGGTGAACCCGCAGGAGAAGCGACTGTCCGGTGCCCGCTGTCAAGGCTTTCTTGGCGCAAGGGAGGAGTGCCGGCCTGGTGAAAGGGGGCGACGGGGGAAAGTTCAGCTGGTCACCAAGCGGACCACCTGCCGACCTTCTCGCTGCTTCAATGGAGCCCATCCGCCGCCCCCGCGAAACGGTACCACAGCGGATGTTGAGGGAGAAGGTCGGGAGGTGGTCACCAAGCATTACTTTACGTTGACCCCTCCCTGAGGAAGAGTTACCCTGACAGCGTTAGCCGACCGACGGCACCGTAAGCCCGGAAAGCGTTCCGGTGCCGCCAGTCTCATTGCTAGGAGTCAATCATGCCGTACACGGGCGAGGAATGCCTAGTCGATGGTCATTGGGTTGCCCTCCGCGATAACCATCCTCCCATTTACCTTCTGTGCGGGGAGCTCTTTCCTGCCTCGGCGCAAGGCGACCCGAGCGACTGGATCATGGTGACGTCAGTGCTCGACCAGGGCGGCTGAGACGATCCCGCGTCGCACGCGGTTGGTGGGCGGTGCAGGGGGTCCGTCGTTCGGCCGCCGCGAGGCCGCCCGGCGGTCACCTGAACGTTCCTGTCGTACCCATGGCGTAGAACTGAGAGAGTGCCGAACCCCCCTCCGGCGGGCTTTGGCGAAGCGAGAGAGGAGACGATCTGATGGGCATCAGCTATTCCGATCTGCGCGTTGCGGTGACCGGCGGCGCCGTGGGGGTTCGGGCTCGCACCGAACTGCAACCACTGGGCGGCCCGGGGGACAAGGTCTTCCCGCCGACGTACGGGCCTCCGCAGGGCGAGAAGGCGGATGCGATGTTGTCGAAGTACGCTCTGGAGCAGCGGCGGGACCCGAGCGGCGGCACGATCGTCGACGCCGTCGTGCTCGATTCGGTGGCCTCGCAGGCGAACCGCTTCGAGCTGGCCCTGCTGGCCACGGCTCGCCGCGACGAGCTGGACATGCCGATCACGAGCGTCGACTTCTCGTCGTGGCCCGAGCTCGGCCTCGACCGGATAAGCGACCTCGAAGCGCCGCACCGGGTGTTCGACGCGCTGCTGCGCGACAGCTACGACGGTGATCTGCTGTTCCGGTTCGCAAGCGCAGGCAGGGCCATAACCGACGCCACGCCGAGGAACGCCGCCGCCCTCTTCCACCACGCGCCGGCCACCCTGCTGTTCGGGGGGTGGGACTCAACCGGCCCGAAGGGCGGGCGCGGCGCCAAGTACGAGCGAGCCATCACCTCGGAGATCGTGGCGACCGGCATCACGACCGGCAGCAAGACGTCGTCTCGGCTCGACCCGGCGGCGATCGAGAAGGTCGGCACGGTCTATGTGTCGCCGGATGACGTCGGCTGGAGCCTCAAGCCCGAGGAAGCGCTCACCGCCAAGGGGAAGCCCGTTGAAAAGGGGAATCCGTCCGACATCAACCACGGCAACATCGCGCCGACCATCGACGCCAAGGCGGGTGGGATTACGGCGACCCGCATCGATGCCACGACGGTGATCTCGTTCGTGCAGCTCCGCCGGCTCCAGTTCCCGACAGGGATCGATCCCGATCAGTCCTTGGCCGACCGCAGCGCCGCGGAGGCCGCGGCCCGAACCGCTCTGGCCGCGCTCGGGCTGGCGGCGACCGTTCTCGCCTTCGACGAGGGTTTCGACCTCCGTTCGCGGTGCGTTCTGACCACCACCGGTCCTCTGGTGTTCGAGCTGGTGGGGCGCGCCGGCGAGGTCACCAGCTTCGAGATGACGTCGGCCGACGCGCTGGCACTCGTCGCCGAAGCGGCCGCCGAAACTGCTTCGGCTGGCCTGCCTTGGCGTGAGGGCGAGCTGAAGCTGCGTCCGAGCGATCGTCTCGTGGACCTGATCCGGCGGAGCCGGCAGCACGCCGTCGCCATGGGTGACGGCGAGGAGGCCTGATGTTGGCGATCGAGGTGGACCTCCTGGCTCGCCGCTACACGGCGACGGCCTTCAACGATCGCGCTGCCACTGAGTGGCCGCCGCACCCCGCCCGCCTCTACTCGGCCATGGTCGCGGCGTGGGCGGATGCCGACGAGCCCGACGACGAAGAACGGTCGGCGCTGCGCTGGTTCGAGGCACTCGACCCGCCGTCGATCACCTGCGCAGACGATCCCGCGTTCCTCGACCGCACGGTGGTCACGCACTACGTGCCGGTCAACGACGCCCGCTCGCTCAGGCGTGACCTGAGCGGCGCCTACGCCAAGCTGCATGACGCCGAGAGGGCATCGATCCAAGCCTTTGAGCCCAAGGCGGCGGCCAGGGCCGAGAAGGCACTAGCGGCGGCGCTCGCCAAGGCTCGGGGGGACGGGGCTGCGGCCGGCATGCCGGAAACCGATCCATCGGCTCAGGTCGTGGCCGATGTCGTCGCCGCGCTGCCCGAGGCTCGCCGCAAGCAGCCTCGGACATTCCCAACCGTCCGCATCGCCGACGGCACCTCGCCGCTGATCCGCTACGAGTGGCCCGCCGCCGATCCCGTTACCGGCGTCGCTGACCTCCTTGACGCGATCCTCGCCCGCGTGGCCCGGCTCGGCCACTCCTCGACGTTCGTGAGCTGCCGGGTCGGGGAGCCCGCCGCGGCCGCGGCCACGGTCGGAGGAACCGTCACCTGGCGCGTGGACGCGAGGGGCAGCGGCACTGGGATCGGCCTCCGCCTCCCGGCCGAAGGCTCCTTGGACCACTTGGTGCGGCTGCATGCCGTCCACGAAGGACGGGACCCCCGCTCGTTGCCGGCGCGCTTCGGCTCCTACCGGCAGGCTGGTCCGGACCGACCGGACATACCGGTGCCGATCCTCGGCGGCCCGTGGCGCGTGCTGGTGTTGCCCCCTGGCCATCGCGTGAAGCTGACGCGCACGCTGGACATCTCGCGCGCCGTCCGTGGCGCGCTTCTGTCGGGCATTGGCGACACGCCGCCCCCATTGCTCCACGGCCATCGGAGCGGGGGATCGCCGGCGCCGGCCGCCCAGCCCCACCTCGCCATCCTCCCGCTGGCGAACGTGGGGTCGCCCTACGCCGATGGGGTCGTGCACGGCGTCGCCCTGGTCCTCCCCCGAGACTGGTCGGCCGACGACCGCCGTGTCCTGAATGAGGCCCTCGCACGCTGGCGATCGCGCTCGGCCAGCGCCGCCCAGGGCGTTCTCGAACTACGTCTCCTGGGAGGCCAAGCGATCGACCTCGAGGACCGTGGCGCCGACTTCGACGACACGGGGCCAAGCACCCGCTCGCGCTCCGGCGCGGGGCCGATCCTCGAACGATGGTTCTGGACGCGACTGGCTTCACGGTGGGCCACGGTGACGCCGATCGCCCTCGACCGTTTCCCCGGGCCTGTCGCCGCCCCCGACTGGGAGGAGCGGGCGGCGGCCACTATCGCCGCCAGCTGCATGCACGCAGGCCTGCCTGCTCCTGTCGAGGTCGAGGTCGTGTGGGGTCCACCGATGCGGGGTGTTCCGGCGGCCGGGCCACGAGGCGTGGTTCGGCCGGGCGCGCCGGTGCGCTTCGGCGGCTACCGGGCCGGCACGTCCGGCCAGGTGCGTTTGTGCGTCCATGCCCGCCTGCGCTTCGACGCTGACGTGCGCGGACCGGTGGTGCTCGGCGCCGGCCGGTACGCGGGCTACGGCATGTGCCTGCCGATCCGCGCCCCCGAGGAACCGCGGTGACTGCCGAGCTTTCGATCGACGATTTCCCCGCCTTCTTCAAGGCGGTGAACGACGACGCACCTCCATTCCAATGGCAGGTCCGCCTCGCCCGGGAGGTGGCCGGGAGCGGTGTCTGGCCCGACCTCATCGACCTCCCGACCGGCGCCGGCAAGACGGCGACCATCGACGTGGCCCTCTTCCTGCGCGCTCTGAGAGGCGACCAGCCGCGGCGCATCGTGTTCGTCGTCGACCGGCGCGTCATCGTCCACCAGGCGTTTAGCCGTGCCCTGCGACTCAGAGAAGCGCTGGCCAAGCCGAGCAACCGGGTCGTGCGCGCGGTGCGCGAGCGCCTCCTGGACTGCTCCTACGACCGGGGCGGCCACGTTCCGCTGGCGGTCGCCGAGCTGCGGGGCGGGATCGTCAGGGACGAGACCTGGGCCATGCGACCCGATACGCCCGCGGTCCTCATCTCGACGGTCGACCAGGTCGGCTCGCGCCTGCTGTTCCGGGGCTACGGGCTCAGCCGGGGCATGCGCCCGGTCCACGCCGGGCTCCTGGGCAATGACGTGCTCCTCCTTCTCGATGAAGTGCATCTCGCTCGCCCGTTCGCCGAAACGCTCGCCGACCTCGGCGCCTGCTACCGAGGGATGGGAACGCTGCCCGACCGCTGGCAAGTCGTCGAGCTCTCGGCGACGCCGGCCAAGCCTGCCGCGACTCGGTTCGGCCTTCGAGACGAGGACCGGGAGGACGACACCATCCAGCGCCGGTGTGGGGCGGTCAAGCCGGTGGAGCTACGGCTCGTGAAGGTCAAGGGCCCGGATGCCGAAGCTCATCGCAAGGCCCTGGTCGAGGCGCTGGCCGCGGCGGCGCTCGAGTTGGCCGGCCGCCCTGAGGCCCGCAGGGTTGGCGTCGTGGTCAACCGGGTTGCCACTGCCGCTGCGGTCCAGCGCATATTGGCCGCAACCGACGATGAGCACGAACCGCTGCTCCTCACCGGGCGCATGCGACCGTTCGACCGCGACGATGCCCAGGCGGAGCTGCGCGACGCGGGCTGGCTCCTGGGCCGCAATCGGGAGGACGCCAGCGCCGGATCGGCGCGGTACATCGTCGCCACGCAATCGATCGAAGCCGGCGCGGACCTGGATCTCGACGGGCTCGTCACAGAGTGCGCTCCCTACGACGCGCTCGTCCAGCGGTTCGGCCGGCTCGACCGCGACGGCAAGCTGAGCGACGCTGGCACGCCGGGGCTGGGCGTTGTCGTTGCCACGTCGGCTCAGGCGGCGGGCACCGCCGACGACCCGGTCTACGGCTCTGCGCTGGGAGCCACCTGGGACTGGCTGAAGGCCCATGAGCCGCTCGACTTCGGGATCCATGGCCGCCCTGCTCCAAGCGAAGACGAGGCCTCGTCCCTGCGGGTCGAGCCGCCCCCTGCGCCCGTTCTGCTCCCGACGCACCTCGACGCGTGGGTGCAGACGGCGCCGCGCCCGTCCGCCGACCCCGATCCCGACCTCTGGCTCCACGGCCTGCGGGAGAACCCGGATCTCGACGTGTCCGTCGTATGGCGCGCCGACATCGGCGACAGCCTCGATGCCTGGCGCAAGGAGGACTTGATCGATTGGGTGTCGGCCTGCCCGCCGACGTCGGCCGAAGCGATGCCCGTGCCGATCAGCGCGTTGCGGCGCTGGCTGTTGGGGGGCCGCGTGGGGGCCGCCGACATCGCCGACGTCGAAGGCGCTGCGGCGCCGGCCGAGGGTGCGCGATCGGCCGACCAGGGACCCATGGTTCTTCGCTGGCGACCGGACGACGAGTCAGAGGTCGCGCCCGTTCGGGGCGTCAGGCCCGGCGACACGATCATCGTTCCGAGCGCGTTCGGCGGGGTCGCCCATCGGAGCTGGGCGCCCGACTCCCGAGGCCCTGTGGCCGATCTCGGCGCCCGCTCGGCGCGACGGCGCAACCGGCTCGTTCTCCGCCTCGCTCCCGGGCTCTTTCCCGATGCGCCCTTTCCCGGTCTGACCGTCGAGGACGGGGACCAAAGCGCCACTGACCTGGAGGCGATCTGCGCATGGCTCACCTCGGACGCGCTGGGCGCGTGGTTGGACGGCGAACCACCCGTCGACCAAATCGAAATCGAAGGATTGCGATGCCTCCGGGAACTGGCTGTCGACGACAGGTTCAACGGGGCTCCCGTTCGCCGCTTGCAACATCCCGGCGGGCTGGCCTTCGTCCTCGAGCAGCGGCTGCCCTCGGAGGGGACCGACAGCCTCGCGCGAGCCGAGACGGTGGACTCTGAGCCTGGCACCAGTGAGTTCACGGGTACGCCGGTGCAGCAAGCGTCTCTCACGCTGCACCTCGCCGACGTCGCGGAGTGGGCGGGCGAGATGGCCGAGAAGTGCGGCCTCCCTCCCAACGTGCGCGACGACTTGGCCCTCGCCGGCCGACTCCACGACGTGGGCAAGGCCGACCCTCGGTTCCAGCAGGTGCTCGCGGGCGGGGGGCCGGCGCCACCCGACCTGCTCGCCAAGTCCAGCGGCCTGGCGCCGACGCCCGCTCAGCGGCGCCTTATCCAGCGCCGGGCCGGCTACCCCCTGCACGCCCGGCACGAGCTGCTGAGCGCCTCGCTCCTGGAGCGGTGCCCGTCAGCGCTGACGGCCGCCCACGATCCAGACCTGGTGGTTCACCTCGTCGCCAGCCATCACGGCCACGCCCGGCCGGGCGTGCCGGTCGCCGAGGACAAGGCGCCCGTCGAGGTCGCCGTGCCGGCGGACGTGGCCGGCTCGGCGCTCACCGGATCGAGCGACCACCGGCTGCACGTCCTCGACAGCGGCGTCGCGGAGCGGTTCTGGGTGCTTAACGAACGCTACGGCCGCTACGGCTTGGCGTGGCTGGAGTCGATCCTGCGTCTCGCCGACCATCGTGCGAGCGCCGAGCGACAGGGGGACGCGTGACTGCCGTGCACGACTCACTGGGCTTGCCCGCGCTGGACGGGTCCAACCCCATCGGCTTCCTTGCCGCCTTGGGGGTTCTGTCGTGCCTCGACCGGGCTGGTGTATCGCCGACCTTGCGCTGGGTCGACGACCTCGTGCCGACGGCGGTCCTCACAGGGGCGGCCTCGGTTGACGATGTCGTCGCCGTGATCGACGCCGACCGGACGTGGTGGGCGACGAAGAGCGTGGTCTTCGGCTGGCCGAAGATGCCGGACGTCAAGGCCGATCCCGCCGAGCTGCATAAGTGGAGCCTCGCCGTTCGGGAGGCATGGCTGGCCCGGCCCGACGTGTGGTGCCTCGCCGACGTGCGCCTATGGACTGCTCTGGTGGCCGAGGGGGCGCTCGCAGGCAAGGGCAATGCCAAGCCGACCCATCTGCACTTCACTGCAGGGCAGCAGCAGTTCCTTGACATGGCGCGTCAACTGGCCCGATCGGTCGACGGTGAGCACTTCCGCCAGGCGCTGATGGGCCCATGGCGCTACGACTCACCCTTGCCCTCCTTCGGGTGGGACGCGCGCGGCGACCGCGTCTACGCGTTGCGGGCGACCGATCCGTCCAAGGAGAGGCGCCTAGGCGTGCCGGGGTGCGATTGGCTGGCGCTTCTCGGCCTGGCGTTCCTCCCTGTGGCGGCTCGCCGGGGACGACTCCATACGACGGGGTGTGAGCGAAGCTGGAAATCGGCGCCCTTCCGCTGGCCGCTCTGGAGCGTTCCGGCAAGCCCGCACGCGGTCGCCGGCCTGCTCGGTGATCAATCCCTCGCCAGCGGGGCCGAGGCGGTGCGGAAGGCGGCGGGGGATTACCGGGGCCGCGGCGTCTTTGCGGTGATGGAGGTGCCGATCCGGCGCACCGAACAAGGGGGCTACGGCTCCTTCGGTGCGCCCACCGAGCTCCTCCGGCACGCCCCACCCTCGGCGGTCCATCGATCATGACCGCCCCTACGGCGGACGGCGCGGTGCCCGACCTGGTGCCGGCGCGCATGGTCAATGAGTTCAGCTACTGCCCGCGCCTCTTCTACCTCGAGTGGGTCGACGCCCAGTTCACCGACAACCTCGACACCGTGGAAGGCCGGTGGCATCACCGGGCCGTCGACGATGGCGGCGGGGCCGTCCCCCTCCCCGATGAAGGCCCGCTACGGGTGGCGCGTTCAGTGCAGCTGTCCTCGGCCACCCTCGGCCTAGTCGCCAAGATCGACCTCTTGGAAGCGGACGGCGACGCCGTCGTGCCCGTCGACACCAAGCGCGGGTCCCCGCCCGACAACGAGCACCGGGCGTGGGAGCCGGAGCGCATTCAGTTGTGCGTCCAAGCCCTGTTGCTCAGGGAGCATGGCTATCGCTGCGAGCGGGGCGCGTTGTGGTTTGCAGGTTCCCGGGAGCGCGTGACGGTGGACTTTGACAACGAACTCGTTGAGCGTACGAACGCCCTGCTGGCCGATCTCCGGGCCGCGGCTGCCGCCAGTGACGCGCCGCCGCCACTCGTCGACAGCCCCAAGTGTCCGCGCTGTTCGCTCGTCGGCATCTGTCTCCCCGACGAGGTGAACACCTTGGCCGTTCGATCGTCCCGGCCGCCTCGTCGCCTGATCCCTGCCGACGGCGAAGCCCGGCCGTTATACGTCACCGAGCAAGGGGCGTGGGTCGGCAAGGACAAGGGACGGGTGACGGTCACCCGCAAGGACGCGCAACTTCTCTCCGTGCGCCTGATCGATGTCTCCCAGGTCTGCATCTACGGCAACGTGCAGGTTTCCACGCAGCTCTTGCGCGAGCTGTTCGCCCACGACATACCGACGTGCTGGTTCTCGTACGGCGGCTGGTTCTCGGGGATGGCGACGGGATTGCCGGCCAAGAACGTCGAGTTGCGCCGGCGCCAGGTGATCGCGGCAGCGCAGAATGGTGCGGACATCGCTCGAAGCATCGTCGCGGGAAAGATCCGGAACCAGCGCACCCTGCTTCGGCGCAACACCCGTGATCGGGACGACCACGTCCTCGACTCGCTCGCAAGTTTGGCGGATCGAGCGGCCTTGGTTACCACTTCATCGTCGCTCCTCGGCGTGGAGGGCACCGCCGCGCGCCTCTACTTCGAGCAGTTCCCGACCATGATCCGGCCCGACAAACGCATTCCTGGTGCGGCGTTCTCCTTCGAGGGACGAAAGCGCCGGCCGCCCCCCGATGCGATCAATTGTCTGTTGTCGTTCGTATACGGGCTCGTGGTCAAGGATCTGACCGTGACCTGCTGGGCGGTAGGCCTCGATCCCTACATCGGCTTTTATCATCGGCCCCGATTTGGGCGCCCGTCGCTGGCACTTGACATTGCCGAGGAGTTCCGCCCATTGGTTGGTGACTCCGTCGTCCTGCAAGTGGTGAACAATGGTGAAGTCAAGGGATCGGACTTCGTCATCCGCGCTGGAGGCGTTGCCTTGACGGCTGAAGGCCGCAAAGCTGTCCTGATGGCGTACGAGCGGCGGTTGGCGATGTCGGTCCGCCACCCCATCTTCGGTTACGACCTGTCCTACCGCCGGCTCATGGAGGTCCAAGTCCGCATGCTCGGCGCTCTCCTACTGGGTGAGATTCCACAGTACGTTGCCTTCACCACCCGATGAGTCGGCGGCGCTACCTCGTAGCGTACGATATCTCTGACCCCAAGCGGTGGCGTCAGGTGTACGACGTCGTACGCTGCCATGGGCAGCGAATGCAGTACTCGCTCTACATCTGCGACCTTGACGAGGTCGAGCGGATCGGTCTCCTTTGCGCGTTGCGAGAGGTGATCAATCATCGCCACGATCGGGTTGCTATCGTTGACCTCGGCGAGCCGATGGGCAAGCGAGCCGCAGCGATCGAGTTCATGGGCTCCGCCCTCCCCCTGCCCGACCTGGGTCCCAACATCGTATGATCGAAGCCCTTGTGCGAGCGCTCGTGTGGCCGGTCGAAGCCCCACCAGCGCTCGCATGCAGGTCAGCAGGCCTAACGCGGTCCTTGGCAACTGAATAGTCGAAGAGGTGGGATCATCCCGGCCGCAGCGCTCGCTCGCCTCGACACAACCGCTGGTCAAGACCTATGAAATCAGCGAGCCCTTTCCCATCAAGGCGGTGATGGGCTCCATTGAAGCGCGGTCGTAGATGACCAAGGCCACCAAGGCCACCATGCCGCCGACTTTCCCATCAAGGCGGTGATGGGCTCCATTGAAGCGTGGTGGCCGATGCGAGGCGTCGTCGTGCTCACCGAGCGCGCTTTCCCATCAAGGCGGTGATGGGCTCCATTGAAGCACCTTCCCACAAGCGCGGCAGATCTCGGCCCTGCCGCTTTCCCATCAAGGCGGTGATGGGCTCCATTGAAGCGCGGAGGTGAGGTCGGCGTCGCTGAGGTTGGCGGAGCTGCTTTCCCATCAAGGCGGTG
>JAHFUQ010000316.1 GCA_023265045.1 Acidimicrobiia bacterium
AAGCAGACGACGAGCGGCAGGTCACCGAGATCGGTCACGGTGTCGGCCACGTACTTGAGTTCATTGCGGGCCACGACCAGCGTGTCGGACAGGATCTGGTTGAGGTCGACCGGCTCCGGCTCGCCCTGGTCAGGGTGACCGAAGGCCTTCATGGCCCTGACGATCGTGGCCACCCGCTCGACACCGTCCCGCGCCTGACGGAGGGCGTTGGGGACCTCGCTCTGGAGGAAGGCGAAGTCGGCTTCCCGCTCCGCGTCCTCGAGGAGCGCCCTCCGCTCGACCCAGTTCTCGGCCGTACTGTGGAGGGCCTCCCGGTAGGTGGTGATGAGCCGGTCGGTGATGGCGAACGCCTCAAGCAGGAAATAGAGGTTGTCGCCGATGAACTGGATCGGCGTGTTGATCTCGTGGGCGATTCCGGCTGCCAGCCGGCCGACGGCCTCCAGCTTCACCTTGTGGCGCTGCTCGATCTCGTCCTCGACGTCAACGGCGGGCATCGCCAGAGCATCGGCCAGTGACTCACCCGTCACGGCCAGCCAGACCTCATTGAGGTCGGCCCAACGCCGGGTGGGGTCGATCTGGGCGACGATCACCGCTGCCTCGGCCATCAGCCGGCGCAGGCGCTCGCCACCGGGCGCGTCGGACGCGACGGTCGGGCCCGGGGGCGCGGCGGCGGGCTCGGTCATGGATGAGACTTCGGCAGACGGGGCGCATCTGCAGTAGGGCCGTTGGTCACGGATCCAGTGGTCCGTTCGCCGGCAACGAGAGGGCCGAGGCGATCGGACAACTCGGCATGGTCAGCCACTCGGCATGATGCCGCTGACTCCTGCATCGACGGGCGAACCGCCAGGTCAGCGGCTCGGCCGCGACGCGGACGACCCCCAAATCAGCGCGCTCCTAGGCTTGCGCCGTGGCGGGCCTGCGGGTGCTGGTGACCAACTGCTGGCTGCAGACCCCGGGCGGCACCGAGATGTACGTGCGCGATCTGGTCGTCGGGCTCCGCCGGCGGGGCCACGACCCCACTGTCTGGTCGCCCCTCCTCGGTGACGCCGCCGGCCAGATCAGTGCGCTCGGCGTCCACGTCACCGACGACCTCGCGGACGTGGGCGAGCCGGACGTGGTGCACGGGCACCACCACGCGGAGACGCTCGCCGCGCTCAGTCGCTTCCCCGACCGGCCGGGGCTGTTCGTGCAGCACGGCGCGACCGCATGGCAGGACGAGACGCCGCTCCATCCGCGCCTGGTGCGCTATGTGGCCGTCGACCGCCTGTGCCGGCAGCGCACGCTGGCCGCCGGGGTGGAGCCGGGACGGGCCACGATCATCCCGAATGGCGTCGACCTCACCCGATTCCTGGCGCGCCCTCCCCTCCCGCCGCGGCCGCGACGGGCGCTGGTGTTCAGCAACTATGCGGGCGAGGCGAACTTCGTCCCGACGGTGCGGGCGGCGTGCGCCCGCATGGGCATCGCACTCGACGTCGCCGGCGCCGCCAGCGGCACGGTCCTGGCCGACCCCGAGACGCACCTCCCGCGCTACGACCTCGTCTTCGCCAAGGCGCGCGCCGCCATCGAAGCGCTGGCCGTCGGGTGCGCGGTCGTCGTGGCCGACGTCCGCGGGATCGCCGGCCTCGTGACCTCGGACGTGATCGACGACTGGCGGCACTGGAACTTCGGCGCCCGCCTGCTCACCGGGGCCCACGACGTCGACACCGTGTGCGCCGAGATCGCCCGCTACGACGCCGGCGACGCCGCCCGTTGTTGCGAGCATGCCCGAGCCCGGTTCGGCGTCGACCGGATGGTCGATTCGCTGGTGGACGAGTATCGGGCCGTCCTCGACGGCTGGAACGGACAGGTGGACCACCGCGCCGAACTGGTCGAGGCGTCGAAGCACCTGAGCCGGCTCGGCCCGATGCAGGCGGCGACCGAGCGCGACCGGCCCTACGTCGAGGAACATCCGCGGCTGGCGGCGGCCTGGCGGGAGGCCAGCCTGCACGCCCGCCAACTCCAGGCCGAACTCGACGCCTACCGGGCCGCCGCCGCCGGGCACGCCACGGCGGATGCCCCGCGCCCGGCACCGGTACCCGCGGTCCCGGCGGCTGACG
>JAHFUQ010000317.1 GCA_023265045.1 Acidimicrobiia bacterium
GCCGAGCCTGCACTTCGCCTGGTCGACGTGGTCGGCGCTGGCGTTGGTCCCCGCGCTGCGGCGGCGCTGGGCCAAGGCGCTGGCGGGTCTGTACCCGGCGCTAACGCTGTTCGCCATCGTCGTCACCGCCAACCACTTCTTCCTTGACGCTGCCGGAGGGGTGGCGGTGCTCGGCGCCGGCGCGCTGCTCGGGTTTCCCCTGGCCGCCCGCGTTGAACGGCGCTCGCTCGCCGCCGTGTCCACCCCCTAGGCTCGCCGATTCCGTGTCTCCCTCGTCCAAACGCCGCGGCGAACCGCCGCCACCTTCCTCGCGCCGCGGTGGTGGGGGTGGGGGTGGCGAAGCCGCCGAGCCGGCTCCGCCTGCCGAGAACCGGTCATCCGAGGCCGCGGACGACTACGACGACGGCGACGACGACGGCGACGACGACGGCGACTACGAGGTCCCCGTGGTGCGCTACGCCCGCGTCGGGGCAGGCGCGGGCATCGCCTACGCCGTGGTCGGCTTCATCGGCGCCGCCCTGCTACCCCTGGGCAAGGTCGACCCGACCAGCAGCGCCGAGGAGATCGCCCGCCAGCTGGTCGCCGAACGGGGCCGGGTCAGCCTCGGGATCCTGCTCACGCTGTTCAGCCTGTTCTTCCTGATCGTGTTCGTCACGTGGCTGCACCGGTGGCTGCGGGAGGCCGAGGGCGAGGGCGGCTGGTTCTCGACCATGTCGCTCGCCGGCGGCGTCCTCCAGGTGGGCATGCTGTCGGTCGTGGTGCTCCTCAGCATCGCCTCGACCGTGCTGGAGAGCTTCGGCCCCGACGTCGTCGTCGCCCGGACGTTGCTGGTGTTGCAGTGGCAGGCGGTCGCCATCGTGTTCATCCCGACGGCCGCGTTTGTCGGCGGGGCCAGCTTGGTGGGCTACACGACCGGCCAGCTGCCCCGGTGGATCTGTTACGCCGGTCTCGGCATCGCCGTCGGGTTGCTCATCCCGCCGCTGGCCTTCCTGCCCTTCCTCCTCTCGAACCTCTGGACCGGTCTGGTTGCCGTGTTCCTGTTCCAGCGGTCTCGCGCGAGGGCGTAACTCATCCGCGCGCCGGCTTCATTCCGAACCGGGGAGGACCGGCCTAACGTGGGGTCCGGCGACGGACGCCGAAGGAGGGCATTGCGCGTCGTCCCGGCAACTGCATCGGCGACCGCGCCAGAGAGCCTGGTGCACATCGCGGCGCGGGTGGACGGCCGGATTCGCGACTTGCTCGATTGTGAGACGGCTCGTTGGGCCGAGGTCGACCCCGCGCTGGTCGAGCCGCTGGACGCCCTGCGCGGGCTGGTCCTGAGCGGCGGAAAGCGGCTGCGCCCCGCCTTCTGCCACTGGGCTTTCGTCGGTGCGGGGGGCGACGGCGGGTCGGCTGAGATCGTCGATGCCGGCGCCGCCCTCGAGCTGCTCCACACCTTCGCCCTCATCCACGACGACGTGATGGACGGCTCCGCGACGCGCCGTGCGCGGGGGACGATTCACGTCCAGTTCGAGGAGCGCCACGCGCTGGCCGGGTGGCGCGGGGAAGGGCGGCGCTTCGGCGAGGGGGTGGCCGTGCTGGTCGGCGACCTCGCCTTCGTGTACGCCGACCAGATGCTGGCGGCCGCACCGCCCGACGCCATAGCCGTGTTCACCGAGCTGCGGGTGGAGGTCAACATCGGCCAGTACCTCGACCTGGTGGGGACGGCTCAGGGCGAGGTGCGGGAGGCTACGGCGCGGCGTATCTCCCGGTTCAAGTCCGGCAAGTACACCGTCGAGCGGCCGCTGCACCTCGGCGCCGCGCTCGCGGGCCGTCTACCGGAGCTGGCGGCGCCGCTCTCGGCCTACGGGTTGCCGCTGGGGGAGGCGTTCCAGATGCGCGACGACCTGCTGGGCGCGTTCGGGGACGAGACGGTGACGGGCAAGCCGGTGGGGGAGGACCTGCGCGAAGGCAAGCCGACGGTGCTGTACGCCATCGCCCGGGAGCGGGCCGGCGACCGGGGCGCGGCGGCGGCGCTGCTCGACCGCTACGGCGCCGCCGACCTGACCGAGGACGAGATCGCCGACCTTCAGGACGTGATGAT
>JAHFUQ010000318.1 GCA_023265045.1 Acidimicrobiia bacterium
CACCGGGGCGACGTGCCCCGATACGTGAACCTCGTACGTCATGGCTGTTGCCTCACTGGACTCTCGAACGAACCAATACTGGACGGTGGTTCGTTTCCGGTCCCGCGCCGGGCAGGCGCCTGGCCCCGTGACGCACAGCACGGCGCGCACGCCGGCCAGCAGGAATAAAATCCCGGCGGCTCCTCGCCTGCACGCGTCGTCCCACATGGAAGACCTCGGTGCAGGAACCGGACTACCGCGCCGCACGACGTTCCGGTAATGGCGATCACCTCCGCCGCCCAGGGGCCGTGCTTCTTGTCGTGTCACATCCGAGGGGCACGGCCCATTGCATTCCCAAGAGAATTCGCCGGCTGTGGCGCCCGCCACACCCAAATACCTCGACCTTCGACCAACCCGCAGTCGGCGGGCGAGCGAATGGCCCCGTGACAGACGAGATCGGTCCCAGTAGAAAACCGGTCTCCTCTCCTCCGGCGCGACCAGCAGCCCGGTCACCGGCCAATTCTCACCCCCCCAAAGGACTGATCCGCCATGCGATCCCTGCCCAAGCGCGCCATCACCGCCACCACCCTCGCCGCCTTCCTCCTCACCGGCCTGGCCGCGTGCGGCAACGACTCGAACTCCGCCGCCCCGGCCACCTCGACCGGTGTCAGCGCCGAGCAGATGCCCGGCCCGGCCACCATCGCCAAGGTCGCCCTGATGGCCAAGAGCACGGGCAACCCGTTCGCCGACATCCGCACCGCGGCCGCGCACATGCCGATGACCGCCGACGCCCTCGCCGCCGGGATCACCAAGGCCGCGAAGATCAAGGGATCGGGCACCTCCCCGGCCGCCGGCCTGCGCGCCGGCCTCACCCAGCTGCTCACCGAGCACGTCTACCTCGCCGGGATCGCGGTCGCCACCGCGTACCACGCCGGCGCGGACTCCGAGGCGTTCAAGCTCGCCGCCGCCGGCCTGGACGAGAACTCCAAGGCCGTCGCCGCCGCTGTCGGCAGCATCGTGCCGAAGGAGGAGGACGGCTTCCTCACCGGATGGCGCTCGCACATCAACGACTTCGTGACCTACGCGGTCGGGGCGAAGACCCCCGGCGCCAAGGGCGCGAGCATGAAGAAGGACGCCGGCGCGAACCTCAAGGGCTACGCCAAGGCCTCCGGCGCCTTCTTCGACCGGATCACCGGCGGCGCGCTGCCCTCGGCCGCGGTCGAGATGGACTTCAACCACCACATCGGCACGCTCAAGACCGCGATCGACTCCTTCGCCGCCGGCGACCCGACCGCGTTCAACAAGCTCAAGGTCGCCGCGGACCACATGGCCGGCAGCGCCCAGGTCCTCGCCGGCGGCATCGCCAAGGCCACCAAGATGAAGGGCAACCCCAACGACGCGGCGTCCACGCTGCGCTCGGGCCTGACCGGGATGCTCACCACCCACGTCTACCTCGCCGGGGTCGCGGTCTTCACCGCCTACACCGCCGACGGGGGCCTGGACGGCGCGGCGTTCAAGGCCGCCGCCGGTGCGCTGGACAAGAACTCCGTCGACCTGTCCAAGGCCGTCGGTTCGGTGGCGGGCAAGGCCGACGAGGCCGTCTTCCTGGCCGTGTGGCGCTCCCACATCGGCGACTTCGTCACCTACGCCAAGGGCGAGGCGACCGGTGACGAGAAGCTCAAGGACATGGGCCTGGCCAACCTGGATGCCTACCGCACCACCTCCGGTGACTTCTTCGCCAAGATCACCGGCGGTGCGCTGCCCTCCGACGCGGTCGCCACCGAGCTCATCGGCCACATCGAGACCCTCGCCGGCGCCATCGACTCCCTCAAGGCCGCGCTGATCCCCGCGGCCTCCTGAACCGCCTCGCCGCCGCCCCGGTGAGAAGGCGGCGGCGACCGGGTACCCGCGGCCCCGACCCCCTGCACGCCCAGGGGGCCGGGGCCTCGGCGCGCCCGCACCGACCCGCCGCCCGCGGGCCCCGGGTCGCACGCATATCGACCAGGCCCGCACCAGCTGGCCCTGTCCTGCCCGCGTCGACCCCTACAGCGCCAGGGTCGGCTTCAGGTCCAGGATCCGGCCGAGGAGGCCGTTGACG
>JAHFUQ010000031.1 GCA_023265045.1 Acidimicrobiia bacterium
AGGGCGACGACGAACCCCCAGAAGTAGCGCTCGCGGCCGTGGCCGAAGGGATGGGCCTCGTCGGGGGCGCGCCTGGCCCGCCTGCCGCCCAGCAGGAGGAGGCCCTGGTTGGACGTGTCCGCCACCGAGTGCACCGCCTCCGCCAGCATCGACGCCGCGCCCGTGAAGGCGAAGCCGACGAACTTCGCCACCGCGATCCCGGCGTTCGCGGCGAAGGCGGCGACGATGGCTTTGCGGCTCCCCCCTTCCACCGGCCGCAGGCTATCGGGGGCGCCGGGCGTGCCCTTCCGCCGGTGGCTTTTGCACGTCAGACGTTCGGAAGACGCCGAACGTCGACAACTCGCCGCCGCGTCAGGCTCCGGCTGCGTCCCGGTCGACGATCCAGAGGATGCGATCGGCGCGCACTCGCGCCGCCGGGCAATCGGAGTCGTCGCGGCGCACTCGCTCGAGGGCCTCGCGCTTCTCGGCGCCCGAGACGGTGAACACCACCAGGCGTGCACGGGCGATGCCGGAGTAGGTGAGCGTCATGCGCTGGTACGGGTTCCGACCGCTCGGGTCTTCGTTCATGACGACCAGGCGGCCGGGATCGGCGTCCAGGGCGGGGGAGTTCGGGAACAGCGAGGCGGTGTGGCAGTCGGGGCCAAGGCCCAGGTGGACGAGGTCGAGCCGGCCCGCCTGGGCGATGCGCTGCTGGTAGGGGTCGGGCCCCTCCTCGCAGCGCATCGGGTAGATGGCGTTGGCCGCGCCGACCCGTTCGAGCAACGCCTCGCGGCCGAGCCGCTCGTTGGAGTCGGGGCGGTCGGGCGGCACGCACCGTTCGTCGCCCCAGTAGATGTCGACCTGCCACCAGTCGATCTGGTCGGCCGCGTCGGCGGCCAGGCGCTCGTAGCAGCGCCGGGCCGTCGGCCCGCCGGAAAGGGCGAAGGAGAAGCCGTCGCCGGGCCGGCCGTGGAAGGCCTCGACCACCCGTTCCGCGAACTCGGGCGCCACGTCGTCGACCACCACCACCTCGCCGATCATGAGATGGCCGCCAACGCCACGGCGCCCTCGAGGGCGTCGCAGAAGATGTCGTCGCGGCCCATCTGGGTGAGGGCGCCGGCCAGCGCGAGGGCGGGCCACTGCTGCTGCATGCGGAGGGTCTGGGACACCGACGGCCCCTGGTCGATCTCGACCGACGACGCGATCTCGCGCGCCGCCCCCGGGCGGGCGACCCGGAACACGCCCGTGCGGTTGCGGTGGACGGCGGTGATCGTGATCGAGACGTGTTCGGCCTCGGCCAGCTCCAGGCGGGCCGCGGGGAGGTTGAGGCGACGCATCAGCCAGCCGCCGAGCAGGTGGCGCGGCCCGTAGTTCCCGCTGACGTCGACGCGCTCGACCTCGCGCAGGAAGGGGCGGTACACCGGCCCCTCGAACAGGCCCGCCAGCAGGCTGCGCCACGGCGCCAGCCGCGCCCAGGAGAGGTCGGTGACCGGGAGCCGGCGGGCGAGGGCCTGGATGCGCGGCAGCACGTCCCGGTTCACGCCCGAAGCGGCTGCGCTCGCCCCCCGGGCGCCCGCCACCGCCCGGCTGTCGACCACGATCCGGTCGGCGACGGCGAGCAGCGGGTCGCCGGCCTCGGGCAGCCGCGAGGGCAGCCACACCACCATGGGCAGGTCGGGCAGGGTGAAAGGCTCGACCACGGAGTCGAGGTGGTAGCGGGCGCGCCCGCGCACCCGCAGCACGATGTCCTCGAAGCACACGGCGCGCCCGGCGCGCTCGACCGCGTGGACCGAGGCGGCCGCGTCGAGCCCTCCGTTGGCCTCACCCGGCTGCAGCACGAGCACGATCGTGCGAGACGGATGCCGCGCCCCGAGCCCGTACACGGTGTCGAGGGCGGCCGAGCCGGCGGCGTCGTCCCCGACGACCGCGACCAGCGTGAGGACGCTGGTGCGCACCGCCGCCCGCTGCTCGTGGCGGCGGAGGTCCGACAAGGCCTTTTCGACCTGGCCGACGGTGACCTCGTCCGCCTCCCAGGACCCGATCGTGTCGACGTTCTCGCGGGTCAGGGTCGACGCCACCGCCGCCCATCTCGTGCCAGGAGGGCGTCGGCCTCGGCCGGTCCCCACGTTCCTGCCTCGTAACGGGCGAGGGCGACGTCGTAGTCCTCCCACGCCTGCAGCAACGGATCGCAGATCCGCCACGCCTGCGCGACCTCGTCGCTGCGGATGAACAGGGTGGGGTCGCCCACCAGCGCGTCGAGCAGCAGCCGCTCGTAGGCGTCGGGCGCCTCTTCGAGGAAGGCGGCGCCGTAGAAGAAGTCCATCGACACCGACCGCACGCGGAAGGCCTGCCCCGGCACCTTGGCGCCGAAGCGCAGGGTGATCCCCTCGTCGGGCTGGATGCGCAGCACCAGGGCGTCGGGCTCCAGCCCCTCGGCCTGGTCCTTGGCGAAGGGGAGGTGGGGGACGGTCTTGAACTCCATCGCCACCTCGGTGACCCGTTTCGGCAGCCGCTTGCCGGTGCGCACGTAGAAGGGCACGCCCGCCCACCGCCAGTTGTCGATCTGCAGCTTCATGGCCACGTAGGTCTCGCGGAGGCTGTGGGGATGGACGCCTTCCTCGTCGCGGTACCCGGGCGCCTCGCGCCCCTGCGCCCAGCCGCGGGTGTACTGGCCGCGCACCACCTCGACCCGCACGTCCTCGGGTGTGAAGGGGTTGACGGCGCGCAGCGCCTTGACCTTCTCGTCGCGGATGCTGTTGGCCTCGAAGGTGGCGGGCGGCTCCATCAGGGTGAGCGCCAGCACCTGCATCACGTGGTTCTGCACGATGTCCCGCAGCGCCCCCGCCATCTCGTAGAACCCGCCGCGGTGCTCGACGCCGAGGGACTCGGCCACCGTGATCTGGACATGGTCGACGTATCGGCGGTTCCAGATCGGCTCGAAGATGGCGTTGGCGAAGCGCAGGGCGAGGACGTTCTGAACCGTCTCTTTCCCCAGGTAGTGGTCGATCCGGTACACCTGGGACTCGTCGAACACGCGGTGGACGACCGCGTCGAGCTCGGCGGCCGACGGGGCGTCGCGGCCGTAGGGCTTCTCGATGACGATGCGGACGAACGCCCCGTCGCACGGGGGCTGGTGGAGCCCCGCCGCGCCGAGGCCCTGGGCGATGACGGGGAAGGTCGTCGGCGGGGTCGCCAGGTAGTACAGGCGGTTGCCGCTGGTGCCCCGTTCGCGGTCGAGCTCGTCGAGGGTGGCCTTCAGCCGCTGGTAGGTCGTCGGGTCGGCGTAGTCGCCGGCGACGTAGCGGAAACCGCCGCCGGAGAAGGCCTCCCAGACGTGCTTGGCCTCGTCGCCCCCGCCGCCCATCTGCTCGACGGTGGTGCGCATGCGCTCGAGGAAGTCCTCGTCGTCCATCTCGGTGCGGGCCACGCCGACGACCGAGAACCCGGCGGGAAGGAGGCGGCGCAGGGCGAGCCGCTCGACGGCGGGCATGAGCTTGCGGCTGGTGAGGTCGCCGGACGCGCCGAACACCACCAGCACCGCCGGCGGCGCCACCCGGTCCGTCGTGGGCTCGACCAGCGGATTGTCCGTGGTCATGTTGTGCGGAAGCTTACGTGGGACGGGACGGCCCCCGGCGCGTGAGATGCATTGGCAGGCGCACCCGAGCAGCAGCCCACCTTTCGGCGCTGGTGGCGCTCCTGGCGGGGCTGGCGATCCCCGTGTTGGTCGCCGGCTTGCCGTCACCCTTCCCCCGGGGGCGACCATACGATCAGCGCGACCTACGGCGGCACGGACTGACCACCGCGGGCACGGTGCTCGACGTGATGGCGCCGCAGCAGGCGCGCCGGCTGCGGGGCAGCCCTGCCGCGCGGGGTGGGCCAACGCCTACGATTGCGAAGGATCCGAGCTCGGAGGGCGGCAATGTCGAAGAACCGTTGGGTAGCGCTGGGCGCGATCGGCGCCATCGCCGTTGGTCTCGTCGCGGTGGTCGAGCGGCCCGCGCCCGGGACCTCATCGCCCGCCCCGCCTGACCGCCACGGCCGGCCTTTGGCGTTCGAGCTGAACCAGGGCCAGACAGACCCGCAGGTGAGGTTCCTCGCGCGTGGCCAGGGCTACCGGGCGTTCGTGACCCCGACGGGGCTCACGCTCTCCGTGGACGGTCAGCAGGCCCTGCGCTTCACGCCCCTGAACGCCAGCCCCGACCCGGCCCTCACCGCGTTCGCGCCGTTGCCCGGCAAGGTGAACTACCTCAAGCGCGCCGATCCCGCCGGTTGGCTTATGGACGTGCCGACGTTCGCCCAGGCCCGGGCGCATGACGTCTACCCCGGCGTCGACCTCGTGTACTACGGCGCCGACGGGCAGCTGGAGTACGACTTCGTGGTCGCGCCCGGCGCCGACCCCGGCGCGATCAGGGTGGCCGTCGCCGGCGGGAAACCCCTTGCACTCAACGACCGAGGCGACCTGGTCATCGGGTCCGTTGTCCAGCGCCGCCCGGTCGCCTACCAGGAGGCAGCCCGCGGGCGCCGCTCCGTCGACGCCGCCTACGTCCTCGGGCCCGGCAACTCCTTCGGCCTCCGGCTCGGCGCCTACGACCCCAGCCGGCCTTTGGTGATCGACCCCGTCATCGCCTACTCGACCTACCTGGGCGGGAGCATGGGACCGCTGGGTGACGACGAGGGCGACGCCATCGCCACCGACGCGGCCGGCAACGCCTATGTCACCGGCCGCACTGCGTCGACCGACTTCCCGGCCACGGCCGGGCTGGACACCGCCATCGGGGGCACGGACGACGCCTTCGTGACCAAACTGTCTCCGGCCGGCGCGGTGCTCTGGTCCACGTACCTCGGGGGAACCGGGTTCGAGCAGGGCTACGGCATCGCCTACGCGGCCACGGGCACGGCGGTGTACGTGACCGGCCAGACGACATCGGGCGACTTCCCGACGCCGGGAGGATTCGACACCACCCTTGGCGGCGCCCAAGACGCCTTCGTGACCAAGCTCAACGCCGCCAGCGGGGCGGTGCTGTGGTCGACGTACCTCGGCGGCAACGTCGACGACACCGGGTTCGGCGTCGCCGCCGACTCATCGGGGAACGCGCTGATCACCGGTACGACGAGCTCGACCACGGGTCTCGCCGCCGGCGGGTACGACCTCACCCTGACCGGCGCCTCGGACGCGTTCGTGGCCAAGGTTTTGGCGGCGGGGGGGTTCGCGTTCGCGACGTACGTGGGCGGCGACGGCGCCGACACAGGCAGTGCGATCGACATCGACGGCGGCGGCAATGCCTACGTGACCGGAACGGCCGACGATCCCATCAACTTCCCGTTGACCAGCGCTTTCGATCCGACGCTGAACGGCCCCTCAGACGCCTTCGTCGTGTCGGTCAGCGGCGCCGGCGCCCTCCGCTACGGCTCCTTCCTGGGCGGGGACGGCGCCGAGACGGGCTTCGGGATCGCCGTCGACGCCGCCGGCGTCGCCTATGTCACCGGCCAGACCGACTCCGCCACCGGGTTTCCGGTCACCGGCGGGTCGGACACGACCCTCGGGGGCGCCCAGGACGCATTTGTGACCAAGATCTCCGCAACGCCCGCGATCGTCTGGTCGACGTACTTCGGCGGCAGCGGGACTGACGCCGGCTACGCCATCGACCTCGACGCGAACGGCGACCCGTACATCGCCGGCTACACGGACTCGGCCACCGGCTTCCCGCTCGCGGCGGCCGTGGATAGCACCTTCGTTGGTGGGTCTGAGGCGTTCGCGGCCAAGCTGCAAGCCGCCACGTCGGCGCTTCTGTGGTCGACGTTCATCGGCGGCGACGGGGACGACCAGGGCTACGGGATCGCGCTGACGGGCACGGCCGCCCACGTGACCGGCTTCACCCAGTCGGCCACCGGGTTCCCGCTGGTCAGCGCAGCCGACTCCACTCTCGGCGGCTTCTCGGACGGCTTCGTCACCAAGCTGGCCCCCGATACCACGCCGCCGGTGTGCAAGATCGTCGGGACCACCGCCGGCCCGCCCAAGCAGATGTTCGTGAGCGTGCAGGACACCGTCGGGCTGGCGATGATCACCAACGTCAGCGTCACCAACGGGACGGTTTTCGTGCCGGCGTTCACGGTCGGGACGACCAGCCCGATCGTCGTCACCGCCACCAAGAGCAACCAGTCACTGCCGACGACGTGGTCGTTCCAGGCCGTCGACGTGGACGGGAACGTCAAGACCTGCCAGTGACGTGGGCGCCCCGCAGGGGTACTGTCGATCGAGGCTGGCGCGTGGTCGGAACGCGCCCGGGGAGGGGAAGATGGCGCAGCGGCGCCTCGGCCTGAGGCCGAGGGTGGGTCGGTGGGCGCTGGCCGCGATCGGCGCGCTCACGTTCGTGGCGGTCGGGGCGCACGACTACGCGCCGATCGTGACGCCCGTCAACGAGCTGACCAGCATGTGCGTCAACAAGTCGAGCATGCGCGTCCGCTGGGTCTCCAGCCCGGGCGGCTGCAACCTCAAGACCGAGACGGCCCTGGGCCTGCCCGGCGGCGCCCCCATCTACCTCTGCATCTACCCGCCGAACAGCGACGTGCGACGCACGCTCACTCCCGGCGCCTGCAACGCCGGCGAAACCCCCTTGACCATCCCAGCCAGCGGCCCGTCCTTCTTCTGCTACAGCTCGACCACCGGCTATTACCTCAGGCTGGTGGCCAACGCAGGCGCCTGCGCGGCCGGTGAGACCGCGGTGGCGGTCTCCGTGCCAGTGGCCGTGAACGACACCTACGCGCCGCTGGAGGACGTCATGCTCAACGTCCCCATCGCCACCGGTGTGCTTCCCAACGACACCGACGCCCACAACGACCCCCTCACGGCCCAGCTCGTGACCGGCCCGACCAATTCGTCGTCTTTCGCGCTCAACACCGACGGCTCGTTCAGCTACAAAGGCGCGGCGAACTTCTGCGGGGCGGACAGCTTCACCTACCGGGTGACGGACGGGACCTACACCTCGACCGCGGCGACCGTGACCCTGAACGTGACCTGCGTCAACGACGCTCCCTCCTACACCGTCGGCGGGAACCAGACCGTGTTCGACAACGCCGGCGCCCAGACGGTCGTTGGCTGGGCCACGGGGATGAGCCCCGGGCCGGCCGACGAGGCGGGCCAGACGCTCACCTTCAGCGTCACCGGCAACACCAACCCGGGGATCCTCTCGGCCGGGCCGGTGGTGAACCCGAGCACGGGGACGCTCACCTACACGCCCACCGTCGGCGCCAGCGGCGCGACCACCATCACCCTCCAGCTCCAGGACAACGGCGGCGTCCTCAACGGCGGCGTGGACGCGGTCAGCCACACGTTCACCATCACCGTCAACCTGTCCACCCAGCCGCCGGTCGCCAACAACGACTCGTACAACGCCAGCGAGGACCTGAACCTGACCGTGGCCGCGCCCGGCGTCCTGGGCAACGACACCGATCCCGACGTCGGCGACACCGTGACTGGCGCCGTGCTCCAGGTCGGCCCTCTGCACGCCCTTTCGTTCACCCTTAACGCCAACGGCTCCTTCACCTACACGCCGGCGCTCAACTACTGCGGGGGCGACTCGTTCACGTACAAGGCTCAGGACAACCATGGGGCGCTGTCGACCACCGCCGCCACCGTCACGATCGCCGTGGCGTGCGTCAACGATGCGCCGGTGAACGTGATCGGCGCCTCGCCCACGACGGCCGAGGACACCCCGATCAACCTGATGACCGCCATCCAAACGTCCGACGTGGACGCCAACCCGGACGCCGTCCGGGTGACGCTCAACGCCTCGTGGGGCACGCTGACCTTGAGCGGCACGACCGGGCTGTCCTTCGCCGCGCCGGGCTTCGGCGACGGCACGGACGACTCGTCGATGAGCTTCACGGGCACGCTGACCAACGTCAACGCGGCGATGAACGGGATGACCTTCACGCCCACGTTGAACTACAGCGGCGCGGCCAACGCCGGCGTCAGCATCACGACGAACGACCTGGGCCACAACGGCTCGGGCGGGGCGTTGTTCGACACCGACAACCTGGTGATCAATGTCACCGCGGTGAACGACGCGCCGGTCAACACCGTGCCCGGGCCTCAGTCGGTCGGCCAGAACGGCAGCCTCGTGTTCTCGACCGGCAATGCGAACCGCATCAGCGTGGCCGACGTGGACGCCGCCGCCGGGAACGTCACGGTCACCCTCACTGGGACCAACGGCACGGTGACGCTCGCGACGACGGCCGGGCTGGTTTCGGTCAGCGGTGACGGCACCGCGACGGTTGCGATGACCGGCACGCTCACCACCGTGAACGCGGCGATGAACGGGATGACGTTCGCGCCCACGGCCAACTTCACCGGCGCCGCCAGCCTCCAGATCGTCACCAACGACAATGGCTTCACCGGCGCCGGCGGCGCGCTGAGCGACACCGACAGCGTCGCCATCACGGTGCAGGCCATGAACCAGCCACCGGTCAACACCGTCCCCGGCCCGCAGACCATCGCCGAGGACGGCATACTGACCTTCTCGAGCGGCGGTGGCAACGCCATCTCCATCTCCGACCCTGACGCGGGCGCGGCGGCCGTCAAGGTGACGCTGAACGCCACCAACGGCACGATGATTCTCAACGGAACCACCGGCCTGTCCTTCAGCACCGGCGACGGCACGGCCGACGCCAACATGGTCTTCACCGGCACGATCACCAACATCAACACCGCCCTGAACGGGATGAGCTTCACGCCCACCTTGAACTACAACGGGTCGGCGTCGGTCCAGATCATCACCGACGACCAGGGCAACACCGGCCCCGGTGGAGCGATGACTGACAACGACTCGGTGGCCGTGACAGTGACCGCGGTGGACGACGCGCCCGTGAACACCGTGCCCGGCGCCCAGACGGTTGCCGAGGACACCGACTTGGTGTTCAACTCCGCCAACAGCAACCTCATCTCGGTGGCCGACGTCGACGCCGGCGCGACGCCGGTCAAGGTCAGCCTCGATGTCACCACCGGGACGCTTACGTTGTCGGGCAACACCGGCCTGACTTTCGTCGACGGCACCAGCGACGGCACGGCGTCGGTCCACTTCACGGGAACCCTCACCAACATCAACGCGGCCCTGAACGGGCTCAAGTTCCGGCGGCAACTCAACACCTTTGGCCCGGCGACCTTGACGATCGTCAGCGACGACCAGGGCGCCACCGGGGCCGGCGGCCCTCTGACGGACTCGGACACCGTCTCCATCTCCGTCACCGCAGTGAACGACCCGCCGGTCAACGCCATGCCCTCGCCGCCGACCATCAACGAAGACGCGACCCTGACCATGTCCGGCGCCGGCGCCATCCAGATCTCCGACATCGACGCCGGGACATCCAATCCGGTGCAGGTGCAGCTCACAGCGGGCAACGGGACGCTGACGCTCGGGACAGTCGGCCTGTCCTTCACCGTCGGCGACGGCACGGCCGACGCCAATATGACCTTCACGGGCACGATCCCGGCCATCAACACGGCGCTGAACGGGATGATCTTCACGCCCACGGCGAACTTCAGCGGCATGGGCTCGATCAGCATCACCACGGACGACCAGGGCTTCACGGGATCGGGTGGCGCCCAGTCCGACACCGACGTGCTGATGATCACCGTCAACGCGGTGGACGACGCGCCCCTGAACACCGTGCCCGGCGCCCAGTCGGTCAACGAGGACACCGACCTCTTCTTCAACGCCGGGAACGGCAACCTGATCACCGTGGCCGACGTCGACGCGGGCACGAACTCGATCAAGGTGAGCCTGAACGCCACCAACGGGACCGTCACGCTCTCGGGGACGACCGGCCTCACCTTCGTCGACGGCACGGCCAACGGCCAGGCCATGGTGCATTTCACCGGCACGCTGACGAACGTCAACGCCGCCCTGAACGGGATGAAGTTCCGGGGCAACCAGGACTACAACGGCTCGGCCAGCGTCCAGATCATCTCCGACGACCAGGGGAACACCGGGTCAGGCGGCCCGCTGACCGACACCGACTCCGTCGCCATCACCGTCATCCCGGTCAACGACAACCCGGTCGCCGTCAACGAAACCTTCACCGGCGCCGTCGGCAACACCGCGTTCGGTGTCGGCACCACACCGGCCCAGCCGTCGGTGGCGATCGCCGGGAACGTCCTGACGAACGACAGCGACGTCGACGGGCCTGGGCCCCTCACGGCCGGCCCCGCCAACATCACGTCGACGGGCGGCGGGACGGTCACCATGAACAGCGACGGAACGTTCACCTACGTCCCCCCGGTGGGCGTCAAGAACACCAACGACACCTTCACCTACACGGTCTCCGACGGAGGCGGCGGCACGGCCAACGGCACGGTAACGATCACCATCCAGAACGCCCTGGTGTGGTACGCCGACAACGCCCTCGGCGTGAACGGCAACGGGACGTCGGTGTCGCCCTTCAACACGCTCGCCAGCCTCCAGGGAGCCGGCGACCCCGACGGGTCGGGCGACATCATCTTCCTGTTCCAGGGCAGCGGCAACTACACCGGCGGCCTGGTGCTCGAAGCCAGCCAGCACCTCATCGGCCAGCCTGAGGGCCTGGTCGTGAATACGGTGACGCTGTACACCGCATCGGGCTCGAACCCGACGATCACCAACTCCGCCGGCAACGGCATCCAACTGGCCAACGACGTCGTGATCAGGCGGGTGAACGTGACCGGCACGAGCAGCGCCGGCATGCAGGGCAACACCGTCACCAACGTCGACATCGGCCCGACCATCACGGTCTCGAACTCGACCGGGGCCGGGATCAGCTTCTTCGGGGCGGCGTCCGGCACGATCACCGTCGGCGCCAACATCACCCACTCCTCCGGCTCGGGCCGGTCGTTCTTCGTCGCCAACCGCAGTGGCGGCACGGTCACGATGACGGGCTCGATCAACGACACCGCCGGCGGCGTCCAGTTCGACACCAACACCGGGGCGACGATCAACGTCAGCAGCGCCCTCACGCTGAGCGGAGCCGCGGAGCTGTTCAAGGCCACGGGCGGCGGCACGGTCACCGCCACCAACACGGCCAACACGCTGAGCGCCACCGGAACGAACCCCGCGCTGACCGTTACGTCCACGACGATCGGCGCCGGCGGGTTGGTCTTCCAGAGCATCAACTCGTCGGGGAGCGCCGCCAATGGCATCCTGATGAGCTCGACCGGGTCGACGGGCGGCCTGACCGTCAACGGCACCGGCTCGGCCGGCTCCGGCGGCACGATCCAGAACACGACGGGAGACGGCATCTCGCTGACGAGCGTGGGCGCCGCCGTCTCGCTCACCAACATGGCCACGTCGAACGTGGCGGGCGCCGACGTGAATGTGAACGGTGGCGCGGCGAACGTGACCTACGCCGGCACCATCACCAACCAGGCGAACAAGGGCCGCTCGGTCATCGTGCAGAACAAGACCGGCGGCACCGTGGCCTTCAGCGGCGCCATCAACGACGATGACGACGGCATCCTCTTGAACAACAACACGAGCACGACGACCAATTTCACCGGCGGGGTCGACCTCAACACCGCCGCGAGCGCCGCGTTCACGGCGACGAGCGGCGGGACAGTCAACGTGACCGGGTCGAACAACGTGATCACGACCACAACCGGCACAGCCCTGAACATCACCAACACGACCATCGGTGCGTCCAACGTCACCTTCAAGAGCATCACCGCCGGGACGGGGGCGAGCGGCCCCACCAATGCCATCGTGCTCAACAACACCGGCACGGCCGTGGGCGCCGGGCACTTGGCGGTCGCCGGTGTCGGCACGAACGTCGGTGCGACGGGTGGCGGCGTGATCCAGCGCACGACGGGCGACGCCATCTCCCTCACCAGCACCCGCGACGTGAGCCTCAACGGCTTGTCGGTCAGCAACGTCGGCCGCCACGGCATCTTCGGCACCAGCGTCACCAACCTGACCGTGAGCAACAGCAACTTCGTCACCATCGGCAACGCCGACGAGGAGGACGGGTTCTACTTCCGCACCGAGGGCGCCAACAACATCCAAGGCACGCTGACGGTCACCAACGTGCACCTCGAGGCGTTCTTCGAGGACGGCATCGGCATCAAGAACAACGCCGGCCAGCTGACGGTGAACGTGACCGACAGCGAGTTCGTGAACAACGACGACACCTTCGGCGAATCGGGCATCCTGGCTCAGGCCACCAACACCGCCGGGCTGAACCTGAACGTGAGCACCTCGTCGTTCGACAACATCGAGGCGGCGGCGATCCGGTGGCTCGCCGACGGCTCGGGCGCCTTCGACGCCAACATCACCGGTAACACGATCACCAACCAGGGTGGCCCGAACAACTTCCCGACCACCGAGAACATCGTCGTGTCCACCAAGGACCAGAACACGGTCACCTTCGACATCACCGGGAACACGATCAACAACGTGGTGGGCGACGGCATCGTGGTGGTGGGCGACGGCAACGTCTCCGGCCGCATCAACAACAACACCATCACCGGCGACCCCGCCCCGACCTTCATCGGCGACGCCATCCGCTTGGACATGGACGGCGTCTTCGGCGCCGTGATCAACAGCGCCAACTTCACGTGGACGGTCCAGGTCGACGGCAACACCCTCAACATGGGGGCGAACTCCGACGACGGCATCCAGATCCTCAACCGCGACAACGTCGGCACGATGAACCTGACCATCAACAACAACGCCATCCAGAACACCAGCTCGGAGGGCGTCCGCTACTTCGGCGGCGAGCGGGCTAGTCCGACACCGCTCGGTGACACCAACGGCAAGGTGGCCATCACCAACAACGTGTTCACCAACACCTCCTCGGGCCCGGGCGAGCTCGACATCATCCTGGCAACGACCGACTCGGCGGTGGCCTGCTTCAACATCACCGGCAACAGCCGGCCGTCGGGCACGTTCGAGATCGATTTCTCGGAGGCCGAGACCTCGTCGCAGAGCGTCCCGCAGAGCGACCTGGTGACAGTGCGCAACAACAACGGCGGCTCACCCAACACCATCGTGACCAACTCGGTGGGGAGCGTCGCCTTCAACGTCAGCTGCACCGTGCCGCTGCCATCGCACGGCTAGCGGCCTCGAGCCAAAGAGGGGAACATGGGGGAGCCATTCCTCGGCGAGATCAAGATAGTGGCGTTCAACTTCGCACCCCGCGGCTGGGCGATGTGCAACGGGCAGTTGTTGCCCATCAACCAGAACCAGGCGCTGTTCTCCCTGCTCGGCACCACGTACGGCGGTAACGGCCAGACGAACTTCGCCCTGCCCGACCTGCGGGCCCGCACGCCCATCCACGTCGGAAACGGTCACAGCCTGGGCGAGCGGGGGGGCGAGGCGGCCCACACGTTGTCGATCGCCGAAGTGCCCACGCACACGCACGTGGCGAACGGGACGAGCAACGTCGCCACCCAGAAGACGCCTGCTCCCTCGGGGTCGATGGGCTACGCCCAGTCGGGCCAGGTGGTCTACGGCGGCCCGTCGAACCTGGTCGCCATGTCGCCGTCCACGGTGGCCAACGCCGGAGGGAGCCAGGCCCATCAGAACACCGAACCCAGCCTGGTCCTGACCTTCTGCATCGCCCTCCAGGGCATCTTCCCGAGCCAGACCTGATGTCCACGCCCTATTACGGCGAGATCCGGATCTTCGCGGGAAACTTCGCCCCCGCGGGCTGGGCGTTCTGCGACGGACAGATCCTGCCCATCGCCGACTACGAGACGCTGTTCAATCTTCTCGGTACGACCTATGGCGGTGACGGCGAGGAGACATTCGCCCTCCCTGACCTCCGCGGCCGCCTCCCCGTCCACCAGGGGAATGGCTTCGTCCTGGCCGAGCAGCTGGGCGCTGAGACGGTCACCCTGACGGCTTCCCATATGCCGGCCCACTCGCATCCTCAACTGGGCAGCGCCGACGCGGCGAGCCAGCACCAGCCGGCCAACAACGTCTTCGCATCGACAACGGTCGACGTCTACGTCTCGGGCGGGCCGTTCGTGCCGCTCGCGCCGAACGCCGCCAGCGCGGTGGGGGGCAGCCAACCGCACGACAACCGCCAGCCGTCCCTGTGCGTCAACTACATCATCTGCCTGTTCGGGGTCGCCTTCCCCTCGCCGACCTAGGAGCCGATCGTGTCCGATCCGTTCGTTGCCGAGATCAGGATCTTCCCGTACAACTTCGCCCCGCGCGGTTGGGCGTTCTGCGGCGGCCAGATCCTACCCATCAGCCAGAACACCGCCCTCTTCTCCCTGCTCGGCACGACCTACGGCGGCAACGGCCAGTCCACCTTTGGGCTGCCCGATCTCCAGGGGCGCGCGGCCGTGCACGAGGGGCAGGGGCCGGGCCTCAGCGACTTCGCCTTGGGCCAAACCGGGGGATCGGAGACCTTCACGCTCTTGCAGTCCCACATGCCCACCCACGCGCACACGCTGCAAGCGTCCTCGGGCGCGGCCGACGAGGAGGGTGTCAAGTCCCCCGCGGGCACGGCGCCCGGCGTCCCCCAGCCGACGGCGGCCTTCTATGGGCCCTTGTCGAGCGGCGTCACGCCCATGGCCCCCCAGATGCTGGCCCCGGCCGGCGGCGACCAGCCCCACAACAACATGCAGCCCTACCTCACCTTCAACTTCTGCATCGCCCTCCAGGGCATCTTCCCACCGCGCCCGGGGCCGTGACGTAGGCCGATCCCCGGCGGGGGGTACGCTCGCGCCGGGCGGACGGCGCTTTGGTGTTCAGCCCATGGCTGGGGCGATGAACCAACTGACCGCGAGCGACCTCGAACCAAAAGGGGGACCGTGTCCGATCCATTCCTCGGCGAGATCAAAATCATGTCGTTCAACTTCGCACCCAAAGGGTGGGCGATGTGCAACGGGCAGCTCCTGCCCATCAACCAGAACCAGGCGCTGTTCTCCCTGCTGGGCACCATGTACGGCGGCGACGGCCGGACCACGTTCGCCCTCCCCGACCTCCGGGGCTGCACCCCGATGCACATCGGGAACGGTCACACGCAGGGCGAGAGGGGCGGCGAGGCGGCCCACACGCTGACGATCGCCGAGCTGCCGGCGCACCTACACGGGGCCAATGGCACGAGCACCAACGCCAGCCAGAAGACGCCGGCGCCGGCGGGGACGGTCGGCTACGCCCAGTCCGGTCAGGTCGTCTACGGCGGCGCGTCCAACCTGGCCGCCATGTCGCAGTCGACGGTGATGCCCGCGGGCGGCAGCCAGGCGCACGAGAACACCCAGCCCAGCCTGGGGCTGAACTTCTGCATCGCCCTCCAGGGCATCTTCCCAAGCCGCAACTGACAGGAGGCCGCAATGTCCACCCCGTATGTCGGCGAGATCCGCCTGTTCGCGGGCAACTTCGCCCCGGCCGGCTGGATGTTCTGCGAAGGGCAGCTCCTACCCATCTCGGAGAACGAAACGCTGTTCAACCTCATCGGAACCACCTACGGCGGCGACGGCCAGGAGACCTTCCAACTGCCCGATCTGCGCGGGCGGGTGCCCGTGCACATGGGGAACGGCTGGAACCAGGGCGAAACGAGAGGCGTCGAAACCGTCACCTTGACCGTCTCGCAACTACCGGCTCACCCCCACGCCCAACTGGGCAGCAGCGACTCCGCCAGCCAGCATCAGCCGGGCAACAACGTGTTCGGCTCGACCACCGTCGACATCTACGTCTCCGGCGGGCCCTTCGTCGCCCTGGCGCCCAACGCGTGTACGCCCGCGGGCGGGAGCCAGCCCCATGAGAACCTGCAGCCGTTCGCCTGCATCAACTACATCATTTCCCTGTTCGGCGTCTTCCCGTCTCAGAGCTAGGAGCCGACATGTCCAATCCGTTCGTCGCTGAGATCCGCATCTTCGGCTTCAACTTCCCGCCGACCGGCTGGGCGTTCTGCGACGGCCAGATCCTGCCCATCAGCCAGAACACCGCCCTCTTCTCGCTGCTTGGCACCACCTACGGAGGCGACGGGAAGACGAACTTCGGCTTGCCGAACCTCCAGGGGTGCGTGGTGATGCAGCCGGGGCAAGGCCCGGGCCTGAGCCTGTACGACCTCGGCCAGACCGGGGGGTCCGAGACGGTCACCCTCCTCCAGGGCGAGATGGCCGCCCACCCGCACACGCTCCAGGCATCGTCGGGGGCGGCGGATGAAGAGGGGGTCAAATCGCCGGTGGGCACCGCGCCGGGAGTGCCGCAGCCGACGGCCGCGTTCTACGCCCCACTCTCCAGCAACGTGACGCCGATGGCGCCTCAGATGCTCTCGCCCGCGGGCAACGGCCAGCCCCACAACAACATGCAGCCGTACGTCACCCTCAACTACTGCATCGCCATCCAAGGGGTCTTCCCGCCCCGAGGCTGAGGTGGCGGTCGAACTGCGGGCGGCGACGCCCGCCGATGAGGACTTGCTGCGGCGCGTCTACCGGAGCACGCGGGAGGACGAGCTCGCCTTGACCGGGTGGGCCGAGGCCGAGAAGGACGCGTTCATCCGCATGCAGTTCGACGCCCAGAAGCGTTCGTACGAGGAGCAGTGCCCGAACGCCTCGTTCGACGTGGTGGTCGTTGGCGGCGTCCCCGCCGGCCGGCTCTACGTCGACCGCCGGGAGGAGGGGACCCACATCCTCGACGTCGCCCTGCTCCCCGAATTCAGGGGGGCAGGTGTGGGGTCGGAGCTGCTCCGCCGGCTCCTCAACGAGGGCAGGCCGGTCAGCCTCTACGTCGAGCGGTTCAACCCGGCCCTGTCTTGGTACAGGCGGCTGGGGTTCGCGGTGGTCGCCGACGAAGGCGTCTACCTGCGCCTGGAGAAGCCCGCCCAGGCGTCCTAGATCCGGTTGAAGATCGCCTCGTAGGTGGTGGTGGCCGAGCCGGGCGAGGTCACGGGCACGACGAACAGCGGGAACGATCCGAGCGACGGGTGCTGGAAGCTGTACCCGCCTTGTGCGAACCGAGTCGATCCCTCGAAGAGGAGCGAGAAGCACTCGCCCTTCTTGGTCGGTTTCGCCTGCTGCGTGGCGCTGGCCAGACGAAGGCTCACCGTCGTCCCGTTGACGGACGCCTGGAACGTGCTGCCCACCAGCCGCTTGAACGTGGCCAGGTCGAGCGTGGCAGCCGCGCCCGCCCACGCCAGGCGCGGCGCGAGCGGCACGGCCGCGCCGACGACGATGGCGACACCGCCTTGCAAGACTTTCCGCCGGGATACCGACATCATCGGCCTGCCCCCCTGCCCCAGCCCGGGACGGATTCGCCCCGGTTCAACCCTGATTGTGCCTCATGGCGTCAGGTGAAGACGGCTTGGTAGCGCACGCCGGTGGCGTCGCTGCTGATCGGCACGAGGAAGATCTCCAGGTGACCGAGCGCGCCGTGGTCGAGGGGGTAGATCCGCTGGGGCAGGACGTCGCCGGGCGGGGCGCGGAAGATCAGCGAGAACTGGCCCCGCCCGCCGGCCGGTGGCTCCTCGCCCACGAGGCAGGCCTCCTCGAGGACGAGGGTTTGCCCGGAGAGCCCGAACTCCTCGCCCACTCGGCCGCTGAACGTGTTGAGGGTGAGGGCCTCGAGCGTCAGCGGTCGGCCCTACGGGTGAGCAGCGCAATAGAGGCGGTGAAGCCGTGCAGGAAGTTGTGGCCGCCCACGGGGCCGATCTCACCGGCGCAGAACATGCCCGCCACCGGCGCGCCGTCCAGGCTCGTGGTGATGAGGGCGGCGTCGTGGTCGGGGTGGGTGGCGCCGAACAGGTTCGTGCCCCGGCCGTTGCACGTGAACAGCAGGGCGGCGTCGGCCGCCTTCCCGCCGACGAGCTGGCGCAGGTCCTCGTCGGCCGCGTCGGCGTCGCGCACTTGGAACTGGGTGGTGGCGCCCACCTCGATCCGGTCGCCGACCTGGATGGCGCCGGTTTGGGGATCGCCGCCCATCACCGACCGGATGAGGAAGTCGCCCCGGCCGAACTCCGCCTTGTGCTCGTCGATGACGCGCCCGAACTGCACGCCCCGGTAGAGCAGCAGCCGCTCGTCCTCGGGGAGGTCCTCGGCCAGCTCGCCGAGGCGTTCGAGGGCTGGCTTGCCCGCCAGCTCGTGCACCACCGAGCCGTCGGAGCGGGTGACGATCAGCGGGTGGCCGATGGGCCGGCAGCCCTGGGAGACCACCGCGGTGACCGTGACCGACGGGCCCAGCACCACGGCGACCGCGCCCTCGGTGACGACCCGGTCATCGAGCACCAGGCGGTTGTCGCCCGGGCCTCGCCCGGCGAGCGCCATGCCGCCCACGACGGGAAGGCCGGGGTGGTCGGCGTCGAGGCGTTGGAGGAGCACATCGGCGGGGAACGAGAACGGGTCGACGAGCACCACCACGCCGGACGCATCGCCGGCGATCTCGGGCAAGCCGGTCACCATCGGCCCGTCCGGCGTCATGACGGCGCGGAGGTGGACCGGCGTCGCCGGGCCGGTGTGGCCGACCCAGAGCGAGACCGCCGCCTTGCGTTCCACCTCGCGGGCGCCGCCCACGATCGACTCAGCCGCGCAGCCGACCAGCGTGGCGGGGTGGAGGGCGGCGCGCACGGCCTTGGCCGCGTCGGCGACGCCGTCGCGGTGGGGCGGCGTAACGAACAGCAGGGCGAGGTCGGGGGGGTCCTCGGTGGGGTCGAGGGCCTCGAGGACTTGGCCGATGACCTCGCCCGTCGCCTGCGCCAGGTCCGGGTGCTCGGAGAGGGCGGCGGCAAAGGTCACGGCATCAGGCGGGCGGGAGGAGCGTGAGCGGCACCACCACGTCAGATCCGCCGGTGATGTGGCAGTGCGCCTCGATCGTCCCCAGCTCCTTGTAGGCGAGCTCGCCCTTGACCAGCTGGCGGCCGAACTTGCCCGGCTGGATGTTGACCGGTTGCACGTTGCGGGCGACCTGCTCGCCGGCCGCGTCCTTGAACTCCACCTCGAGGGTGCCCTGACCGGGCTCGTCGGGCCGGCACCGGATGAGCACGACCAGGTGGGGCGAGATCGTCAGCGGCGGCGGGCTGGCGGCGGCAATGGAGAACATGACGCCGGTGAGGTCGATGCGGGTCGCGCCACCGGCGGCCTGGCGCTGGCCGATGTTCTCGACGAACAGGGCAGACATGATGTCCATGCCGTCGAAACTAGTCCCGCCGGCGAGGAGCGACGGCCCTCAGGCCGCCGCCTTGGCTCGGACGCGTTCGAGATCGAGCCGGACCGTCGCCAGCCGGAACTTCTGGAGGAGCTTGATCAGGTACCAGCCGGGGTCGATCTCGCCCTTGGCGAAGGCGAAGCGGGCGGCCGTAGGCACTGCGTGGTGGTTGTTGTGCAGCCCCTCGCCGCCAACGAGGAGGGCCAGCCACTGCACGTTGGTGGCGAGGTTGGGGTGCGGGCGCTTGCCCCACGCGTGGCCGATGGCGTTGATGGCGCCGCTCATGAGCAGGTAGAGGGCGGCGTGGACGGCGCCCGCGATCAGGCCGTAGATGGGGCCGAGGATGACGCACAGCGCCAGGACGCCGATGCCCAGGCCCAGCAGGGCATGGTCGAAAAGGCGGGTGTCCCAGAAGTCGGGCGGCAGGTCCCGGGCGTACTTGGCGACCACTTCGGGCCGGGCCGTCGTCTTGCGGTAGAGGATGGCGTTGCCGAACTGCACCTTGTTGAACCCGAGCAGGATGGGCGAGTGCGGGTCGCCCTCCTCATCGGAATGGGCGTGGTGGAGGCGGTGCACGGCGACCCACTCGCGGGGCCGCAGCCCGGTGGTGATCCAGGTGATGATCCGGAAAGCCATCGTGACGCCTGGCCGAACGGTCACCGCCTTGTGGGACAGCGTGCGGTGCAGCCAGACCGTGGTCGTGAAGATCGCAATCTGGGTGACTACGAACGCGACCACGAGCGTTGCGGGAAGAGACCGGAGCATCCGGGCAACATACTACCGACCAGTAGGTAGGGACGACCCGGGGCGGTAACCTTGGCCCAGTGGCGATGACGCGCGGCCAGGCCACCCGGGACGCCATCCTCGCCGAAGCGTTACGCGGGTTCGCGGAGCACGGATACGACCGCACGTCGCTGAACCAGATCGCCACCGCGGTCGGCATCCGCCGGCCCAGCCTCCTGCACCACTTCCCGTCCAAGGAGGCGCTCTACCGCGAGGTGTTCACCCGCACCCTGACCGACTGGTACGCACGCGTCGAGCAGGCCAGCGAGGGGCCGCGCCAGGGGTGGGCGCAGGTCGACCGCATCCTCACCGCCGGCTTCCAGTTCTTCCGCGAGCACCCCGAGTTCGTCCGGCTGGTGCGCCGGGAGGCGGTCGAGGGCGAGGGCCGGCTCATCGGCGAGTTGGGCGCGGGGCTGCGGCCCTTGTTCAGCCGGGCGGTCGGGTTCTTCGAGCGGGAGATGGCGGCCGGGCGGCTGCGCCGCCACGACCCCCAGCAGCTGTTCCTGACCTTGTACGGCGCCGTCGTGTCGAGTTTCAGCGACCTCGGGCTGCTCGAGGCGTTGATGGCCCGGGATCCGCTCGAACCGGACCTGCTGGAGGCCCGGCTGCGCCACCTGCGCGACCTGTTCCGGGCCGCCCTCGAGGTCACCTCGTAGCGTTCGGCGGGCGGTTCTCCCGGCGGAGGACAAAGCGCAGTCCCGACCACACGTCGGTGACCGCGCACACCTTGTTGTCGACCCAGCCCAAGGGCAGGACGACCTCGCGCAGGACGTCCTCGGTGAGGTCCGTCGCAACCTTTGACGCCTTTTTGGGCCACGCCACCCAGAGGCCGCCCGCCGGTTGCAGGTGGGCTGCGACTTCGGGGAACCGGCGGGCCAGGTCGGAGCGCTGGGTGACGAACAGCAGGGCGACGGCGGTGTTGTCCACCGGCGCCCGCAGGACCTCGGCGCCGGCCGGGAGCGGGTCGAGCTCAGCCTCGAAGCCCGGCGGGGCCTCCACGAGCAGCACCGTCGCGCCCTCCTTGATGCCCAGCTTGCGGGCCAGGGGGGCGCCTGAGTAGCCCGGCATGTCCCTATCCTGGCCGACCATGCGTGGGCGCATCGGCCTGAACATGGTCGCGGGGCTCTGCGTGGCCCTCTCCCTCGGCAGCGGGGCCGTAGCGGTCGTCTCGGGGGCCGACGGCGGGAAGCCGCGGCCGGCGGGCGCGGCGGCGACGCCGGCCACACCGGTGTTCAGCCTGCGCCGGGTCGCGGGCGCGGTCTCGCGCACCGTCGCCGGGGGGCGGCTGCGGGAGGATCTGGACGCCTTGCTCGCCCAACCCCTCTACGCCGGCGCGGCCGACGACACCTGCCTGGCCGTCCGCGACCCCGACGGAAGACCCGTGTACCGGCGCCAGATGGACAAGGCGCTGATCCCGGCGTCCAACCTGAAACTGCTGACGGCGGCCGTGGCGCTGGCCAAGATCGGCGCCGACACCCGGTACGTGACCCCCGTGCGGTCGCCGTCGCCGCCTTCGGCCGACGGGTCGGTGGGCGACCTCTGGCTGGTCGGCAGCGGCGACCCGCTGCTCGCCACCGCCGACTTCGCGGCCATCGCCGGCTGGCTGGAGCGGCCCCGGCCGGCCACGTCGATCGAAGGGCTGGCGGACCGGATCGTCAACGCCGGGGTGAGGCGCATCGGCCGCCTCCTCGGCGACGAGTCCCGTTACGACACCGTGCGCTACCTGCCCACGTGGGAGCCCAACTACGCCACCGACCCCGACATCGGGCCCCAGAGCGCCCTCCAGCTCAACGGCGGCTTCGTGCAGTGGCGCCCGCGGGCCATCCCGCAGTCGGCGCCGGCGACCAACGGGGCCACCGTGCTGGCGGGCCTGCTGCGGGCGCGGGGCGTGACGGTGGGTTCCGTGGGCGAGGGCCGGGCCCCTGACAACGGGGTCACCGTGGCGCAGATCGAGTCGCCGCCGATGGCCGACGTGGTCGGCGTGATGCTGCGCGACAGCGACAACCTGGTCGCCGAGCTGATCGTGAAGGAGCTGGGGGCTCGCTTCGGGGGCGCGGGGACGACGGCGGCGGGCGTGGCGGTGGAGCGGACGGCGGCGCAGGAGCTGGGCCTCTCCGGCCGGCCGCTGGTCCTGACCGACGGCTCGGGGCTGGACCGCGGCAACCGGCTCAGCTGCGAGGTGGTCGACGCCGTGCTGGCCCGCAGCGGGGAGGACAGCCCGATCGGCAAGGGCCTGTCGGTGGCCGGCGCCATCGGCACCCTGACCAGGCGGTTCCTGAACTCGCCCGCGGCGGGCAAGGTCAAGGCCAAGACCGGCTCCCTCGACGGTGTGACGTCGCTGTCGGGCTGGGCCACCGGCCGGCAAGGGGGCGACCTCCAGTTCGCCATGCTCGCCAACGGCATCCCCTACGAGTCGGCGGGCACGGCCCTCCAAAACCAGCTGGTCAACGTGCTGGCGTCCTACCCGAAGGCCCCGGCGCCGGCCGACATCGGCCCGTTGCCGCTGCGCCCGCCGCCGACGAAATGACCGATCGAGAAGGGCCGGTGGGGGTCTGGGGGGCGCTGCCCCCCAGAAGCGCCCCGCAGGCGGCTCCGCCGCCGAGGAGGCTGAGCGCCGCCGGAGGCGGCTCCTCCAGGGGGAGAGGGTCCGTGGGGAGGGGGTTTGCCCCCTCCCCACGATGATGATCCTGCCCATGTTCCCCCTCGGGACGGTCCTGTTCCCCGGCGCCGTGCTTCCCCTGCACGTGTTCGAGCCCCGATACCGGGCGCTCACCGGCTGGTGCCTGGAGCACGACAGCCCCCTCGGGATCGTCCTCATCGAGCGGGGCAGCGAGGTCGGTGGGGGTGACGTGCGCTTCTCCGTCGGCACCGAGGCCCGGATCGTCGAGGCGGCCGCCCTGCCCGACGGCCGGTGGGTGCTCGTGCTGGTGGGGGAGCGGCGGGTCCGGATCGACCGGTGGCTGGGCGAGACGCCGTTCCCGCGAGCCGAGGTGACGCCGTTGGAGGACGCCGCCGCGGGGCCGGACGCCGCCGCCCTGCGCGACGCCCTCCAGGACCGGGTGCACCGGGCGCTGGCGTTGAAGGCCGAACTGGGGGAATGGGCCGCCGACGTGAGCCCCTCGCTGCCCGACGATCCCGCCCTTGCGGTCTGGCACGCCGCCGGCCTGGGGCTGCTCGGCGAGGCCGACGCCCAGCGCCTCCTGGAGACCGGCGGGCTGGACGCTCGCCTCGCCCTGCTGAGCTCGCTGCTGGACGAGGAGCTGCACGTGCTTGCGCTTCGCGCCTGGGGGCGGTAGGAAGTCGCGCCTGCGGGGTACAGGCGGCGCTGAAAGCCTGGAGAGGAGGACTGTGCCCGAGCCCAACGACTCGGGGGACCCAACCGATCTCCCAAGTCACGTGCAGGACCTGTCCAAGCTCGTCGTCGCCTACCTCAAGCAGGAGACGATCGAGCCCCTCAAGGACCTCAAGCGGTTCGTCGCGTTCGGGCTGGGCGGATCGGCGCTCGTCGGCTTCGGCCTGGTGCTGCTCTTCCTGGGGGTGCTGCGGCTCCTCCAGGACGAGACGGGCGACGCCTTCCGCGGCCACCTGTCGTTCCTGCCCTACGTCATCACCGTGGCGTTGTGCGGCGCCGTCGCCGGCGGCGCCATGAAGGCCCGCGGCCGGAAGAAGGAGGCAAAGCGGACGTGAGCGTCACGCACACCGCATCGTCCACCAACGGGGCGCCGTCCAATGGGCGGATCACCCGCAAGGACATCGAGACCAAGCTCCGCCAGATCCGGGGCGACGTCGACACCGCCGAGGAGGCGGCCAAGGGCGCAGGGACGGTGGCGGCCGGGGTGGGCGTGCTCCTCCTGCTGCTTCTCGTGTACCTGTTCGGCAAGCGCCGGGGCAAGCGGGCCAGCACCGTGGTCGAAGTACGGCGGTTCTGACGCCGGATGGCGAAGCTGCTGCGGATGCTGTTCCGCACCGGGATCAAGAAGGGGCTGGGGACCGAGGGGGGGCGGGGCTGGCTCCTGTTCGGCCTCGCGGCCGGGATGCTGCACTTCCTGCGGCGGCACCACGACGAGGCCAAGGTCAGCTACTCCCAGAAGCTCGAACCGGGCCAGACCATGATCATCAGGCATTATCGGAAGGGTGAACCGCTTCCGCCCGTCTGAGACCCGGTGAGCGCCCCGATCGCCGCCGGCGATCTGGTCGTCGTCATCGATAGCAAGGACCGCCGCTACCTGGTGCAGATGGCCGAAGGCGGCGAGTTCCACACCCATGCGGGGATCACCCTCCACGACGCCATGATCGGCCTGCCCGAGGGCTCGACCGTCCATTCCAACACGGGCGCCCGGTACACGATCCTGCGCCCGACCCTGGCCGAGTTCGTGCTGTCGATGCCCCGGGGCGCGCAGGTCATCTACCCGAAGGACCTCGGCCCCATCCTGGTGCAGGCGGACATCTTCCCGGGGGCGCGGGTGCTGGAAGCGGGGGTCGGCTCGGGCGCCCTGTCGATGACGCTGCTGCGGGCCGGCGCGGTGGTGACCGGCTACGAGGTGCGCGCCGATTTCACCAAGGTGGCACGCCGGAACGTCGAACGGTTCCTCGGGCCGGACCAGCCCTACGCCGTCCACGAACACGACGTCTACGAAGGAATCGACGAGGTGGACCTCGATCGGATCGTCCTCGACCTGCCCGAGCCGTGGCGCGTCCTCAAGCACGCCGAGCAGGCGCTGCACCGGGGCGGCGTCCTCTGCTCGTACCTGCCCACCATCGGGCAGGTGATGGCGTTGCACGAGGGGTTGGAGCGCTCGGCGTTCGGGCACGGCCACACCATCGAGGTGCTGGAGCGGTCGTGGCACGTGCGGGGCCAGTCGGTGCGCCCCGACCATCGCATGGTGGCCCACACCGGCTTTCTGACCACCGCCCGGCTGCTGTCCCCGGGGGAGGAGCCCAACCCGTGAACGTGTCAACGCCGCGAGTTGCGGCTGGCGCTGAGCCTGGACCGCTCGGGAACAGCCGGCACGGGGAAGTGTTCTTAACCGCGTGACAGACGAACGAATGACCAAGACCGACGACGAGTGGCGGGAAGCGTTGAGCAGGGAGCAGTACAACGTCCTGCGCAAGAAGGGCACGGAGCGGGCCTTCACGGGCGCGTACTGGAAGACCAAGGACGAGGGGATGTACCGCTGCGCCGGGTGCGGCGCCGAGCTGTTCAGCTCCGACACCAAGTTCGACTCCGGCACGGGCTGGCCCAGTTTCACCGACCCGGTGGTGGCCGAGGCGGTCGAGCTGCACACCGACCGCAGCTACGGGATGACCCGCACCGAGGTCACCTGCCGGCGCTGTGGCGGGCACCTCGGCCACGTGTTCGACGACGGCCCCGGCGCCAACGGCAAGCGCTACTGCATCAACTCGTGCTCGCTGGACCTGGAAACGGACGGGGCGATCGAGACCTGAGCCAGGCTTCGCCGACATTGAGGCAGTTGCCGCCCGTAAACGGGGGGTAACTGCCTCAAAGGAGCGGCGGCGTCCTGGCGGTGCCGTGGTGACGCCCATCAATTACGCTGTGCGGGTCCAGCCGGCCGACCCCGGAGCTCCGACCTGACCACCCACGCCCCTGACGAAGCCGCGCTCGTTCGGGTCAACGCGCCGCAGGCGTTCTTCCGGGGGTTCGGGAAGTCGGTCCGGGAGATCTGGGCGTTCCGCGAGCTGCTTGCCAGCCTGGTGCGCAAGGAGCTCAAGGTGAAGTACAAGAACTCGATCCTCGGGTTCCTGTGGTCCCTGGTGCGCCCGCTGTGCCTGCTGATGATCTACTGGCTGGTGCTCGGCAAGTTCCTGCGGTCGAACATCCCCAACTTCGCCTTCTACCTGTTCTCGGGACTGGTGGCGTGGGACCTGTTCGGGTCGACCCTCGGCGGCGCCACCACGTCGATCGTCGGGAACGGCGGCCTGATCAAGAAGGTCTACTTCCCCCGCGAGATCCTCCCGCTGGCCACCATCGGGGCCGGCCTGGTGCACTTCGGGCTCCAGCTGGTCGTGCTGTTCGGGGTGCTCGTCGCCTTCCAGTACGACTTCTGGGGACCGAACCTCCTGTTCCTGCCGCTGGCCATCCTGGCCCTGGTCATGTTCATGACCGCCATGAGCCTGTTCCTGGCCGCGGCCAACGTGTACCTGCGCGACGTCCAGCACCTGATCGAGGTGTTCCTGCTGTTCTGGTTCTGGCTGACGCCGATCGTCTACCCGATCAACTTCGCCTTCGACGTGCTGTCCAAGCGCCACGTCCTCGGGGTCAAGCTGTCGACGATCTACATGCTCAACCCGATGGCCAACGTCGTCATCGGCTTCCAGCGGGCTATCTACAAGCACCTGGTCGTCCTCGACTCGGGCGGCAACCCGATCAAGACGCTGTACCAGGCCTCGGTGGGCACGTACATCGGGCGGCTGACGGGGGTCGTGGCGCTGTCGGCCTTCCTGCTCTGGCTGGCCCAGCGGGTGTTCGCCCGGGCCCAGGGCAACTTCGCCCAGGAGCTGTAGTGCGGGGCCTGCGAGGTCTCCGCGCAGTTGGTGGCTCAGAGGCCCAATTACGCGGAAACGTTGCGGGGTGCGGGTCGTAGTGGGCACTCCGATCATCCGGGTCGTCGACGTGTCGAAGCGGTTCAACCTGCACCACGACAAGTCCATCAAGGAGCGGTTCGTCAACGCCCGCCGGGGGGGCAACGAGGACTTCTGGGCGCTGCGCAACGTCGGTTTCGAGCTGGACGAGTCGCACACGTTGGGTCTCATCGGCGCCAACGGGTCGGGCAAGAGCACCCTGCTCAAGCTGATCGCCGGCATCCTCACGCCGTCGACGGGCTACGTCGAGCGGCGCGGGCGCATGGCCGCCCTGCTGGAGCTGGGCGCCGGCTTCCACCCCGACCTCACCGGCCGCGAGAACATCTTCATGAACGCCTCGATCCTCGGCCTCTCCCGCAAGCAGACCGAGCTGTACTTCGACGACATCGTGGAGTTCTCGGGCATCGAGAAGTTCATCGACAACCAGGTCAAGTTCTACTCGTCGGGCATGTACGTGCGGCTGGCGTTCTCGGTGGCGGTGCACGTCGAGCCCGAGCTTCTGCTCATCGACGAGGTGCTGGCGGTCGGCGACGAGCCCTTCCAGCGCAAGTGCATGAAGCGCATCAAGGACTTCCAGCGCGAAGGCCGCACCATCGTGCTGGTGACCCACGGGATCGACACCGTGCGCCAGCTGTGCGACCGGGTCATCATGCTCGACAAGGGCGAGGTCGTCGTCGACGGCAAGCCCCAGGAGGCGACCCGCGCCTTTCGGGAGCGCTACGCGGCCCAGGTGGAGGACCAGGAGGACATCCGCGGCAACCGGGCCGTCGAGATCACCGAGATGGTCGTGACCGACGCCAAGGGCACGGCCAAGCAGCGGTTCGAGTCGGGGGAGAGGCTGGGGTTTGAGGTGCTCCTCAACGCCGACGAGCCGGTTGAGGACCCCGTGGTCGGCGTCGCCATCTACAACCACCTCGACGGGCTGGTGTACGGCACGAACACGGCCCTGCGCCAGGTACCCCTGGGCGTCGTGCACCGCCGCCGGCGCGTCAAGTTCGACTTCGGCGCCATCCCCATGGTCGAGGGCCAGTACTTCGTCACGGTGGCGGTCCACTCCCGCGACGAGCAGACCCAGTACCACTGGCTGGAGCGCCAGATCTCCTTCAAGGTCTTCAGCCTGAGCGTGGACACCGGCGCCATCCACCTCGACCCGACCATCGAGGTCGAGCCGGCGTAACAACGGCTGAAGCGCCGCCGGGCGGCCGCGCGCCGGGAGATTGACCTATGTCTGTGCCACGGCCGCGGCTGGTACGTTGTGGGCTGCGGGGCCCGGCGGCTCCGGGCGGATCCGCAGCTTCGCCGTTGGGCAGGAAGAGCAGTGGTCACATGGGTGACGAGCCACTCGCAGTGGACTTCAAGGCCCTCTTCGAATCGGCGCCGGACGCGTACGTCGTCCTCGATCCGCAGGACGTCGTCGTCGCTGTCAGTGACGACTACCTGGCCGCCACCATGACCGAGCGCGGCGACGTGCTCGGCCGGGGGATCTTCGAGGCCTTTCCCCACAACCCCGACGATCCTCTTGCGGCGGGGGTGAGGAACCTCCGAGCCTCGCTCGAGCGCGTCCGCAAGGACCGGGTGCGCGACAGGATGCCCGTCCAGCAGTACGACATCCGGCGGCCCGAAAACGAGGGCGGCGGGTACGAGGTTCGCTACTGGAGCCCGCTCAACTCGCCCGTCTTGGGCTCGAACCAAGAGGTGGCCTATGTCATCCAACGTGTCGAGGATGTCACGGATTTCGTGCTGCTGAGAGCGGAGGCGGACCAAAACCGGCTGGAAGCCAGCGCCCACGAATCGTTGCGGCTGGAGGGCCTCGGCCGCCTGGCGGGCGGTGTAGCCCACGTCTTCAACAACTTGCTCGCCGTCATCCTCAATTACGCGGCCTTTGTCAACAGGGAGGTTGTCGACGCGGCGGCCGAGGAGGGCGGTGGTCGGTGGGGGGCCGTGCACCAGGACATCGAGCAGGTTCAGATTGCCGCCCGGCGGGCCGCCGAACTGACGCGCGAGCTGCTCGCGTTCGGACGTCGCGGGGTGGTGTATCCCCAGCAGGTCAGCCTGAACGATGTCGTCAGGGGCGCGGAGGATCTGCTCCGTGCGACGGTCGGCGAGCACATTCGCCTCACGATCCGCATGGACGCGGACTTGGCGCTCGTGATGGCCGATCGGGGTCAACTGGTGCAGTTGCTGGTCAACCTGGCCCAGAATGGACGTGGGGCGATGCCCGATGGCGGCGAGCTCACCGTCGAGACCGACAACGTCGACGTTGACGGCCCCGATGCCGCCGGCTCGGGCCTCGCCGTCAGCCCGGGCCGCTACGTGCGTCTGCGGGTGAGCGACACGGGCGCCGGTATCCCGCCCGAACTTCTCGGGCGGGTGTTCGAGCCCTTTTTCAACACGCAACCGGACGGACCGGGCGCCGGCCTGGGCCTGGCCGTCGCCCACGGCATCGTCAAAGGCCGGAGGTCGCGCCTGGGTGCATTCCGGACCGGGCGCCGGCGCGAGTTTCAACGCCCTCCTTCCCGCCATTCACGGGGAGCCGACCGCGGGTGAGCGACCGGCCGTCGGTGCAGCATTGACGGGGAGCAAGACGGTGCTGGTGATCGACGATGAAGACGCCCTACGTGAGGCGACGCGGCGTATCCTTGCCCGCCGTGGCCACACGGTATTGACGGCGGCCTCGGGCGAGGAGGCAATCCGTCTGGCCGAGATGCACGACGGCGAGATCCATCTCATTCTTTCCGATGTCGTCATGCCCCAGATGCTCGGAAGGGAGGCCGCGGCGCAGATAGCCCGTATCCGCAAGGATGTCCGGGTCCTGTTCATGTCTGGATCCCCGCACTCGGTCCTTACGTCGCAGGGCAAACTCGAGCCAGGGGTGGAGGTGGTCGCAAAGCCCTTCACGGCGGAGCGACTTCTGGCGAAGATGGAGGAGGTGCTCGGGCTGGATACGGAGCCCGCCTGACGACCGGCCCCTCGGGTCGGCCTGTCGAGCTGCTCTCTAGGCGGCTTCCACGGCGTCGGTGGCGGCCAGCACCCGGTTGCGCCCGGCGTTCTTTCCCCGGAGCATGGCGAGGTCGGCCTCGGCGATGACGTCGGCGAGGGCGTCTCCCGGATGGCCGGCGGCGAGGCCGATGGTGACCGTGAACGGCGGCACCGTCGCCTGGCCCACCGCCGCGGCCAGGTTCGTGCGAATCCGTTCGGCGACGACCCGGGCGTCGGTGAGCGAGCAGTCGGGGAAGATGGCGACGAATTCCTCGCCCCCGTGCCGGGCGACGAGGTCGACGGGGCGGACGCCCTCGCGCAGGACCCGGGCGAAGAGGCGCAGGGCGCGGTCGCCGGTGTCGTGCCCGTGCTGGTCGTTGATGGCCTTGAAGTGGTCGAGGTCGGCGAAGGCGACCACGTAGGGCGGCTCCTGGGCGAGGAGATCTCGGGACCGCGCCTCCAGCGTGCGCCGGTTCGGCAGGCCCGAGAGCGGGTCGAGCTGGGCCTGCGACTCGGTGCGGGCGAGCACCCGCAGCGCGCCGATGCGCTCCCCCGCCTTGCGGGCGATCAGCTCCAGGTCGCTGACGAACCGGACGGGCGCCGGCTGGCCGAGGGGAGCGCCGGCGTGGATGACGCCGCACGTCTCCCCGGCAATGCTCACCGGCACGCAGACGGCCCACTCCGGCTTGTCGCGTCCGGCCAGGAACGAGCACGCGTCCAGTCGGGTGGTGTCGACGAACGTGCAGGTCTGGCTGTTCGATGCGGTCGGGCATTCGCTCGGCGACCCAGCGTTGCAGCCCCCGCCGCCGATCCCGGTCGCCAGCGCCTGGCGGAAGTGGGCGCGGCTCGAATCGGCGAGAAGCAGCTCGGTGGTGATGTCGCCGGCGGCCAAGGAGAGGGCGCGGGCGGCGATGCCCAGCGCGGATTCCTCGTCTCGCTGCATGTCCAAGCCCCGCTGGAGCATGGCGTCGAACGCGGATTGCTCGGCCGCGGCCCGCAGGGCTTCCTGCTCGCGGGTCATCTGCCGCTGGTCCCGCCGGGCGCCGCGCATGAGCACGTAGCCAGCCGCCGCGAAGATCACGATCAGCGCCATGTTCGAGACCACCAGGGCCGCGCGGGTGTTGTCCATCCCGCGGCGGACTGCGGCGACGGCATCTCGGAGGACCACGTCGTAAATCCCGGAGTCGAGCTTGGTGACCGCGGCTTGCTCGTTCCCCAGCTCCGCGCTGGCGGCGGCCAGGATGGAGGCTGCCTCGGGATCGGAGGGGTCCGACGCCACCAGCTTCGTCTCGAGTTCCTTGCCGCGCCCGTGGGCCGCCTCGTAGGCCTGCTCGAACGGTTTTGCGTCTGCTCGGGGCGGCCGGTGCTGCAGGTACAGGTCCCACTGCGCGTCGGCCGCCTCCTCGGCGGCCAGCGCTTCCACCAGCGCCTTGGCGCGCTCCGCTCCAGACGCCTCCGATGCACCGGCGTACGCGACCTGCTCCTCGGCCAGGGCAACCGAAGTCTCGTGCAGCGCGTTGACCGCGGGAAAGGCGTGCCTGGCCAGCGCGGCCGCGTTCGACGACGCCGGCGCCATGGCTCTCGCCACCGCCACCAGCATCGTCAGGCCGCACAGCAGCCCCAGCCCGCACAGCGTCACCGTCCGCCCGCTCGGCCCCATCTGGCGGCGGGAAGGGCGCCCGGTCATCGCCCCGCCACCCGGCGGTACGCGTCCACCACGCCGGCGTCGAACAGGGCGCCTCGCCCGTCGATGAGGGTCGCCATGGCCGCCTCAGGCCCGCGGGCGGGGCGGTAGGGCCGGTGCGCCTCCATGGCGTCGACGACGTCGGCCACGGCGATGATGCGGGCGCCCAGGAGGATCCCGTCGCCTCGAAGCCCTTGCGGGTAGCCGGAGCCGTCGAGGCGCTCGTGGTGCTGGAGGATCATCTCGGCGATGGGCCAGGGGAAGTCGATCCCGGCGACGATGTCGTGGCCCGCCTGGGCGTGCTCCTTGATCAGTTCGACCTCGGGCGCGCTGAGCGGGCCCGGCTTGTTGAGGATCTCGGACGGCACTGCGATCTTGCCGATGTCGTGGATGCTGGCAGCCAGCCGGATGCCCTCGGTCTCATGGGCGTCCTGCCCGAGCTCGGCGGCGATGGCGGCGGCGAGTTCCGCGACGCGGCCCTGGTGGCCGGCGGTGTAGGGGTCGCGAGCCTCCACCACCGCGGCGATGGCCAGGATCGACGCCCGCACGAGGGCGGCTTGGGCAACCTCGGCCCGCTTGCGCTCGGTCACGTCCACGATGACCACGCCGACGCCCGTGACCGCTCCGGCGATCGAAACGGGATAGAAGGTCACGAGGCAGTCGTGGACCATGCCCGGCTCCCTGGCGCCCTCGCCGCTCAGCTCCACGTCGGCGACGATTTCGCGGGTGGCCAGGACGCGGCGGAGTGCGGGCTCGGCCTGCGGCCACAGCGCGGGCACCATCTCCGCCAGCGTCCGCCCGATGTGGTCGGCCGCCGCGTGCCCGGTGATCGCCGCCGCCCGCTCGTTGACCCGCACAAAGCGGAAGTCGCGATCGACGAGGATGAACCCGACGGGGGCCGTCGCCTGGAGCGACTCCAGCACGGTGAGGGCCTCAGCCGCCTGCCGCTCGGCGAGACGCAACCCTTCGTGCAACCGCCGGCCGTCTTCGATGTCGGTGGCCGTGCCGGCCCATGCCGAAACGCGGGCGTCAGCGCCGCGCACCGGGGCGGCGCGCACGGAGTTCCAGCGGAACACGCCGTCGGCGCGCCGGATGCGCGTCTCGACCTCGAACGCGGTCCCCGTGCGGAGCCCCTTTTCCCAAACGGCGCGGACCCGGGGGATGTCCCGGGCGTGAAGCAGGCAGAACGCCTCCCGCAGGGTGACTGCGCCGCGGGCGACGCCCAAGTACGCCACCCCCCGGCGGTTGAACTCGATGACGGACCCGTCCGCGCTCGACATCCACACGATGTGGGGGAGCGCATCCGCGAAGGCGGCCAGCGCGGGATCGCCGAAAGGGCCCGGCGTCGTCGCGCTCGCCCTGAGCGGGTGGTGGTCACCTCTACGACTACGGCATTCCCGGTGGCGGCTCGTATGGTCTGTTGGCACTACCTCCGTCAGGGCGGGGTGATGGCGATGACGGCGTAGTCCTGGGGGCCGAAGAGAACCTGGTTGAGCTGGGCGAAGGCGGCGTTGATGTGCGCCACCCAGGGCGGGGCGTCGGGGTCGTCGATGGGCTTGAGCTGGTAGTCCTCGGCCGGCGCCCAGAACGAGAGGCGGACGTCGCGGAACCCGGCCGTTTCGCACAGGAAGGCCAGCAGCGACGGGTGCAGGGGCCGCACGTGGGTGGGGTCGAGGATGTACGAGTTGCCCAGCACGACGAGCGACGCCGGGTTGGGCGTCTCGGCCACGAACAGGCCGCCGGGGCGGAGCCGGGAGCGCACCAGCTCGATCAGCTCCAGTACCGCGTCGAAAGGCAGGTGTTCGAGGACCTGGACGGCGACGACCGCGCCCAGGGACTGCTGGGGGACGGCGCGCAGGTAGGCGAGGGCGTCGCCGAGTTGGACGGTGACGCCGCGCTCCAGTGCCTCGGTCACCATCTCGGCGTCGCTGTCGACGCCGGTCGCCTCGATCCCCTCCTCGACCAGCGCGGCCAGGAGCTCGCCCCGCCCGCACCCGACGTCGAGCACCGGGGCGTGGGCGCGCAGCAGGTCGAAGTAGCGGAACTTCAGCTCGGCCAGGATCACGTCGGCCTC
>JAHFUQ010000319.1 GCA_023265045.1 Acidimicrobiia bacterium
ATGGCGTCGGCGAGGTCGCTGCGGATGTAGCGGTAGCACCATGCGCCCCACATGGTCGGAAGGACATCGGGCGAGCTTTCGACCCGCCGGGAGAGCTCGACGGCCCGCGTCCAGGCCTCCCCGACCTCCGGCGCGGCATACCAGTGCCGCATGAGCCGCACCCCGGCGAGGCGCTTCTGGGCGGCCAGCTCAAGCCGCAGCCCGTCCTGCCCGGGGCGGTTGCGAGCGAGCTCCATGGCCCGCGCCAGCAGCCCCTCGGCCTGTTCGAAAGCCAGCGTGAGCGCGGCCCGGTCCGCAGCCCGGACCGCCCACGTGTAGGCCTCGTCGCCCTCGCCCGCGGCGGCGCCGGCGGCGAGGAAGTGGTCGGCAATCTCCGCCGCCCGATTCTCGTCGCTCCCGGCGGTACGCACGAGCACCAAGCCGACGGCCCGATGCAGGCGCGCCCGGCGTAACGCCGACAACCCGTCGTACACCGTCTGGCGCACGAGGCTGTGGGAGAACCGGTACAGCCCGACAATGCTCGGGTGCTCGACGACGACCCCGACGGAGAGGGTGGATTCGATCAGATCGAGGGCCTGATCGTCGTCGACGCCTGTGGCGGCCGCCGCGACCTCGGCCTCGAAGGTACGCCCCACGACGGATGCCGTCGCCAGCAACGACAGGGCCGCTTCGGGGAGGCGGGCCAGGCGCTGGCGGATGACGTCGCGCACCCCCATCGGAACGTCGCGGCAGATCGCATCGCCGTGCGGCTCGGAGAGCTGGCCCTTCGCCTGCAGCAGCTTCACCAGCTCGGAAACGAAGAACGGATTCCCCTCGGTCCGGGCGCAGATGATCTCCGCCACCTCGGGGCTGGCCTCCATACCCGTCGCGTGGGCGACGAAGCGCCGGACATCGGGCTCGGTCAAGCCCTCGGGCTGCACCCGCAGGAGCCCAGGAACGCGGGCGAGGGACGCCAGGGTGGCGACGACCGGCCCGGACGTCCCGGTGTCGTGCATCCGGTACGTCGCGGCCAGCAGGACGGGCGCGGCCACGAGGCGCCAAGCCAGGAGCTGCACGAGCTGCAGCGTCTGCACGTCGGCCCAGTGCAGGTCGTCGATCACCAGCAGCAACGGCCGGCCCTCCGCGAGCCGCAGGGCAAACCCCACCACGGCGTCGTAGAGCCGGGTGCGGGCCGTGTCCGACGCCACCTCGGGGGGGCGTCCGAGCTTGCGGCCGGCCAGCTCCTTAACCTCAGGCACCAGCCGAACCAGCTCCTCAGCGTCGGTGGCCAACGCCTGGCGTACCGCATTGGGGCTGCCCTCCGTCGCCAGCGCGCGCACGATCTGGACCCATGGCCAGTAGGCGGGCGCGGCGTCGCCCTCGGGGGCCCGTCCCCACGCGACCTGCACGCCTTCTGACAAGGCGTACGCGGCCAGTTCCTCGGCCAGCCGCGTCTTGCCGATGCCGGGCTCGCCCGAGATCAGCGCCACCCGGCCGTGCCCGCCGGTGGCGGCATCCAGGGCGCCGCGGAGATGGGTCAGCTCGGCCTCCCGCCCGACGAGGAGGGGGCTGGGCGTGCAGTCCGCGGTGGGGGTCGGCTTCTCGGGGGTGACCGGTGGGCGCCACTCCAGCGACGGCGCTTGCTGGAGGATGTCCCGCTCCAGGCGCCGCAACCCCAGACCGGGCTCGATGCCCAGCTCCTCGACGAGGGTCCGCCGGGCATGCTGCAGGACCCGGAGCGCCTCGGTCTGGCGGCCGGACCGGTAGAGGGCGAGGGCGAGCAGCTCCCAACGTCGCTCGCGGATGGGCTCATCGTGCGCGAGCCGGTCCAAGTCGGGGATCAGGGACGCATGCTCCCCGGCGGCCAGGCCGGCCTCGGCGAGGCTCTCCAACGCGCCTGATCGCAGCTCAGTGAGACGAACGATCTCCGGCTGCAAGAACGCCGCTCTCGCGAGGTCGGCATAAGGCGAGCCCCGCCACAACTTCAGCGCTTCCCGGAGGGACTCGACCGCCTCGGCCGCCTCCCCTGCCGCCATCTTGGCCCGTCCGGCGCCGATGAGCGCCCCAAACCGCTCGGCGTCGATG
>JAHFUQ010000320.1 GCA_023265045.1 Acidimicrobiia bacterium
CCTGACCGTGGCGGTCGTCGCCGGATTGCGCTCGACGTGGTCGCCGTGAGGCGAGTCGATGCTGGCCAGCATCCATCCGCTCGGGGAGCGGAGCCGACGGCAACGATGGGGCCTCACCGCCGCCGCCTACGTGACGGCGACGGTCGCCGGCGCGGCGCTGTTCGGGGCGACCCTCGGTTGGGTGGGCGCCGGGCGGCCACCCCGCCTCGCCTGGGCGGCCATGCTGGCGCTCGCGCTCATCGGCGTGGCCCTCGACCTGCGGGCGTCGGTGCCGACCGTCCGCCGGCAGGTCGACGAGGAGTGGCTCGGGCGCTACCGGGGCTGGGTCTACGGCGCCAGCTTCGGCTTCCAGCTGGGCCTGGGCGTCGTGACCGTGGTCAGCAGCTTCACCGTCTACTTGGCCTTCGCCCTCGCCCTGCTCTCGGGCTCGGCGGCCGGGGGCCTGGCCATCGGAGCCGCGTTTGGCCTGGTGCGGGGGCTGACGATCCTCGCCGCCGCCGGCGTGCGCAGCCCCGACCAGCTTCACCGGTTGCACCGCCGGGTGGCGGCGTGGGACGGCGTGACGCGCCGGCTCGCGGTGGGCGTCCAGGCCGCGGTGGCGGTGGGCGGCGGGGTGGCGGCCGCATTGCGTTGGTGAGGGGCCGGGCGTGGCCGGGCTGACCGGCTTCGGCCTCTCCATTGACCTCCCCATCGGGTGGGACGGGCGCCTCTACAGCCGCGACGACGGTGCGTCGGCGAGGGCGGCGCTGCACGCCGCGACCTTTCCGCTCCCCAACGAGCGGGGCGACTTTGGCAGCGGCGCGGTCGAATTGATGGGCCGCAACGACGTGCTCGTCGTGCTGCTCGAGTACGACCGGGCGCAGACGGCGCAGCCGCTCTTCGCTGGGCAAGGCGCGCCCGCCGCCCTGGATCCGGCCGCATTCAGCCCCGGCGCCCTCCAGCGGTCGCGGCCGGGCCAGGCCGGCGCCCAGGCCTTCTTTTCGGCTGCGGGCAGGGCGTTTTGCCTCTACGTCGTCCTCGGAAACTTCGCCGCTCGCGACGGTCTCGTGGCCCTCGCCAACCAGGTCGTCGGCGCCATCCGGATCCATCCGGCGTGAGGATGGTCGGACGCGGGGGTCGCCTTGGCCTAGGCTTCTGGCTCAAGAACCAACCCGAGGAGGACCGGCGGTGAGGAAACTCCTGCGTAGCCGGTGCCGCGGAGAGGGACGCAGCACACCTTCCCCGAGCGACGGCGCAACGCGAACGAGGCAGCTGAGGTGGAGCTCATGACGGACGAGCAACGCCGTTCGAAACGCGCCCTGTGGGTCGCGTTCGCCCTTATCACGGCCTACCTGGTCGTCCCCGGCACCGCCGGGGCGGCGAGCTTCACCAGCACCAGGACGTGCTCGAGCGGCGGGACGAACTGCAGCCAGACGAGTGACCCCGCGTCCGCGGCGGGCGACAAGGTCACGATCTCGGGGGGCGTCCTGGACGGGAGCGGTAACCAGTCCTTCACCATCGTCAAGGTCGGCTCGCCCACGGTGACCCAGGTGACGGGTTTCTTCACTGGGGGCGGGTCGGAGGCCAAGCCGGCTAGCGACACGACGTTTCTGTTCACGGGCCGGACGGCGGCCAACTTCGTCGACCACATCGATGTCACGTGGAACGACAACCTGACCTCGTCGACGACCTCGTCATCGACGAGCACGTCCACCAGCTCCTCGACGTCCACCAGCTCCTCGACGTCGACCAGCACCAGCACCTCGACCACCACGACCGTGCCGCGCGGGCCGGGCAACGGCCCGATCGCGCCGCGGCCTGAGGGCGGCCTCGACACGCCCGCGGGGGCGGACGCGACCGCGGTGCGGGGCAACGAGCGCGTCGACGTGGTCGTCAGCCGCAACACCAGCGTGCAGACGACCTTCTGGAACGGGTCGTCGTGGTCCGCCTACGCCGACCTGTCCAAACCGGGCGTGGGCTACAAGGGCGACCCGACCATCGTGTCGTGGGCGCCGGGACGGCTCGACGTCTTCGCCCGCGGCGGCGACGACAAGCTGTGGCAGCGATTCTCGACCAGCGG